>NZ_JCANTD010000050.1:0-20918 GCF_059570675.1 Salinispora goodfellowii | reverse complement strand
TCGCAGGTGGCGGTCGCCACCGGGTCGCGGCTGGTCTTCCTCGCCGGCCAGGTCGCCGTAGACCCTGACGGGAACACGGTCGGCGTGGGTGACCTCGCCACCCAGGTGGAGCAGTGCTACCTCAACGTCGCCACCGCCCTGGCCGAGGTCGGTGGCTCCTTCGACGACGTGGCGAAGGTGACCGTGTACGTCGTCGACTGGACGCCCGACAAGATGGCGCTCCTGGGGGAAGGGATCGCGCGGGCGGCGGCGAAGCTGGGCGTCACCCTGGCCGCCCCGCTGACGGGCCTGGGCATCAGCGCGCTCGCCGGCCCCGACCTGCTGGTCGAGGTCGAGGCCACCGCAGTCCTCGACGGTTAGGCCCCGTCAGCCGTGCCGGGGGCATCGTCAACCCGGCACTCGCCTCAATCGATACGAGTCATCTCGTAGCGGGTGCATTCCTCGATCTTGTCGGCGGTGGCTTCGGAATGGGCTTGCACATGCGGGGTGTCCATGTGTGCCTGCCAGAGTTCACGGGACTCCCAGTTCTCGTAAACGAGAAAAAGGGTCGGGTCGCTGTTGTCCTGATGAAGGTGGTAGCTAACGCAGCCTTCGTCCTGGCGAATGATCGGAACAACCCTCTGGAGCTCAGCCTTGAGCGGTTCCACCTGGTCCGTCTTGGCACGATTGTGGACAACGATGGTCAGGATTGACATTCGGCGCTCCAGGCTCCTCGTCAGGTTCGCGTCACCTCCTCAAACTAGCGGAGGAGATCACCCGGAGTCCGGCAAGTCGCCGGTTGGGTGTCACCCTGGCTGCCCTGTTGTCCCTGGGGCGCGGCCTCGACCCGCCCCAGGGACAGCTCAGCTCAGTGCAGGACCTGGAACCGCAGGTGGGTCGCCTGCGGCGTACTGATCACACCGACGTTCTCCAACCGAAGCGCAGTAGCATCGAAAAGCTGGATACCGTCTTTGATCACCATGGGCCGTACCGCCAGCCGGATCTCGTCGACGAGCCCCGCGGCCAGGCACTGCTGGGCGAGCTGGGCGCCGCCGCCGATGATGACCTCGCGCTCCCCCGCGGCGACCTGGGCACGGCGTACCGCCTCGGCGACGTCCGGGATGAAGTGGAAGACGGTGTCCCCTTTGGCGGCCTGCTCCGGCGCGCTGTGCGAGACGACGAAGTGCTCGACCGGGAACGGGTTGTCCACGAATCCGTCCTGGCTGGCGCCCTGGTCGTAGGTGCGTCGCCCCATCACCATCGCGCCCATGCTGCGCTGCAGCTCCTCGACGATCGCCTGACTCTCCGGCGAGGGGGCGAAGAACCAGTCATGCAGCCCTTCGGACCCGCCGTCCGGCCCGGCAATGCAGCCATTTACCGACATTGTCATATCCAGAACTACTTTTCCCATGATATCTCCATGGTTTGGTGGCGTCCTGCTTCTAGAGCCGGGGAGACGCTCCTGCCAACCTCTCGGGGTTGCTGAGGGTGTCATGAGCGCGAGAAGCCCCGCATCCGCCAATGTCACCATCGCCCACCGACATTCTGGTGCCGCGTCGACCGATGCGCCCTGCCGTTTCATCGATGGATGTCGAGGCTAGCCAACCCCGTCATCCTGACCTGAATTCACCGCTGGCGGGTTCCGGGGTGTCCAGGCCAGGAAGCGGTCGAAGAGGGCCTTCGGGTCGGGGCCGTCGTGTGGGTGGAGTTTGTGTAGGTCGGCTGCGGCGTCGTGGAGCAGGGTGCAGAGGTAGATCCGGAGCGCGATGGCGTCGGTGGCGTATTCCTTTCGCAGGGTGAGTCGGGCGGTGGCGCAGGGCCAGGGTGCGGCGCAGGTGCGGCAGATCCAGAGTGGGCGCAGCGGTAGGTGTGGTCGGGTGGTGGGGGTGGCCGGAGGGGTCACCATTTGCCGCCGTTGGCGCGCCAGGTTTGGGCGGGGGTGAGCCAGCCGACGCGGCCGACCTGGGGGTTGGCGACGGTGGGGGCGTTCCACGCGGGGCGGTTCGGTGGGGGCGCGGCGGTGGCTGGCTCGGTGGGCACGGTGGTGTGTCGGTCCGGGCAGTTCCGCCAGGGTAGGCCGCAGGAGCAGTCGGGGCGGGGGCCGCGCCAGACCCGGCGGTGTCGGGGTGCGAGCGGTATGGGGCGTTCGTTGCGCGGCCACCGGAATGCGCGGGAGAGCCAGTTTCGGGTAGATCGAGACATGGCGCTGCCTTCCTCTCGAACGTTTCGTGTGACGGCCCCAGCGGGTGGGATCACCCGGCCGGGGAAGCGGGCGATCCCATTGCGACGCCGCGTTCGGGATCGGAGGCGGGCGTCGTGCTTCACAGTTTGCTGAGGGTGCGGCTACGGTCAGAAGGGTTTGGCCGTGCTGTGGGAGAGCCTCTGTGCTGGGCGGGGTCGCTGGTGGCGCGGTACTGGAGTCGATCAACCGGTTCGTGGAGGGCGGTTGGAGATGGCGACTGGAGAGGTGACCGCTGCGGGATTCTTGGTGGCGGAGTTGCGCCGGGCTCGGGTTCGGCGGGGTTGGAGTCAGGAGGAGTTGGCCAAGGCGATCAACTATTCGCCGTCGATGGTCAGTGCGGTGGAGTTGGGGCAGCAGCCGCCGACCGGTAAGTATCTCGAGCAGTTCGACAGGGCTCTCGACACCGGTGGCCTCTTTACCCGCATGCTTACTGATCTGGTGGCACTTGATAGAGCACAGGCATGGTCGCGCGGCTGGCGCAGAATCCAGGCAGAGTCGTGGGCCCTACGCTGGTTCGACCCGCTACACGTTCCAGGTCTGTTGCAGACCGAGGCGTACGCGCGGGCGGTCTTCGAGTCAGATCCACTACTTGATCCAGAAGAAGTCCAGCGGCGACTTGCCGACCGGCTGGACGGTCAATCGGTGCTATATGCCGAGCGTCCATCCCGGCTCGTGGGGGTAATGGATGAGGCGGTGCTACGGCGGAGGGTAGGCGGGCGAAAGGTCATGCGCGACCAGTTGTCGCACCTCGCCCGCCTAGCCGTCGAGCACCCCCACGTTCGAGTCCAGGTCGTGCCATCCTCGGCGGAGGAGTATCCGGGCCTTAACGGCCCGTTCATTCTCGCCAGCATGACCGGTGGCAGCGAGCTTGCCTTTCTCGGCGGCCAGATCGGCGGGCAGGAGTTGGATCGGTCGGCTGATCTCATGCGCTTGCAACGGACCTGGGAGGCTACCCTCGCCGTGGCCCTGCCCCCGCAGGAGTCCATCGAGCGGATAAGGGAACTGGTGGAGTCATGGAAATGAACGGTGCCCGCTGGCGCAAGAGCCGCCGGAGTGGTTCCAACGACCAGTGTGTTGAGGTGGCGACGAACCTGTCGGGTGTGGTGGGGGTGCGGGACAGCAAGGATCCGGTGGGGCCGGTGCTGGCGGTCGACCCGGGTTCCTGGCGGTCCTTCGTGGCCTCGCTGCGGACCGGTGAGTGAGTGGGCGTCGTAGGGCGTGGCTATGGGGTGACCACGCTGAGGTGGGCCGGGGGTAGGTAGAGGGGTGTGTCGTCGCCGGGGCGCAGCGGTGCTGCCGGCCCGGTGGTGAGGCGCAGGGTGACGCCCGCGCTGCTGGCCTGGATGTCGAGGTGGGTGCCCCGGTCGGTGACGGCGGTGATGGTCGCCGGTACGACGTTGTCGCCCTGGTGGTCGCCGGCCAGGATGGCTTCGGGGCGGATGAGGAGCAGCCCCGCTCCTCGGTGGTCGGTGTCGAGGTGGAGGCGGCCGAGCGGGCAGTCGAAGTGGCCGGGCTGGGCGGTGCCGGGGATGGCGTTGTCGGCGCCGCCCAGGAATCGGGCGACGGCGAGGGTGGCGGGCTGGCGGAACAGGTCGGCGGGTGGGGCGTGCTGGGCGACCCGGCCGTCGAGGAGCACGGTGACCGTGTCGGCCACGTCGGTGGCCTCGTCGCGGTCGTGGGTGACGAACAGCGTCGTGGTGCCCTCCTGCCGGTGCAGGTCGGTGAGGAGCGCCCGCATGTCGCCGCGTAGCTGCGGGTCGAGGGCGCTGAACGGTTCGTCGAGCAGCAGGACCCCGGGGCGGGCGGCCAGGGCGCGGGCGAGGGCGACGCGTTGTTGCTGGCCGCCGGAGAGTTCGCCGCTGCGCCGGTCGCCGTAGCCCGGTAGCGCGACGGCGTCGAGCAGCGCGGTTACCCGCCGCCGGATGGCAGCGCGATCGGTGCCGCGCATGCGCAGGCCGAAGGCGACGTTCTCGGCCACCGTGAGGTGCGGGAAGAGTAGCGGGCGTTGGAAGACGACGCCGAGGTCGCGCCGGTGCGGGGGCTGGCGCAGGACGCTGCGGCCGGCGAGCCGGACGTCGCCGCCGGTGGGGGTGCTGAGCCCGGCGACGATCGACAGGAGGGTGGACTTGCCGCTGCCGGAGGGGCCGAGCACGGCGGTACGGGTGCCCGCCGGCACCTCCAGACTCACCCGGCGCAGCGTCGGGGCGCTGGTACCGGGGTAGGTGTGGTCCAGGTCGACGATGGTGATGTTGGTGGTCATCGGCCGACTCCGAGTAGGGCGGTGTCGCGGCCGGCGAGTTGCCGGGCGGCGAGGGCGGTGAGCAGCAGGGGTGGGGCGACGGCGACCAGCGCGATGGCGGCGGTGGCGGCCTGGTTGCCGCTGCCGGCGGCGGTGGCGAAGAGCAGCAGCGGCACGGTGGTGACGACGCCGCCGCCGATGAGCAGGGTCAACAGGTAGTCGCTCCAGGAGATCAGGAAGGCGAACATGGCGGCGACGACCAGGCCGCCGCGCAGCTGGGGGAGGCTGACCTCGCGGAACGCCCGCCACGCCCCGGCGCCGAGGGTGCGGGCCTGCCGTTCCAGGGCGGGGTCGACGCCGGCCCACACCCCGGACATCAGCAGCGTGGCGTACGCGGTGGCGGCCGGCAGCTGGGCCAGGACCACGCCGGCAAGCGAGTCGGCGAGCCCGGCACGCAGGTAGACGATCTGCGCGCCCATGGCGACGGCGAACGGTGGCACCAGCACCGGGGCGAGCAGGATCAGCTCGATCAGGCGCCTTCCCGGCAGCCGGTGCCAGGCCAGCGCGCGCCCGGCGGCGGCCCCGAGGGCGGTGGCGAGGGCGGCGACGGCGACGCCGATGCCGATGGAGGTGGCGACGGACTCGGCGAGGCGGGACTGCGGGCCGAGGGCCTGCTCCCAGCCGGCCAGCGACCAGCGGTTCGGCCACAGGTCGGGGTAGAACCACTGGTCGGTGAAGGCCTGCACGGCCAGCGGCAGCAGCGGCCCCGCCACCCAGAGGCCGGTGAGGATCAGCACCGCGGGGCGGGCCAGCGCCGCACCGAGCGGCCGGCGGAGCCGCCCCGCTTCCGTCACCGGCCGAGCTCTCTTCGCCGGCGCCGCTTCCGTCACCGCCGCGCTCCGGTCACCCGGCCGACGGCCCGCCGGCTGGCCCCGGTGTACGCGAGCGCCGCCGCGACGGCGATGGCCGCGATCAGCAGGGCGATGGCGACGCCCTCGGCCCGGCCGGAGAGTTCGGCGGCGGTGAACCGCTGGTAGGCCAGGACCGGTAGCGGCTGCGGGTAGGCGCGGCCGAGCAGGGCGGGCACCTCGTACGCGCCGAGGGTGAAGGCGAAGATCAGCACCGCCACGGCCAGGATCGACGGGGCGAGCAGCGGCAGGGTCACGTGCCGCAGCACCTGCCGGGGCCGGGCGCCGAGGGTGGCGGCGGCCCGTTCGTGCTCGGCGACCGGCCCGCCGAGCGCGGCGAGGACGACGATCAGCACGAACGGCGCCTCCTTCCACACGTACTCGACGATCACGGCGACCGCGTGCGGGTCGGCGACCAGGGCCGGCAGCGCGACGCCGACGGTCCGGGCGGCGCGGGCCAGCAGGCCGGAGTCGGCCAGCAGCAGCCCGATCGCGACCGCGCCGATCAGGTGCGGCACCGGCAGCCCGAGCTGGGCCAGGAAGGTGGCCGTGCGTCGGCCCACGGCGGTGCGGCGCAGGGCCAGGGCGGCGGTGACACCGATGGCGACGGCGAGCCCGGTGGCGACGGTGGAGATCCAGAGGCTCAGCAGCAGCCCGTCGGTGAACGCCGGGCCGTCGGTCACCCGCTGGTAGGCGGCCAGGCCGACCGGCGTGTCGGTGAACCCGGCCAGGCCGAGGCTCTGCGCGAACCCGTAGCCGAGGCCGCCGCCGAAGAGCAGCACCACGGTGGCCAGCGCCGGCAGGATCAGCAGGAGCCCGGTACGGCGGTGGTTCACTGTTGCAGCACCTCGCGCCGCCAGCCCTCCTCCAACGGCGGCAGCCACTCCGCCCGTAGCTCCGGTTGGCTGTTCCGCGACAGCTGGTCGTAGCTGGGCACCTGCGCCGAGGCGGGCAGGGCGGCGAAGCGGTCCCGCCACTCGACGTCGAGCTGGTCGAGGTCCACGGCCGGGTACTGGCCCCACCCGTCGGGGCGGGCCTTCTCGTACTGCAACTCGGGGGAGAGCATCAGGTCGGCGAGGGCGAGCGCGGCGGAGCGGTTGGCGGCGTTGGCGGGTACGGCGAGGTAGTTGGTGTTGCCGATGGTGCCCTCGTCCAGCAGCAGGGTACGGGTGGTGGCCGGGAACTGTCCCCGTTCGACCAGGCTGGTCACCTGCGCCGGCCCGTACGTCATGGTGAAGTCGACCTGCCCGTTGGCGTACAGGTCGTTGAGCTCCTTCTCGTTGGCCGGGTACGTCGCACCCGCGCGCCACAGGGCGGGCCGCAGCTCGCGCAGGGTCTGCCACAGCGGCGGGGTGAGCCGGTCGTAGGCGGCCTGGTCGAAGTCGTCCGGGATCTGGTCGACCCCGCCGGCCTGGTGGTAGAGGGCGTGCCGGACGAAGACCGAGCCGGTGAAGTCCGGCGGGGCGGGGTAGGTGAACCGGCCCGGGTGGGCGCGGATCCAGTCCAGCAGCCCGGCGAGGCTGGTCGGCGGGTCGCTGACCCGGGCGGAGTCGTAGCTGAACGCGAACTGGGCGCGACTCCACGGCACCTCGCACCCCTCGACCGGGGTGCCGAAGTCGTTGGCGACGGTCGGCTCGGACCAGTCGACGTAGCGCATGTTCGGCAACAGCTCGACCAGCCCGCACTGCCACAGCCCGGCCTGCTTGCCGGTGCGGAAGTTCTCCCCGTTGATCCACACCAGATCCACCGATCCGCCCGAGCCGCGGCCGGCCTGCTGCTCGCCGAGGACCTTGTTGACCGCCAGGGCGGTGTCGGTGATCGGTACCCGGTTGATCCGGACGTCGAGCCGTTCGCGGGCGGCCGGGGCGACGACCTCGTCGAGGTAGCGGTTGGCGCCGTCGTCGCCGCCGTACATGAAGAGGTTGACCGTCTGCCCGCGGGCCTCCCGCAGCACCTGGGCGAAGTCGCGGGGGGCGGGTTCGGCGTCGCCGGTGCCGGCGGTGCAGCCGGCGGCGAGCAGGCCGGCGGCGGTCAGCGCCGCCACCGCGCGCCATCGTCGGTTCATCGGGTGGGCCTCCCGGCGGGCTCGGACAGGGTACGGACAGCGTGCACGACGCGCTGCCCGGCGGTGATGGCGACCACGGCGGCCCAACCCCAGGCGAGTTGTCCGGCGAAGCCGGGCAGCAGGCAGAACAGGGCGTGTACGGCGATGGTCTCGGCGCCCTCGGCCAGTCCGCCGAGGAAGTGCAGCGACCGCTCGTCGCCGCGTTCCCGGCCCACCCGCTCGGCGATCGACGAGTACGCCAGCAGCGTCGCCCCGTTGACGTAGTAGGTCACCAGCAGGACCAGGAACGGGGTGGCGGGCCCGTCAACGCCGACGGCGACTCCGGCGACGAACGCCCCGTACACGGTGAAGTCCGCGACGATGTCGAGGAATCCGCCCAACGGGGAGGCGGTGCCGCGGCGGCGGGCGAGCGGGCCGTCGAGGCCGTCGGCGAGCCGGGACACCAGCCACGCCACCAGCGCCGGCCACCACCAGCCGGCCGCCGCGGCGGCGCTGGCGGCCAGGCCCAGGGCCAGGCCGGCGGTGGTCAACCGGCCGGGCGTCACCCACGGCCGGTCCACGGCGGCGGCGACCCGGTCCAGGGTCTTGGCCAGGACCGGCCGCAGACGTGCGTCAATCATCAGGTGGTGCCCTCGGTGGCCGGCACCGGGCGGGAGTCCCGGCGGCGGACCCGGCGGGCCGCCGCCGCACCGGCCAGGGTCAGCGCGGCCAGACCGGCCACGGCGGCGAGGAACTGCGGCGAGGTGGGATCGGTAAGCGAGCCACCGACCGCGGTGTAGGCGACAATTCCCGGTGTCATACCGATCGCCGAGCCGAGGGCGTAGTCGCGCAGCCGGACGGCGGTCACCCCGGAGCCGTAGTTGAGCAGCGCGAACGGGACCAGCGGCACGAGTCGCAGCCCGATCACCGCGATCAGCCCGCGCCGCGCCAGGAACCGGTCCAGGCGGTGCAGCCGGCCGCCGACGAGCCGCTCCACGGCCGGGCGGCCCAGCAGCCGGCCGAGCAGGAATGACGCCACCGCTCCCAGGGTCGCCCCCACCAGCACCACCACCGATCCGCCGACCACTCCGAACAGCGCCCCGGCGGCGGCGGTGAGCAGCACCCCGGGGACCAGCAGCACGGTGCCCAGGGCGTACCCGACGATGTAGAGCAGCGGTGCCCACGGCCCGGTGGCGGCGACCCGGTCCCGCAGCGTCGCCACGTCCGGGGTGCCCTGGGTGGCCAGCAGCGTCGCCGCGCCGGCCAGCAGGACCACCAGGAAGGCCAGCCTCGGCCACGGTGAGCCGACGATCCGGACGAGCCGGGACGCCGCCGCCGGCCGGGCTGAGTGGTCGGTCATCGGTTCCCACCCCGGATCGGGTGCAGGGCGCGGCGCAGGGTGCGGAGCGCGGTCATCGCCCGCGTCGGCAGCGGCGCGGTCAGGTCGGCGCGGAGTTGGGCGAGACTGGCGTTCCACGGCCCGTCGGCGTACGTCGGGTAGGGGTGCACGGTGCTGGCCACGTCGCGCACCTTCGCGCCGCGCCGGATCGCGGCGGCGAGCTCGGCGATCGTCTCACCCGCCCGGGGCGAGACGACGGTGGCGCCGAGGAGCCGGCCGCCCGGCCCGCTCACCAGCTGGGTGAATCCGTCGGTACGACCGTCGGTGATCGCCCGGTCGACGTGGTCGTGGTCGAGTCGCTCCGCGCGTGCTCGGCTGCCGTGCCGGTGGCGGGCCTGGGCGAGGGTCGCCCCGACGCGCGCCACCTCCGGGTCGGTGAAGGTCACCCACGGTACGGCGGCGTAGTCGATGCGGCGGCGCAGCCCGAGCAGCGCGTTGGTGGCGGCGTACCCGCCCTGTACCCCGGCGACGTGGGTGAACGGGAGGGTGCCGGTGACGTCGCCGGCGGCGAAGATCCGCCGGTTGCTGGTCCGCATCAGGTCGTCGATCACGACGTGCCCCCGCTCGGCGCAGCGCACCCCGGCGGCGGCCAGGCCCAGGTCGGTGCTGCGCGGTCGGCGTCCGGTGGCGACCAGGATCCGGTCGACCTCGACCGTCGCGCCGTCGCCCAGGTGGAGCGTGCCGCCGGTGACCCGGTCGACGCCGGTCCCGGTCACCACGGTCACGCCCTCGCCGCGGAGCCGTTCGGCGATCAGCGCGCCGGCCACCGGCTCCTCCTTGCCCAGCAGCCGGTCGGCCAGCTCGACGACGGTGACCTCGACGCCGAGCCGGGCGAGGGCCTGGCCCAGCTCGCAGCCGATCGGGCCGCCGCCGAGGATCGCCAGCCGCCGGGGCAGCTCGGTGAGGTCCCAGAGCGTGTCGGTGGTCAGCGGGTCGGCCTCGGCCAGGCCGGGCACGGTGGGCAGGGCCGGCGCGGCACCGGTGGCGATCAGCGCCCAGCGGAACCGGGCTGGTCGGGTGCCCGCGTCGTCGGTGATCTGCAGTGTCCCCGGGCCGGTGAACTCCGCCCGGCCGGCCACCACCGTCGCCCCCGTGGCGCTGATCGCGGCGGGGGAGTCCACCGGCTCGATCCGGGCTATCGAGGACCGGACGTGGGCGAGCACGGCGGCGTCGTCGACCTTCGGTGGGCCGGCCTGCACCCCGTACCGGTCGGCGGTGCGGACGGCGTGCGCGGCGTGCGCGGCGGCGATCAACGACTTGCTGGGCACGCAGCCGGTCCAGAGGCAGTCACCCCCGGTGCGGGCGGATTCGACCAGCAGCACCCGGGCGCCGAACCGGCCGGCGGTCTTGGCTGCCACGAGCCCCGCGGTGCCGCCACCGAGGACCGCCAGATCCCATTCTTCCACCCCACCCAGCCTTCCTCGCTGTGCCGCCCGTGCGGCCGTGCCTGTCCAGGATGCCCGGTCGGGGCCCGAGCCGCCGAACCCTGTAATGCAACGGTCAGAACTGGGCTGGGGCGGGCTGGCCCGGTGGTGGGCGGTGGCGGGCTGGCCCGGTGGCCGGTTCAGGAGCGGCTGGCGGTCTTGCGCGCGCGGTAGGCGGTGACGGCGGCCCGGTTGCCGCAGCCGGCGTCGCAGAAGCGGCGGGATCGGTTTCGCGACAGGTCGACCAGGACGTTGCCGCACTCGGGGTGGTCGCAGCTTCGTAGTCGACCCAGTTCGCCACTGCGGACGAGGTCGGCCATCGCCATGGCGGCCTCCACCGCCATCCGGGTCGCCAGCGGTGCGTCCCGGGGCACCGCGTGCAGGTGGTACGGCTCGTCGTCGTGCGTGATCAGCTGGGGCAGGGCGGAGTTCTCCTGGAGCAGTCCGTTGATGATGGACACGATCTCGTCGGTGTCGGCGTGCCAGATCCGGCGTAGCCGGGGGCGCAGCTCGCGTACCGACCGCAGTTCGCCGTCGGTGTGCTCGTGTCGTCCGCTGTACGCGTGCGCGACGAAGAAGGCGTTCAGCGCGGCCGTGTCGGGCAGGCTGTCGCCGGCGCTGCCGTCGGTGTTCACCAGCGCCGCGGCGGTGATCAGCCCGCACTCCGTGTCATGGGCAAAAAGCAATTTGACTCCTATCCTGGTAGCGCTATCGTCATCGACGTAGGCTCATTTTGCCCATTACATGGTGTCGTTGCCAAGGAGAACCCATGCGCCAACCCCCGCGCGGCAGCGCCGGCCTCCTGCTGGCGGTGCTCTCGGCACTGACCTTCGCGACCTCCGGGACGTTCGCCCGATCGTTGATCGACGCCGGCTGGTCCGCCGAGGCGGCGGTGGTCATCCGGGTCGGCCTCGCCGCCCTGGTGCTACTGGTGCCAGCGGTGCTGGCACTGCGCGGTCGCTGGTCGCTGCTCCGACGCAACGCCGCCTCGATCACTGCGTTCGGGCTGCTCGGTGTCGCCCTCGCCCAGGTGTGCTTCTTCAACGCGGTGCGCTACCTGCCGGTCGGCGTCGCGCTGATGTTGGAGTACCTGGCCGTCGTGGTGGTGGTCGGCTGGATGTGGCTGGCCCACGGGCAACGACCCCGCCGGCTCACCGTCGCCGGGTCGGTCGTCGCCCTGGCCGGGCTCGGCCTCGTGCTCGACCTCGCCGGGGCCGGGCGGCTGGACCCGGTGGGGGTGCTCTGGGGGCTCGGCGCGGCCGTCGGGCTGGCCGGCTACTTCGTGCTCGCCGGCCGGATGGACGCGAACCTCCCGTCGGTGGTGCTGGCCTCCGGCGGGATGGCGGTCGGCGCTGGCGTGTTGCTCCTGTTCGGGCTGGTCGGGGTGTTGCCGCTGCGGACGTACACCGGCCCGGTCGACTTCGCCGGGCAGCGCACCAGCTGGCTGGTGCCGGTGGCGGGGCTGGTGCTGGTCGCGGCCGTGCTCGCGTACCTCACCGGGGTCGCCTCGACCCGTCTCCTCGGTGCCCGGCTGGCCTCCTTCGTCGGGCTGACCGAGGTGATGTTCGCGGTGCTCATCGCCTGGCTGGTGCTGACCGAGCTGCCCACAGCGGTGCAGCTCGTCGGTGGGGCCCTGATCGTCGCCGGGGTGGCCCTGGTCCGCCTCGACGAGCCACGCGAGACCCCAACGGTGGAGCAGGGCCAGAAACCGGCGCTCGCCACCCGCGGTTGACCCTGGCAAGCTCGACGCCATGCTGAGGACGGTGGTGTTCGACGCGGACGAAACCCTGCTCGACCTACGCCCGGCGATGACCGGCGGGCTGCTGGCCGTCCTCGACGAGATGCGTCGGTTGACTCCGGCAGCGGTCGCGGTGTCCCTCGCGGACCTGGAGACCGACTGGGCCGTGGCCTTCGCCGCGAACCCTGCTATGCCGATGCCGGAGCTGCGCCGGGTGGCGCTTGCCCAGTCGGTGTCCCGGGTCGGGCTCGACGCACACCTGGACGACCTGTTGGCTCGCTACTTCGCCCAGCGGTTCGCGCTGACCCGCCCCTTCCCGGATGTGCTGCCGACGCTCGCAGAGCTGGCGGAGACGTGGGCGATCGGCTATGCCACCAACGGCAACAGCCGCGCGCAGCGGTGCGGGCTCGCCGGGCGGTTCGCCTTCGAGGTGTACGCGCACGACAACGGGCTACCGAAGAAGCCGGCACCGGAGTTCTACGCGGCGGTGGTCGAGGCGGCTGGGGTGCCGGCCGGGCAGGTGGTGTACGTCGGTGACTCGATCGCCCACGACGTGGTCGGGGCGCAGACCGCCGGCTGCGTGGGGTCTGGCTCAACCGTGATGGTCGAACCTGCCCGCCGGGGGTTCGGCCAGACGCGGAACTGTCCACCTTGACGGATCTTCCTGCCGTCCTGGCTGCTCTTGCGGACGAAGAAGATCTTCGGGCGCAATCGGAACAGCCCCTGGTGTAAACGTCGATGGTGTTGTTCGATGACTGCCACGTCCCGCAACGAGAGGATCCGATGTGAGTAGACGCTTCACCGCCGGCGCCGTCGCCACCGTGACGGGCCTGGCGTTGACGGTCACGGGGCTGAGTGTCCCCGCCGGTGCCGCACCGAGCAGCAGCGAAACCTTTACTGTGGTCGCGGAGGACGGCGTCAGCACCGAGGCGGCCCTGGCGGAGATCCAGGCAGCCGGCGGCACCGTCGTAAACCGGATCGACGATGTCGGCGTGTTCCAGGTGACCAGCGACAAGGTGGACTTCACCGACCGGATTGCCGAGGCAGACACCCTGATCGGTGCGGTCGAGCAGAAGGCCATCGGCCGTAAGCCCAAGTTCGACCTGGTCGAGCAGGAGGCGCTGCTGACCGCGTTCAACGGCAAAGGCTCCGGCAAGGACAAGGACAAGGACAAGGGCAAGGGCAAGGGGCCCGACGGCAAGGGCAAGAAGATGGACCCGCTGGACGACAAGCTGTGGGGCCTGGACATGATCCGCGCCGACAAGGCCCGCAAGAAGGAGTCCGGCGACCGGCGCGTCACCGTCGGCGTGCTGGACACCGGCCTCGACGCCAGCCACCCCGACATCGCACCGAACTTCAACTGGGCGTTGTCCCGCAACTTCGCGCCGGACCTGCCCGAGGTCGACGGTGAGTGCGAGGTGGCGAGCTGCCTCGACCCGATCGGCACCGATGACGGCGGCCACGGCACCCACGTGGGAGGCACCATCGGCGCCGCCGCCAACGGCTTCGGCCTCTCCGGAGTCGCGCCGAACGTCTCACTGGTGGAGCTGAAGGGCGGCCAGGACTCCGGCTACTTCTTCCTGGAGCCGGTGGTGCAGTCGTTGCTGCACGCCGGTCGGGCCGGGCTCGACGTGGTGAACATGTCCTTCTACGTCGACCCGTGGCTCTACAACTGCACCGCCAACCCAGCCGACTCGCCCGAACACCAGGCCGAGCAGCGGGCCATCATCAAAGCGATGAAGCGGGCGCTGAACTTCGCCCACAACCGGGACGTAACCCTGGTCGGCTCCCTCGGCAACAACCACGAGGACCTGGGCGACCCCCGGATCGACACGTCCAGCCCGGACTTCGGGGACACCCCGCCGTACCCGCGTGAGATCGACAACGACAGCTGCTGGGACCTGCCGGTCGAAGGGCCGCACGTGATCGGCGTCTCCGCCGTCGGCCCCTCGGGTAAGAAGGCCGCCTACTCCAACTACGGCACCGAGCAGATCAGCATCGCCGCGCCCGGCGGCTGGTACCGTGACGGTTTCGGCACGGACACCTTCAGCACCTACCCCAACCTGATCCTCTCCACCTACCCGGAGAAGGTGCTCAAGGAAGACGGCCTGGTGGACGCGGACGGCAACATCGATCCGAGCGTCGAAGGGCTCATCTTCAAGGACTGCAAGAGCAACGGTGAGTGCGGCTACTACCGCTACCTCCAGGGCACCTCGATGGCATCGCCGCACGCCTCGGGCGTGGCCGCGCTGATCGTCAGCAAGCACGGGAAGAAGCAGGGCCGCGGCGGCTACGGCCTGGCCCCGGACCTGGTCGAGCGGCACCTCTACCGCACCGCCACCGAGCAGGCCTGCCCGAACCCGCGGCTGCAGCAGTACCGCGACGAGGGCCGCGACGAGACCTACGACGCGTACTGCGCCGGTGGGGCCAACTTCAACGGCTTCTACGGGTACGGCGTCATCGACGCGTACACGGCGGTGACCACCCCGCTCAAGTCGCACGGCCGGCCGTAGGGCCGATCCGAGCACGCGGGCCCGGCCGACCCAACCGGTCGCCGGGCCCGCCGGCTTCAGCGCGGCCCGCCGGCTTCAGCGCGGCGCGTCGGCTTCAGCGCGGCGCGTCGGCCCCAACTGTCAGCGCGGCCCGCCGGTTTCAGCGCAGCGCGTCGGCGACGGTGCCGGCGGCCGTGCGGACCTGGCCGCCGACCGTCTCGGTGTCCAGCGGCGTCAGGGAGACCACGCCGACGCTCGCCTCCAGCCCTGGTACGCCCAGCACGGGCGCGGCCACCCCGTGTGCCCCGGACTGCAACTCCCCAGCCGTGTCCACCGGGTCGGCCGCGCCGGTGCGGCCGGCGAGAATCGCCCGCCCGGCCGCCCCGCGCTCCAGCGGATGCCGTGCCCCGGTCCGGTACGCCACGTGCAGGGCGGTCCAACTCGGCTCGACCACCGCCAGCGCGACGCCCTCACCGCCCTCGACCACGGTCAGGTGCGCGGTCGCGCCGGTCTGCTCGGCGAGCTGGCGCAGCGCCGGCAGCGCCCCCTCGGCCAGCAGCGGCTGGGCCCGCCGGGCCAGATTCAGCACCCCCACCCCGAGGCGGAGCCGGCCGTCGGCGTCCCGGCGCAGCAGGCCGTGCGCGCTCAACGGTGCGACCAGCCGGTACACGGCGGCGCGCCCGATCCGCAACTGTCCCGCCAGCTCGGTGACGGTCAACCCGCCGGGTGCGTCGGCGACCAGGTGCAGCAGGCGCAACCCCCGGTCCAGCGTCTGTGCGCTCTCGCCGCCCCGCGGGGACGGCGGGTCACTACGTCGGGGGGTCGTGTCCACGCCAGCAGCGTACGACCCGGCTCCCGGCGGCCCGGGGAAGCGGGGACGGATACCCTTGTCCGGTGACCCTACGCCTGTATGACACCGCCACCCGTTCGGTGCGGGACTTCGTCCCGCGGGAAGCCGGCAAGGTGGGGATCTACCTGTGTGGGCTCACCCTCCAGGCACCGCCACATATCGGTCACCTTCGCTCCGGCGTCAACTACGACGTGCTCCGCAGATGGTTGCTGGCGAGCGGGCTCGAGGTCCGCTTCATTCGCAATCTTACCGATATCGACGACAAGATCCTGGTCAAGGCGGTGGAGCAGGACCGACCATACTGGTCGATCGCCTACGCCAACGAGCTGAAGCTGACCGCCGCGTACCGGGCGTTGAACGTGCTGCCCCCGACCTACGAGCCGCGGGCCACCGGGCACATCCCGGAGATGCAGCAGCTGATCGCGCAACTGATCGACGCCGGCCACGCCTACCCGGCCCCCGACGGCTCCGGCGACGTCTACTTCGACGTGCACTCCTGGCCCGCGTACGGGGCCCTGTCCAACCAGTCCCCGACCGACATGCAGCCCGCCGGCGACGCCCCCGAGCGGTGCAAACGCGACCCGCGCGACTTCGCCCTCTGGAAGGGCGCCAAGCCCGGCGAGCCCGCCGACGCGTACTGGCCGTCGCCGTGGGGTCGGGGCCGGCCCGGCTGGCACATCGAGTGCTCGGCGATGTGCTGGCGCTACCTCGGCAGCGAGTTCGACATCCACGGCGGCGGGCTGGACCTGACCTTCCCGCACCACGAGAACGAACTCGCCCAGTCACAGGCCGCCGGCCTGCCGTTCGCCCGCTACTGGGTGCATCACGGCCTGCTCAACATCGCCGGCACGAAGATGGGCAAGTCCTGCGGCAACGCCCTCGACCTGACGTACGTGGACTCGCTCGGGGTGCGACCGGTGGAGCTGCGCTACTACTACGCCGCCGCCCACTACCGGTCAATGATCGACTACTCGGAGGACGCGCTGCGCGAGGCAGCCGTCGCGTACCGCCGGATCGAGGGCTTCGTGCAGCGGTCCGCCGAACGGGTCGGCGCCGGCCAACCCGCCGTGGTGCCCGCGGCCTTCGCCGCCGCCATGGACGACGACCTGAACACCTCGGCGGCGCTCGCCGTGCTGCACGAGACGGTTCGGGACGGCAACACCGCGCTGACCGGCGGCGACGATGTGACCGTCCGCACCGCGCTCGGCCAGGTGCGGGCGATGCTGGATATCCTCGGGGTCGATCCCCTCGACCCGGCGTGGAGCGCCGGTGGCGGGACCGACGACCTCTGCGCCGTGGTCGACTCGCTGGTGCAGTTGGCCCTGGAGCAGCGGGCGCAGGCGCGCAGCCGCAAGGACTGGTCCGCCGCCGACGCGATCCGCGACCAGCTCAAGCAGGCCGGCGTGGTGGTCGAGGACACCCCCCAGGGCCCCCGTTGGACTATTGGAGAGCAGGACTGATGGCCGGCAACTCGCAGCGCCGTGGCCGACGGCTGACATCTAAGGCAGGCGCCCCGAAGGGCACCGGCGGCAAGGGGCGGGACGCCCTCGCCGGCCGGGGCCGTACCCTGCCCGCCGACGAGCGGCCGTGGCACAAGGCGTACTCGGGCACCGAGAAGCTACCCCAGCGCACCGCCTGGAAGCAGGAGAAGGAGCGCCGGAGCGCGGCCGATGAGGGGCGCGCCCCGAAGATCGGTAAACCCGGCACGAAGGACACCACCTGGGGCAGGGGTGGCGGTCGCGGCGTCCCCACCAACAAGAGCGGCCGAGGCGTCCCCAACAAGAGCGGCCGGGGTCGGCCAGACAGCCACAGCGGTGGCCCCCGGGTCGCCCCCGGTCGGCGGACGAACCCGGCGAAGGACGCTCCCGAGCTGTTGGTGGGCCGCAACCCCGTGCTCGAGTCACTGCGCGCGAACGTGCCGGCCACCGCCCTCTACGTGGCGCAGGGGCTCAACACCGACGACCGGATCAGCGAGATCGTCCGGACCGCGGCGGACCGGGGCATCGCGATGCTGGAAGTCAGCCGCGCCGAGCTGGACCGGATGACCGGCGGCGTGTTGCACCAGGGCGTGGGCCTGCAGGTGCCGCCGTTCCGGTACGAGCCGTTCGAGGACCTGACGGCGGCGGCACTGGAACAGCCCGCCCCGCTGCTGGTGGCGCTGGACGGGGTCACCGACCCGCGGAACCTGGGCGCGGTGATCCGGTCGGCCGCCGCGTTCGGCGCGCAGGGGGTCTTCGTCCCCGAGCGGCGGGCCGCCGGGATCACCGCGACCGCCTGGCGGACCAGCGCCGGTGCCGCCGCGCGGGTCCCGGTCGCCCAGGTCACCAACCTGACCCGGGCACTGAAGGCGTGCAAGGACGCCGGCTTCCTCGTGGTCGGCCTGGACGCCGACGGAGAGACCGACCTGTACCACCTGGAGGCCGCCGTTGGCCCACTCGTCGTGGTGGTGGGCTCCGAGGGGCGCGGCCTGTCCCGGCTGGTCGGCCAGACCTGTGACCTGACCGTCGGAATCCCGATGGTCTCCGACGTCGAGTCGCTGAACGCCAGCGTCGCGGCGGCCGTGACGCTCGCCGAGGTGGCTCGCCGCCGGGCCGCCGAGGCCTGAACTAACTCCGCACACGAAAAGGGGGCGGTCCGCAGCAGCGGACCGCCCCCTTTTTCGTAGCTCAGGATTCGTAGGTCAGGACGAGATCCGGAGGCCGGTCTTCGAGTTGAAGAGGTGGCTGCGTCCCGGCTGCGGCCGAACGAACACGGTGCCGCCCATGTTCGGCATGGTGCGCCGGTCGGTGCGGACCACGAACCGCTCGTTGGTGCCCTCCAGCGCGGCGTGACCGTAGATGTTCGCGTCCGACCCGAGGTCCTCGACCAGCTCAACGGTGACCGGCAGGCCGCCCTCGGTCGGGCTGACCAGCTCGCAGTCCTCCGGGCGGAAGCCCACCACGACCTTGTCGCCAGCATCCTCGGCGCGGGCCGCCTCGACCTGCTCGCGGGTCAGCGGGATGTGCATCTCGGCGAACTCGGCGCCCTTGTCGGTCAGCGGCACGGTCTTGATGTTCATCGCCGGCGAGCCCATGAAGCCGGCGACGAAGACGTTGGCCGGGGTGTCGTAGAGCGCCCGCGGCGTGTCGACCTGCTGGAGCTCGCCGTCGAGCAGGACCGCCACCCGGTGCCCCATCGTCATCGCCTCGACCTGGTCGTGGGTGACGTAGACCGTGGTCACACCGAGCTTGGACTGCAGCGACGCGATCTGCGTGCGGGTCTGCACCCGCAGCTTGGCGTCGAGGTTCGACAGGGGCTCGTCCATCAGGAAGACCTGCGGCTCACGGACGATCGCCCGCCCCATCGCCACCCGCTGGCGCTGGCCGCCGGAGAGCGCCTTCGGCTTGCGGCCGAGGTACTCCTCCAACTGGAGCAGCGTCGCCGCCTCCTTGACCCGCCGGTCGATCTCCGCCTTCGGGGTCTTGCGAAGCTTGAGGGCGAACGCCATGTTCTCGTACACCGACATGTGCGGGTAGAGGGCGTAGTTCTGGAAGACCATCGCGATGTCGCGGGACTTCGGCGGCAGGTGCGTCACGTCCCGGCCGTCGATGGAGATCGAACCCTGGTCAACGTCCTCAAGGCCGGCGAGCATGCGCAGGCTGGTGGACTTACCGCAACCGGAGGGGCCGACCAGGACCAGGAACTCGCCGTCGCCGATCTCCAGGTCGAGCTGGTTGACGGCGGGCCGCTCGGTGCCCGGGTAGATCCGGGACGCCTTGGCGTAGGTAACCGTGGCCATGGGGGTGCTTCCTTTCACCGGCAGGAACGTGCCGGACGATCCGAGTGAAAGAGCGGACCGGCCCGCAGCTGCGGCCCGGCCCACGGGCGACGGGCGTCGACCGCGTCCCTGCACGGTAGATCGGTTTTCTCCGCGTGCCAAGAACGGGAGCAGCTGGTGGGACCGGGACCATACACATAACGGTCAGGCGGGCAGTGCCGGGCACGAAACGACGGCGGCCAGGGCGTGCTGCCGACGTGGGTCGCGCTGACCGGGCCCGCCGCGCGGGAAAACTGGACGTCAGTCGCTATGCTGGCGTCGGCAACACGCCCCTGTAGCTCAGCTGGACAGAGCACTCGCCTTGTAAGCGAGATGTCGCCGGTTCGATCCCGGCCGGGGGCTCCAACACGGCTCCACCCGCACAAACGTCGGTAGGTCTCCCGAGGAGGCGAACCGAACGATGCTTAGAGGCCACTCGCTTATCGACTTTGTGAGGATGCCGGGTGCCCGGCATCCCGGGGGATGGTGATCTGTATGCCTCTCCAGCACCCCAAGACACCTCGCCCTGACCCTGGCCACTACCGCACCTGGCTCAACTCACGGGCGCACGCCATGCTGTCCCGTCCTGACCGAGGACGAACCCGTAGTGTTCACCCTCACCCCGAAACGGACCTAACACTCCAGACCATCCTCTGATGACCGGACTTCGGCCGCGCGACGTTGCGTCAGCTCGCTGGGGCTCAGACCGCCGGGGCGAAGCGCCACCATACTTCCGGGACTGGCGAGCACTTCATCCCAGAAGCTCAGCCAGCAGGGCCCGGTCAGCCGGGAATACGTCGCCGTCGTAGTTACTGGCCAGGTATTTGAGAACCGCGGTATAGGTGTGTGCCGGCACCCACCGCGCGCGCCTGGCACCGGCCGCGCCGACCACCTTAGGCAATTGGCGGTGGTTGTCGTAGGTGCCCAGGCTCACGCAGGATGTAACAGTGGCCATCCACAGCTCGTCGGATGCCCGGGGATCGGGTATGTAGCGGGCCAACATAAAGTGGCACTCCGGAGACGGTTCCACAACCAGTTGCGCTACTTCCCACAGCTTCCGCCTCGCGGCATCACACGGGTCTTCCTCTGGACCAATGTAGCCACCCGGCAGCGCCCAACCACGCCCGTCTACGCGCTCCATCATGACAATCCATCGGCGCTTGACGCCGGTAGAGCCAACAACCTCGGCGGCAGCCAGGGCGTTCGTGCGAAGCCGCTCGCCCCAATACCCGAGTTCGTTGCGCTCGTAACGGAGACTCATTGGCGGGGCCGGCGTGACCGGATGACCGCCAATTGTGCGGAACGGAAGCGCCGCATGGGCCGGACGGACGGGCCAGTCGACAGTAGTGGGGTCCATGATCGGGCCAACCCAGGACTTCCCGGCGACGAGGCTGTCTAGGACACTTGGGTAGCGGTGGGTATAGTTCACGGCCGTCTCCTCGGTCTATGGTCAAATGCTGTGAATCGGAGACCGCACCAGATTTCCGGAGTACCGAAAATATCCCGGCTGCGGCCGGGCTCAGGCAGTCCGGGTGAGTTGCTACCGACGCGGCCGAACATCGACGGTTGCCCGTGGCGGTTCGGCCGCGTCGTGTCCCTCTCAATCCCGCTTGGGGCCCTTTCCTCGTCCCGGTCCGTCCAGGACTGCGGTGGCCTCGACCTCGACCAGCAGGTCGGGGCCGGCGAGCGCGCTGATGCCCAGGCCCGTCAGTGGGGCGGCCAGGGTGACGCCCAGCTTCGCCGCCGCCCGCGCGATCCCTTCCCCCAGGAGCGCCATCTTGTCGGGCGTCCAGTCGACGACGTACAC
>NZ_JCANTD010000049.1:0-21370 GCF_059570675.1 Salinispora goodfellowii | reverse complement strand
CCTGCTCGCACATGTCTACCGAGTCCTCGGTATGCCCTCGGTTGGAGAGCACCTGTCCCATGTTCCACGCCGCGGATGCCCGATAGGCAGGATCATCGGCCTCGAATGCGGCTGTCAGTGCTCGATCAGCAGCGATCACCGCAAGATCCTGGGCGCCGACCCTCTTCGCGAACGAGCGGACGAGTAGGTACAGGTCGGCCGCGACTTTCTGTGCTTGCCGTCGCTCGTTGCCGTCGAGGCTGGCGACCGCAGCCCGGGACGCGTGCACCAGGCCCGGCAGGACCGGGCTGGTGTAGGTGTAGCGCTGCCGTGATTGGCGCCAAGTTGTCCATGCCAGCCGGACCGCCGACTGTAGTTCAGCGAGGTTTGATAGCTGGTCGGCGTCGGGCGCATAGGCGGTCATCGCCGCCCGCAGCGGCGGCACCGATTCGTGTTCGGCTCGGTCGTCGGGCATCACCCCGAGCGGATGACCGGTGAGTTTGTAGAGGTCAGGGACATTGAGAATCCGAGCAATCTCGATCCAGTCGCCCAGGCTGTTGACTGAGCGTTCTCCGGATTCCCACTTCCGCCAGGCGCCCACGCTGACGCCCTTGAGTTGGGCGCACACCTCCTGGGTGAGCCCGCGCCGTTTGCGATAGAGCTTGATCCGCCCACCGGGCGGCATTGGGTCGTGGTTCGGTTCCATGCTGGCCTCCCAGGTTGAGGTCTGGGCGGCGGACCGCCGGCCTCAACTCCGGCGGGCCGCCAGCATCGACGATACTCCCTGCCTGCCGGTCGCGCCGCCACCGGTCCGTGTGGTCGTCTCGGCGCGTCGCGCCGTACCGAATTCCCGTACACCCGCACTCCTTGACCTGGCTGATTTCGTCTCAGCCTGTCCGTGTCGGACATTCCATTAGTCGCAAAAGGCGCAAATACCATTAACTTTCTTTACTTGTCGATTGTGGAACCGCTATTACCATTAGTCGCCTGGTGATCACATTCAGATGACGAGAGTTCATGCCACATGGTTGCGCCCATCCACCGCGCACATCTCATCGACCAAGATTTCGACACGCCGCGAGAAGCCTTCCCTTTGGGCTGGCACATGTGTTCGAATTCCAATCCCGCCGCCTCAGTCACCCCTTCGCACCGCAATCTCGGACCCCGCTCAACAGGTCGGACGTCTGCAGCCGACCTACACCACCTGGTGGCACCGAGACCAATACAAGCTGAAAACAACACCCGGCGCCTGAACACCCGCGAGCGCAACCAACGCACATCTCAGCAGCGGGACGCAGAACTCCACGCCGCGTCCCCGACCCCCTAAGGCATCAACGGAATCGGAGCAATAGTGTTCACCCCATACAACGGCGACGATGCGCGGAACTCCAGCCGTGGCCAGCATGACGCCGCCGCAGTGCAGGCCGTCCTCGCCCGCCGACGCAGCAACCGCTCCCATAGCCTCTACGGTGTCGCTGCCGGCGTCTTCGGCACCGTCTCAATCTATGTGTGGGCGGGCATCCGGGCCGACGTGGAGCACCGCGTCAGCACGCCGCTAACCACCGACTACGCGGCGTTCCTCGCAGCGTCGGCTGTTCTCGGCATCTCCGCCGTGGCCACCACCCTCACGTGGCTGATCGTGTTCCACATGGACCGGCGCGCGAGGGAGGTCGATGCGATCCACGAATACCACGAGGACCGGCAGATGCGAGCCATCCAGCAGGCGATGGACGTGTTCCTGGCAGAGGGCGACGCGACCGCCCGTACGTTGATGGAGCAGGTCCAGACCGTGACCAACGGCATGAACGGAGCGACGGTATCCCGGTTCCCGTCGCGGGGCTCGGGCCGCGGCCAACTCATCGCCGCACAGTTTCGGGGCCGCGTCCGGGTGACGCGTCCCCGAATTCTGGGCCCTCGTGCACCTGCCGTGCACCTGAACACCAATTTTGACGATCTTCACTTACCTGTTTTACCTGGTGGGGCGGGCGGGACTTGAACCCGCGACCGAGGGATTATGAGTCCCCTGCTCTGACCAGCTGAGCTACCGCCCCGTACCGCGCTGGATCGTACCCGCCTGGTTGATCAGTGGCCAGCACGAACCAGCTTCCCTCGATCACGGCGGCAAGCGCTGTAGCACGATGGGCAACGCGAGGATAACAGTGTGCTCCCGGCCTGCTCGGCCGAGGCGCAGTCAGGCCGTTGGCCGCAGGTACGCGAGGACCGCGCCGGCGGTCCGCCAGCCGCTGGCCAGCGCGCCCTGGATCGACGGGCTGTCCCGGTGGTCGCCGGCGACGAAGAGGCCGTCGCCGAGCGCGACCGGGCGCCGCAGCCGGCCCTGTGGCGGTGGCGCGGCGGGGAGCGCCCCGGCGATGGTGACAGTGCTCAGGTGAGCCCAGTCGGTGGTGGACTGTCCGTAGAGGCGGGCCAATTCGGTGCGGATCACCGGCTCGGGCGGTACGGTCGGGCCCACCATCGAGGTGGCGACGAGGTGCTGCCCCTTCGGCGCGTACGTCGGGGCCGCCTGGCTGACGACGACGGTGTTGGTGATCAGTTCGCGGCGGTCACCGTCGACGAGCAGGATCGGCTCCTGCAGTGGCGCTGTCTCGGTGGCGTGGTACCAGGTCGTGTAGCTGTGCATGCGGACCGTGGGAAGCACCGGCAGCAGGGTGGTCGCCGTGGGTGGGTCGACGGCGACCACGACGGCCCGCGCGGTGACGGCACCGGCCGGGGTCCGCACCCGGCCCGGCGCGACGTGGTCCACCGGGGTCTCCAGGTCGATCAGGTCGGCGGGGAGCTGGGCGGCGATCGCGTACGGCAGCGCGGCCATCCCCTCGGCGGGCAGGCCGATGCGGCCCCGGACGAAGGAGCGCAGCACCAGCGCGAAGACGTGGCTGGAGGTCTCCAGCTCGCGTTCGAGGAACACACCGGAGAGAAACGGCCGCAGCAGTTGCTCAATGATGGTGTCGGAGAGCCCGGCGCGGCGCAGGGCCACCTCGGTGGTGGTCTCCGGGGCGTTGAGTAGCTGCCGCGCGGGCAGCGTGGCGGCGCCGGCGGCGAGTGCGGCGAAGCGGAGTCGGTCGGGCAGCGACCCGACTCCGGCGAGCAGGGTGGTGGGCGCGCCGACCGGCTCGCGGAGCGGGTTGACCAGTCGGCTCCGGGTGTCGCCGTGGCGCACCAGCACCCCGGGGACGAGGTATCCGAGGCCGAGCTGGTTGACGTCCAGCAGGGTGCCGAGCCGCGGGTACGCCGGGTTGAGTACCTGGAAGCCCCGGTCGAGCCGGAACCCGTCAACGGTGTCGGTGCCGACCCGGCCGCCGAGCCGGCCGCTCGCTTCGAGGAGCCGCCAGGGCACTCCGGCGCGGTGCAGGCGGCGCGCCGCCGCCAGCCCGGCCAGGCCACCACCGACGATCACCACGTCGGTGTCAGCCGGCATCCCGCGACTCCCGCTCTCCGCTGGTCCGGGCCAGCCGGCTCGGCCACCAGATCTTCGACCCGATGTCGTACGCGAGGGCGGGCACCAGCAGCGAGCGGACGATGATCGTGTCGATCAGGACGCCCACGGCGACCGCCACGCCCAGTTCGATGAGCACCACCAGCGGGAGTACGGCCAGCGCGCTGAAGGTCGCGGCGAGCACGATGCCGGCGGAGGTGATGACGCCGCCGGTGACGACGAGCCCGTGCAGCACGCCGGAGCGGGTGCCCCGCTGCACCGCTTCCTGCCGGATCCGGCTCATCAGGAAGATGTTGTAGTCGATGCCGAGGGCGACCAGGAAGACGAAGGCGAACAGCGGGAAGGAGGCGTCCACCCCGGGGAAGTCGAAGAGGTATTTGAAGATCAGCGCGCAGAGGCCCAGCGTGGCACCGTACGAGAGCAGCACGGTGGCGACGAGCAGCAGCGGGGCGAGCAGGGCGCGCAGCAGCAGCGCCAGGATGACGGCGATGACGCTGAGGACCACCGGGATGATGACGTTGCGGTCTCGGGTGGAGGCGTCAGCGGTGTCGATGTTGATCGCGGTGACGCCGCCGACGACCGCGTCGGCGGCGGGTACGGCGTGGACCGCCACCCGTAGCTCCCGAATGGTCTCTTCGGCGCCGTCGGAGTCGGGTGCGTCGGCGAGGGTCGCCTCGAGTTGCACGATGCCGTTGACGACCTTCGGCGGCTCGGTCGGTGGTGAATCGCCGGCCGAGTCCGAGCCGGGACCGGCGCCGGGACGGTCGGTGACCGGTCGCACCGCGACGACGCCGGGTGTCTCCTGGGCCACGGCGGCGACCTGTTCGGCGGTTTCCTGGCGGGTGAAGATGACGGCCGGGCTCCCGGTGCCGGCCGGGTAGTGGCGGGCGATCACTTCCTGACCCGCGACCGAGTCCGTCTGCTCGGTAAACAGGTCGCTTTCGCCCAGCGTGGTCGCGCCCAGCTGGGTGAGGCCGAGGGCGAGTGCGGCCAGCGCGAACGCGGTGACCAGCCACACCGGTCGGGACCGGCGGGCTACGAACCCCGCTACGCGACCCCAGATGCCGTGTTCGGTCTCCGGCTCGGCGTGGTCGAGTCGCGGCTGGCGCGGCCAGAACACCCGGCGCCCGCCGAGCACGAGCAGCGCGGGTAGGAGGGTGAGCATCACCAGCAGGGTGGCGCCGATGCCGATGGCGGCGACCGGCCCGAGTGCCTGGTTGGAGCTCAGGCTGGACAACAGCAGGCAGAGCAGGCTGGCGATGGTGGTGCCGGCGGAGGCGGCGATCGCCGGGGCGGCGCCGCGCCAGGCCGCCAGCATGGCGGCAGCCGGCTTCTCGTGCCGGTGTAGCTCCTCCCGGTACCGGGCGATCAGGAGCAGGGCGTAGTCGGTGCCGGCGCCGAAGACCAGCACGGTGAGGATGCCCTGCGCCTGCCCGTCGAGGGTCAGGATGTCGGCCTCGGCGAGCCAGTAGACGGCCGCCGTGGCCAGCGAGAAGGACATCCCGGCGGCGAGCAGCGGGAAGATCCACAGTACCGGGCTGCGGTAGACGACCAGCAGGATGAGGAGCACTACGCAGAGGGTGACCAGCAGCAGTGTGCCGTCGATCGCCGAGAAGACATCGATCAGGTCGGCGAGCAGGCCGGCCGGCCCGGTGACGTTGACGGTGAGCCCGTCTCGATCCGCGCCGACAACGTCCCGCAGCTCCGCCACGACGGTGGCGATCTCCTCGCCCCGCTCGTCGTCGACCGGGACGATCAGCTGGACCGCCTGCCCGTCCGCGCTGGGGATCGGCGGCGGCAGCGGGCCGACCACACCGGGTACTTCGGCGATCTCGGCCGTGTCGGCGGCGATCTGCTGCTGGTCGGCGTCGGTGATGCCGCTGGTGCGTTCGTAGACGATGAGCGCCGGGGTGGTCAGCTGGTCCACGAAGAGTTCGGAGAGGTCCTGGGCCCGGGTCGCCTCGGCCTCGGTGGGGAGGAAGGCGGCGTTGTCGTTGGTGGTGACCTCACTGAGTCTGCCGGTGTACGGCCCGGCGAGGCCGCCGACCACCAGCCAGGCGAGCGCGATGAGCAGGGCGACCAGCGTGCCCCGGCCCGCGGCACCTTTCCCGGACATCCACACCCACCCGATGCGCCGTCCAGCGCGTTAGGGATCTTGGTCAACGTCTCCCATCCTGCCCTCCGGCGCCGGTTCCGGTCCCGAAACCACCGGTAAGGGCCACTGTGGGGTGATGCGCCGGACCGACGGACCGGGTGCCGAAAGCACAGGAAGCCCGGCACGTGCCGGGTGCCACAGCGAAGAAAGCCCACCGACCTGGGTCGGTGGGCTTGATGGGGAGGGAGCTCCCCCGTTTGGACTCGAACCAAAAACCTGCCGGTTAACAGCCGGCTGCTCTGCCAATTGAGCTACGGGGGATCGTGCCGCCGCCCGAGCTCCGGAGTTCCGGTTCGCCGTGCGACGGGACAAGAGTACAGGACAACCGGCGGCCCCAGTCGAGGGGGTTACCGCACCGCTACGGGTGCTACCGCGGGCATTCCCACCCAATATTCCGGATGTGCCAGATAAATCGGTGTCAGGGCACCCGGAGACCAGCGCGGGGAGCAGGATGGGGAGTTAGCACGTTAAGCACGGAAGGAGCCGCCATGCGCGGAAAGATCATGTTCCTTGGCGGGATGGCGGTGGGATTCGTCCTGGGCGCCCGCGCCGGCCGAGAAGCGTACGAGGAACTGGTGGTGTGGGGTCGCAAGATCGTCGACCACCCGACTGTCCAGGAGGCGGCGGGGGTGGCGCAGGCACAGGCGAACCGGTTCTACAGCGAGAGCCGCGACAAGCTCGGCCAGTCCAAGCTGGGCGAGACCTTCAGCGACAACGGCCAGCGACGGAGCCCGGCCGCCGCGGACGACCCCTTCGCCGGCACACCGGTTACCGGTAGAGCAACCGGCTCATCCGGCGGGATGCGATAAGGAGGCCGACGGCCAGGACCACCAGCAGGTATCCGACGTCGAGCAGCCACGTCCAGCCACCGCCGCCGACGGTGATCCCCCGGATCAGGTGCACCGCGCGGTAGAGCGGAGTCACCTCGACCAGCCAGCGCAGCAGCGTCGGGTATGCCTGCGCCGGGACGAACGTGCCGGAGAAGAGGAAGAGCACGAACTGCGCCGACCCCAACACGTCGAAGTCCTGCCAGCTCCGCATGAAGGTGGCGATCGTCATGCCGATCGCCCCGAACGTGAAACCGACCAGCACCGCCGCCGGGAAGGCGACCGCCGCCCGGGCGGCGGTGGTCAGATCCATCACGACCATCACCACGAGGAACGCGCCGGAGTAGACGCTGCCCCGGAGCATTGCCCAGGCCAGCTCACCGAGGGCGATCTCGAACGGCTGCACCGGGGTGGCGATCACCCCGTCGTACAGCTTCATGTACTTCATCTTGCCGAAGAAGTTGAAGGTGGTCTCCGCGAACGCCCCGGTCATCGCCGACGAGGCGAGCATCGCGGGCGCGACGAACGCCGCGTAGCTGACGACGGTTCCGCCGGGCAGCGTCAGGTCACCGACCAGCGCCCCCACCCCGACCCCGATGGAGAAGAGGTAGAGCAGCGGCTCGACGAAGCCGGAGACCAACAGCAGCCAGTAAATCGACTTCAGGGCCGAGACGTTCCGTTCGGCCACCGAGGCCGACCGGCGCGACGCCGCCGAGACATCCATCAGCCGGGGCAACACCAGAGCGACCATGACGCCCCCTTCCTAGACGACGAGCCGGCGGCGCAGGGCACGGTGGGCGAGCAGCCACCCGCCGGCCGCCCAGGCGGCGAGGTAGAGCAGATGGCCGGTGACCGACCAGACCGGCGCAGCGCCGAGCGTGGCCGCCCGGCTCAGGTCAACCGCGTGCCAGAGCGGGGTCACGTATGCCAGCCAGCGCAGCCCCACCGGCAGCGACTCGACCGGGAAGAAGACCCCGGCGAAAAGCGTCATCGGGATCACCGCGAACCGGAACAGCAAGGCGAGCCAGCTGTCGCTGGAGGCCGTCGCCGCGTAGGCGAAGGTGGGCGCGGCAACGGCCAGGCCGAGTAGCGCCGCCACCGGTAGCGCCAGCACCGCCCACGGCGAGCGCAGGGCCCCCAACACCCCGGTCACCAGCAGAAACGCCGCAGCCGAGGTCAGCACCCGGAACAGCACGAACGCCAGCTGACCAGCCATGATGTCCATTACCCGCAGCGGTGCCGCATACTGGGCGAAGTAGATTTTGGTCCACTGGAGGCTGCTGTAGACCGGCCAGGTGGACTCGGCGATCGCCACCTGCAACGCGGTTGACGCGAGCAGCCCTCCGACGATCCACTCCAGATAGGAGACACCATCGACACCCTGGTCGATGAAGGCCCCGACGCCCACGCCGAAGCCGAGCACGGTCAGCGTGGGGAGCAGGAACGACGAGAGCACCCCACCCCGCCAGGTGCGCCGGTAACCGACCAGGTGGTATCGCAGCACCGCCAGGGCCCGGGCCGGGCCAGGCCGAGCCCGCGTGGCCGCGAGTTGTGTCATGCCTTCGCTCCCATCCACCCGGGCCGCTTCGGCCCGGCTCCTCGCGGGCTCAGTCGATCAGCGTGCGGCCGGTGAGGTGCAGAAAGACATCCTCCAGGCCGCTACGCCGCACCAGCACATTGACCGGGTGCAGGCCGAGCGCGGTCACCTCGGCCACCGCCGCGTCGCCGTCGGACACGTAGAGCAGGACCCGGTCGGGCAGCACCTCGACCCGTTCGCCGAGTTGGTCGAGTTTGCTGGCGAACGGCTCCTGCGACTCGCCCGCGAAGCGCAGCTCGACCACCTCGCGGGTGGAGTGCTGCTCGATCAGCACGCGGGGGGAGCCTTCGGCGACGATCCGCCCACCGTCCATCACCACCAGCCGGTCGCAGAGCTGCTCGGCCTCGTCCATGTAGTGCGTGGTGAGTACCAGCGTGACGCCCCGCTGCTTGAGCTGGAACAGCCGCTCCCAGACCAGGTGCCGGGCCTGCGGGTCAAGACCGGTGGTCGGCTCGTCCAGGAGCACAATCTCGGGCTCGTTGACGAGCGCCCGGGCGATGGTGAGCCGTCGCTTCATGCCGCCGGAGAGCGGCTCCACCTTGCTGTCGGCCCGCTCGCTGAGCTGCACGAAATCGAGCAGCTCGGCGGCGCGCAGCCGGGCCACCCGGCGGGCGATGCCGAAGTAGCGGGCGTAGGTGATCAGATTTTCCCGGACGGTCAGCTCCGGGTCGAGCGTGTCGAGCTGGGGACAGACACCGAGGCGGGCCCGGATCGCCGGCCCGTCTCGCACCGGATCCATGCCGAGGATGCGCAGCTCGCCGCCGCTGGGCGGCGAGACACAGCCGATCATGCGCATGGTGGACGACTTGCCGGCGCCATTGGGCCCGAGGAAGCCGAACGCCTCCCCAGCCCGGACCGCAACGTCGATGGCGTCGACCGCGGTGAAGCCGCCGAACCGCTTCACCAGCCCCCGCGCCTGGATGAGTGGTTGAGCCGTGGTCACCCCCTGACCCTAGCCACCCGGTCCGACACTCTTCACCGGGTTTTCGCCCAGCCGACCGGTCCACACCCGCGGCGGCCGACCGCCCCCGCCGCCCTTGGCCGCGTTGTCACGCCTCCGGGGCGGTGGTCGCGACGCGGGCCGCGGCGACCAGGCGCTCGGTCTCCGCACTTACCGCGGGATCGTCGACCGGAGTGCCTGGCTCGTACCGGACCGTCCAGGTCAGCCCGTCAACGCCCGGGACCCGCCGGGCGACCACGCGGCCCGCACCGCCGGGCACCGAGTACGCCTCGGTGTACGCGACCGAGCGGGTCACCCGTTCCCGCACCTGGTGCGGCAGCTCTCCCGGATCCGGCAACGGGTAGGTCTCGGTGGGGCGGTCGGCCACCACCAGATAGCCGTCCCGCTCGACCACGGGCTCGGCGGCGGTGACCACCAACTCCTGCCCAGACCAGACCGCCCGGAGGATGTCGTGCCAGCCCAGCCGTTCCGTCCGCTGGGGTAGCCAGAGCCCGAGGTTGGTGGCGACCAGTACGCTGCCCGCCGCGCAACCACCGGCGGCGGCCCAGGCGAGCACCCGTTCCCCGGCGACGAGCGGTGGACGGTCTGCCGGCGACAGTTTTGGCCGGCGGCGGAACAACCCCATCTAGCACCCTCCCATGGCTACCTGCCCCCGCACCTGCCGGCGGTCGGCCTCACAGCCCACCCGCGGCCTGCTCACGCAACGCCCGCGCATGCTGCTCGAGGGACAGCAACTCACCGAAGGCGGTGAAGTACTCGTCCTTGTTGCTGACCGGATTCATCCGCTGGATTCTCGACTTGAGCTCCCGGATCCGGCCGGTCACCGCTCCCCACTGGAGGCGGGCCATCGTCACCGACACGTAGCGCGGATCGAGCTCCCCGTCGATTCGCAACGGCTCGACCGCCAGCTCACCGACGAGCGCCTGGGCGGCGAGGTCCACACAGGCGTGGCGGACCGACTCGATCCAGACCGCACCGCCGGGCGCCGCCGCCGCTCCCCCGGCCGCCGCCACCGCCGCCCGGACCGAGACATGCAACGGATGGCGGTACTCCGTGGCCTCCACGGCGTCGAACATCGGCCCGGCGAGCACCGGCGCCTGCAGGGCCAGCTTCAGCGCCTCCCGCTCGACAGCCGCCTGTGGGCTCTCCGCCGGTGACTGCGGCGGTGCCGGGGCCTTGCCGGGGGCGGTGTTGGCCTTGCCGGGGGCGGTGTTGGCCTTGCCGGGGGCGTGGGCGGCAGCCAGCACGGCCCGCTGAACCGGCTCGATCTCCATGCCGAGGTCCCCGGCGAGCTTGCGGACGTACTCTGGGCGCTTTTCGCGGTCCTTGATTTTGGCGACCAACGGCGCCGCCCGGCGCATCGCCTCCACCCGACCGTCGACGGTGTCGAGGTCGTGCCGGCCGATCACGTGCCGCAGCGCGAAGTCGACCAGCGGTTCACGGCGCGCGACCAGGTCCCGAACGGCCAGCTCCCCCTTGGCCAGCCGCAGCTCACAGGGGTCCATGCCGTCCGGGCTGACCGCGATGAAGGTACGCCCGACGAAGCGCTGATCATCGTCGAAGGCGCGCAGCGCCGCCTTCTGCCCGGCCGCATCCCCGTCGAAAGTGAAAATGATCTCACCGGCGACGGCGTCGGTGTCCAGCAGTAGCCGGCGCAGCACCCCGATGTGGTCGCCGCCGAAAGCGGTGCCACAGGTCGCCACCGCGGTCGGCACCCCGGCCAGGTGACAGGCCATCACGTCGGTGTAGCCCTCGACCACGACCACCTTGCCCTGCTTGGCGATCTCCCGCTTGGCCTGGTCGATGCCGTAGAGGACATGGGACTTCTTGTAGATCGGCGTCTCGGGGGTGTTCAGATATTTCGGGCTGTCGTCGTCGTCGAAGAGCTTTCGGGCGCCGAAGCCGACGACGTCACCGGCCAAGTCCCGGATGGGCCAGAGCAGCCGGCGGCGGAACCGGTCGATCAGGCTGCCCGACCGGGCCGGCCGGGACAGCCCGGCGGTAACCAGCTCGTCGTGGCTGAAACCCTGCTGGCGCAGGTGACGGGTCAACAGGTCCCACCCGTCGGGCGCGAAGCCGCAGGCATACCGCTCGGCGGCGGCCTTGTCGAAGCCGCGTTGGGCGAGGAACTCGCGGGCCGGCCGGGCCCCGGCGGTGGTCAGCTGCGCCTGGTAGAACTCGACCGCGGCGGCGTGCGCGGCGATCAACCGCTGCTTCTGCCCCTGCTGCGGCCGGGCCCGGGGGGTGGTGTGATCGTTGGCCACGTAGCGGAGCTGCAGGCCGGCGCGGCCGGCCAACCGCTCGACGGACTCGACGAAGCTGAGGTGTTCGGCATCCATCAGGAACTTGATGGCGTCCCCGCCCGCGCCACAGCCGAAGCAATACCAGACGTTACGAGCTGGTGACACGTTGAAGGACGGGCTCTTCTCGTCGTGGAACGGACAGAGCCCCTTGAGGTTGCCGCCACCCGCGGACCGCAGGGTGACCGTCTCGGAGATGATCTCTGAGATCGAGGTGCGCTCGCGGACCAACGCGATGTCCTCGTCCCGGATCCGCCCCGTCATCTCCGCCACCTCCTCGCCGTACATCCTGCCCTGTCCGACCGGCGTCCCGGTGGCCGGGGGACGCGGACACGGCGACCGCCGCCCGAATCCCCCGCGGTGGGACCCGTGGCCCGAGACCAGGATGGGCGGGGGTCTACTCCTCCGCTTCCGTGTCCCCGCGGGCGCGGCGGTCCGATGCCCTGGTCGAGCGGGCGTGGCGGCCCTCCTCCCTGGTCGAGCGGGCGCGGTCGAGGGCCTCGGCCAGCCCGTGCTGGTGGGGCGGGCGGACCCGCACCGCCGGGTCTTCACGCATCTCCTTGACCAGCGACACGGCGAGGCCGAGCATCACCACCACGAACGGCAACGCCACCATGATCGTCGCCTGTTGGAGTGCGCTCAGCCCACCGGCCAGCAGCAGCACCGCAGCGGTTCCACCGATGAGCACACCCCAGATGATGACGACCGCCTGGCGCGGGCGCAGCGCGCCTCGGGAGGTCAGCGACGCGAGCACGAGGGAGGCGGAATCGGCGCTGGTGACGAAGTAGAGCGTCACCAGCACCATGGCCAGCACGCTGGCCAGCACGCCCAGCGGCAATGCCTCGAGCAGCCCGAAGAGCGCATTCTCGGTGCCGGCGGCGGTCTCCGCGACCAGGTCCGCGGCGCCGGTGGCCTGTACCCGCAGCGCGCTGCCACCCAGCACCGCGAACCAGACCACACTGGCCCCGCTGGGCACCAACAGCACGCCGATCAGAAACTGACGCACCGTACGGCCACGGGAGATACGGGCGATGAAGGTCCCGACGAACGGCGCCCAGGAGATCCACCACGCCCAGTAGAAGATCGTCCAGGAGCCCAACCAGGACGACTCGGAGAAGGCCCCGGTGCGGGTCGACATGAAGACCAGGTTGCTGAGGTAGTCGCCGATCGAGGCGGGCAGCACATCAAGGATGTAGACGGTCGGGCCGACCACGAAGACGAAGGCCATCAGCAACACCGCCAGCACCACGTTGGTGGTGGACAGCCACTTGATGCCCCGGTGCAGCCCGGAGAAGGCCGAGACGACGAAGGCCAGGGTCAACGCCCCGATCACGACCAGTTCCACCGCCCTGCTGCTGGGGATCCCGGCGACCCGGTCCAGGCCCGCGGTGACCTGGAGCGCGCCGAGGCCGAGGCTGGTCGCCGAGCCGAAGACCGTGGCGAAGACCGACAGCAGGTCGATCACCCGTCCGAGCGTGCCGTCGGCTTGGGAGCCGAGCACCGGGCGAAACACCGCCGAGATCCGGTTCTCCCGCCCCTTGCGGAAGGTCGAGTACGCCAGGGCGAGCGCCACCACCGCGTAGATCGCCCAGGGGTGCAGCGTCCAGTGGAAGAGGGTGAACTGCAGGGCGACCGAGGCGGCGGCGCCGGTCTCCGGCTCGGCTCCGGTGGCCGGCGGCGGCGAGGCGTAGTGCTGGATCGGCTCGGCCACGGCGAAGAAGACCAGGCCGATCCCCATGCCGGCGCTGAACATCATGGCGACCCAGGCCAGGGTGGTGAACTCCGGCCGCTCGGTCTCGGCCCCCAGCCGGATGGTGCCGAACCGGGAGAACGCCAGCACGAAGGTCAGCACCAGGAAGACGTTCGCCGCGACGACGAACAACCAGCCGAACGTGGTGATGACCCAACTCAGCCCGGACCCACCGACCCGGGAGACCGAGTCGGGTGCCAGGACGCCCCAGACCACGACGGCCAGCACGACGCCCACGGCGAGGCCCAGCAAAGGGCGGTCCACGCTCCCGCTGTCGGGCCGTCGCCCAGCCGCCTCGCCCATGTTCGCCCCTCCGCTGCCCGCCGGTCCACCGATGCCCCCTCTGCCATCCTGCGGGTGGCGGGGGTGGTGCCGGGGCGAAATGGGAACAATCGTCAGGTTGGGGCGGCGGCGGACTCCTCGGCCTCGACCTGACGGTTCCACTCCGCCTTGCTGGCCCGCCAACCCTCGTCGTCCACCCCACGCCGCCAGTAGCCGGAGATGGAGAGCCGCTCGCGCGCAACCCCCCGCTCGCCCCGCAGCAGCCGGCGCAGCTCCCGGACGAAGGTCGCCTCACCGTGTACGAAAGCGTGCACCCCGGGTGGGAAGTCCAGCGCCCGGACCGCCGCGACCAGCGCCACGCCAACCGGCTGGTCCCCCCGGTGCAGCCAGGTCAGCCGCACCTGCCCCGGGCTGGGCAGCGGCTGCTCCTCGGCCGGTCCACTGGTCTCGACCAGGACGGTGGCCGGAGCCCCGGCGGGCAGCCGCTCCAGGGCGACGGCGATGGCCGGCAGGGCGCTCTCGTCGCCGACCAGCAGGTGCCAGTCGGCGTCGGGACTCGGGGCGTACGCCCCACCCGGGCCGACGAAGTGCACCGGGTCACCGGGGCGCAACGCCGCGGCCCACGGCCCGGCCAGCCCTTCGTCGCCGTGGTACACCACATCCACGGTCAGCTCACCGGCGTGGGCGTCGAAGGCCCGTACGGTGTAGGCGCGCAGCCGTGGCCACTGCGCGGCCGGCAGGTCCCGACGGATCACGGCCAGGTCGATCGGCTCCGGGTAGGCTGCCCCGGGCACCGGGAAGAGAATCTTGATGTAGTGGTCGGTGAACTCGCCGACCGGCAGTCCGGCCAGTTCTTCGCCGCCGAGGACCAGCCGAACGACGTGCGGGGTGGGCCGTCCGATCCGGACGACACGGGTGGACGTGACCTTCTTCGGGCGATCCGGCATACGGTTAGGTTAACCTAAGTCAACCTGCCCGACGGCGCCGGTCAGGCCACCAAAGAGCCGGGCATGCCGCTGCACCGCCGCCGGATCCGTCAACGACGCCACCTGATCGACCACCACCCGCAGCCGGGCCGCATCGTCTCCGGCAGCCCGCCACAGCGGGGCGAACACCGCGTCCAACGCGTCGGGGGCTCGGTCGGCCAAGCCCGCGACCAGGCCGGCGAGGAGTTGCCGCTGCCGCTCGTACCGGGCGGCGGAGCCGGGGCGACGCAGCACGTACCGCAGGGCGATGCCCTTGAGCAGGGCGCACCGGGCCCGGACCTCGCGCGGCACGACCAGATCGGCGGCGTACCGCCGGTGCGGACCGGGCCCGAACCGGCGCCGGGTGGCCGCCACCGCGGCGGCGACGAAGCGACCGGTCAGCACGCTGGTGGTCGCCTTCAGCGCGGCCTGCGCCCGATGACTCCCGTCGTAGCCGGCCAGTGCCGCGAGCAGCGGGTCGGCAAGCAGCTCAACCAGTACCTCAGCGAGGTCGGACGGGGACTCGTTGGAGTAGGCCGCCGCGACATCGGCACCCAGCGCCGCCCGCTCGTCGGCGTCGGCCAGCAGCGGACGCAGCGTCACGTACCCGCCGTGGATGCCGTCCTCGACGTCGTGCACCGAGTACGCGACGTCGTCGGCCCAGTCCATCACCTGCGCCTCCAGGCACCGCTGCCCGTCTGGCACGTCGGCGCGCAGCCACTCGAAGACCGGGCGATCGTCGGCGTACACGCCGAACTTGCGCTCTCCCGGCCGGCGCGGCCACGGATACTTACTGACCGCGTCGAGGGTGGCCCGGGTGAGGTTCAGCCCGGCGGGGGTGCCGTCCGGGCCGATCACCTTCGCCTCCAGGCGGGTGAGCACGCGCAGCGTCTGCGCGTTGCCCTCGAAGCCGCCGCAGGTCGTGGCGAGGGTGTCCAGCGCCGCCTCACCGCTGTGCCCGAACGGCGGGTGCCCAAGATCATGGGCGAGCCCGGCGGTGTCCACCACGTCGGGGTCGCAGCCGAGCCGGCTGCCCATCTCGCGGGCGACCTGGGCGACCTCCAACGAGTGGGTCAACCGGGTACGGAGGAAGTCATCGGTGCCGGCCGTGTGCACCTGGGTCTTGGCGGCAAGCCGCCGGAAGGCCGCCGAGTGCAGCACCCGGGCGCGGTCTCGCTCGAATGCCGACCGGTCCTGCCCGGTGTCCTTCGCAGGCTCGCCCACCCACCGCCGCTGGTCCGGGCCGACCGGATTCATGCCGCCAGGTTACGCCCGCCAGGCGGTGGGCGGCGGCCAGGCGGCGGGCGGCGGGCGGTGGGCGGCGGCCAGGCGGCGGGCGGCGGGCGGTGGGCGGCCACCCACCGCCCGGCACGTCAGCGGCTGTCCGATCCGGCGGTCTCCACGGCCGCCCGCCCCGCCTCCAACCGGGCGACCGGCACCCGGAACGGCGAGCACGATACGTAGTCCAGCCCAACATCGTGGAAGAAGTGCACCGAGTCGGGGTCACCGCCGTGCTCGCCGCAGACGCCGAGCTTCAACTCCGACCGGGCGGCCCGCCCTTCCTCGGCGGCGATCCGCACCAGCCGGCCCACCCCGTCCCGGTCGATCGACTCGAACGGCGAGATGCCGAAGATGCCCAGTTCCAGATAGCGCCAGAAGAAGGCGCCCTCCACGTCGTCGCGGGAGAAGCCCCACGCCATCTGGGTCAGGTCGTTGGTGCCGAACGAGAAGAACTGCGCCGCCTCGGCGATCTCGCCGGCGGTCAACGCCGCCCGCGGCACCTCGATCATCGTACCGATCAACACCTCGACACCGCTGCCGCCGACCACCTCGGCGATGATCTTCTCGGCTTCGGTGCGTACCGTCTCCAACTCCTGCACCGCACCGACCAGCGGGACCATGATCTCCGGGAAGGCCGATCCACCGGACTCGGTGACCGCGACGGCGGCCTCCGTAATCGCGCGGACCTGCATGGCGAAGAGGCCGGGAATGACCAGGCCGAGCCGGACCCCACGCAGGCCGAGCATCGGGTTCTCCTCATGCATCCGCCGGACGGCGGCCAGCAGGGCCTCTTCCCGGGCCGCGGCCTCGCCCCGCTCCTGGGCCACCGCCACGTTGACCGCGAGTTGCTCCAGCGGGGGCAGGAACTCATGCAGCGGCGGGTCGATCAACCGCACCGTGACCGGCAGCCCGTCCATCTCGCGGAAGATCTCGATGAAGTCCGCCCGTTGCAACGGCAGCAACGCGGCCAGCGCCTGCTCCCGATCAGCGTCGGTGGAGGCGAGGATGAGCCGCTCGACCAGTTCCCGCCGGTCACCGAGGAACATGTGCTCGGTGCGGCACAGGCCGATCCCCTGCGCGCCGAAGCGCCGGGCCCGCGCCGCGTCCGCCTTGGTGTCCGCGTTCGTCCGCACGGCCAACCGCCGCCGGTCGTCGGCGTGGGTCATGATCCGGTGTACGGCCTGCACCAGTACGTCGGCCGGTTCCGGGTCGAGGGTGCCCTCGAAGTACCGCACCACCTCGGACGGCGTCACCGGAACCTCGCCCAGGTAGACCTTGCCGGTCGTGCCGTCGATCGACACCACGTCGCCTTCGTGAACGGTCTGTCCGGCCACGGTGAACCGCTTCGCCGGGATGTCCACGTCGAGTTGGTCGGCACCGGAGACACAGGTCTTGCCCATGCCGCGGGCCACCACGGCGGCGTGGCTGGTCTTACCGCCCCGGGAGGTGAGGATGCCCTGCGCGGCGATCATGCCGTTGAGGTCGTCCGGGTTGGTCTCCCGGCGGACCAGGATCACCGCCTCGCCCTGGCCGGCCAGCTCCACCGCGCGGGCGGAGGTGAAGACCACCTTGCCGACGGCCGCGCCCGGTGCGGCGCCGATGCCGGTGGCGACCGGCTGGAACTCGTGGTCCAGGTTGAAGCGCGGGAACATCAGCTGGGCGAGTTGGGCACCGTTGACCCGGTGCAGCGCCTCGTCCAGGTCAATGAGGCCCTCGTCCACGAGCTGCCCGGCGATGTTGAAGGCGGCGGCGGCGGTGCGCTTGCCGACCCGGGTCTGGAGCATCCACAGCTTGCCCCGCTCGATGGTGAACTCGATGTCGCAGAGATCCTTGTAGTGCCGCTCAAGCCGGGCCATGTAGTCGAGCAGTTCGTCGTAGGAGGTCTTGTCGATCCGCTCCAACTCCTGCAGCGGCACGGTGTTGCGGATCCCGGAGACGACATCCTCGCCCTGCGCGTTGGCCAGGTAGTCGCCGTAGATGCCCTGGGTCCCGCTGGCCGGGTCGCGGGTGAAGGCGACGCCGGTCCCCGAGTCCGTACCGAGGTTGCCGAAGACCATGGCGACCACGTTCACCGCGGTGCCCGCCTCGGCGGGCAGTCGCTCCTGCCGGCGGTAGATCACCGCCCGCTCGGCGTTCCACGACTCGAAGACCGCCCGAATCGCGAGGTCCAGCTGCTCCCGCGGCTCCTGCGGGAAGTCCCGGCCGGTGTGCCGGCGGAAGATCTTCTTGTAGGTGTCGACCAGCGCCCGAAGGTCGTCGGCGGTCAGGTCCAGGTCCAGGTCGCTGCCCTTGGCCCGCTTGGCGTCGTCGAGAGCGTGCTCGAAGTCCTCCCCCGGCACCGCGCAGACGGTCTTGCCGAACATCTGGATCAGGCGACGGTAGGAGTCCCACGCGAACCGGTCGCTGTCGCTGGCGGAGTCGGAGCCGGAGCCCGCCGAGCCGCCGGCCTGTCGGGCCAGCCCCACGACGCTGCGGTCGTTGAGGCCGACGTTGAGAACGGTCTCCATCATGCCCGGCATGGAGAACTTGGCACCGGAGCGCACCGAGACCAGCAGGGGATCCTCCGGGTCACCGAGGGTTCGACCCATCGCCTGTTCCAGGGCGTCGAGGTGGGCACCGACCTGGTCGGCGAGGCCGGCCGGCTCGCTACCGGTGGCGAGGTACGCCTGACACGCCGAGGTGGTGATCGTGAAGCCGGGCGGCACCGGCAGGCCGAGGTTGGTCATCTCGGCCAGGTTGGCGCCCTTGCCGCCGAGGAGCTCTTTCTGGTCTTTGTTTCCCTCGGCGAAGTCATAGACGTACTTGTGATCGACTGTCTCCTGCGCTGCCACCAGAGCCTCCCACACACGCCGAATGTGTCACTTGACGAAGGTTTCAGCTGCCACCGGGCGGCCCGGCCGCCGGTCTGTGGCCACGCTGCCGATCGTGGGGCGAAGGTTAGGCGAACATCGAACCCCCAGGGACTGTTCGGTGACAATCGGCACAGTCGTCCCCACTTTCCGTGTTCGCACCCGTAGCTGGAAGCGCTTCCACGCGCACGATCACGCAGCCACCGTGCCGCCGTACCCTTGATGCAACGCTCTCGGTGAAGCCTTGCCACAACCGCCGCGAATACACCCCCGAAAGGCAGCTCCGTGCACCCCACCCCCACCCCCACCCCCACCACCTCGCCGCAGCAGCCGGAACACCGGCCCGCCCCCGCGCCGGTCCGGCTGGGCGACGTGGTGCCCGCCCCCGAGCAGGTACGCCCGGAGCCCCACGCCGACTTCACGCTGACGGCCGACACGGTGGTGCGGGTCAGCCCCGGCCCCGCCGCGCGGGCCGTCGCCGAACGCCTCGCCGACCTGCTCCGGCCGGCCACCGGATACCGGCTCCCGATCGCCGAGGCCCCGCACCCCGAGCCGGCCGACGGCATCGCGCTCGTCCTCGCCGCGCAGCCCGAGCTCGGCCCCGAGGGCTACCGACTCGACGTGACGCCGACCGGGGTCCGGATCAGCGCCGCCACCGCGACCGGGCTCCACCACGGCACCCAAACCCTGCGCCAGCTGCTACCGGCCACGATCGAGAGCAGCACGCCGGTCCGCGCCACCTGGACGCTGCCCGGTGGATCGATCCTCGACCGGCCGCGCTTCCCGTACCGGGGCGCCATGCTCGACGTGGCCCGGCACTTCTTCGGGGTTGACGACGTACTGCGGGTGATCGACCACCTCGCCCGCTACAAGCTCAACCACCTACACCTGCACCTCACCGATGACCAGGGATGGCGGATCGCGGTCGAAGCCCGACCGCGGCTGGCCGCGATCGGCGGAAGCACGGCGGTCGGTGGCGCCCCCGGCGGGTGGTACACCCCGGCCGACTACCAGCGGATCGTGGCGTACGCGGCCGACCGGCACCTCACCGTCGTTCCGGAGATCGACCTGCCGGGGCACACCAACGCCGCGCTGACCGCGTACCCGGAGCTGGCCCCTGGTGGAACCACGCCGGTGCCCTACACCGGCACCGAGGTCGGCTTCAGCTACCTGGACCCCGCCAACACCCAGACGTACGAGTTCGTCGCCGACGTGCTGGGGGAGGTCGCCGCGCGTACCCCCGGGCCGTTCCTGCACATCGGCGGGGATGAGGCATTCAAGGTGAAGGGAGCGGCGTACACCGGATTCGTGGAACGGGCGCAACGCATCGTGGCCAAGCTCGGCAAGACGGTGGTGGGCTGGCACCAGCTGGCTCCGGCCGCCCACGCCGAGGGACGGGTGCTCCAGTGGTGGGGCACCGACGGCGTCGACCCGACCACCGCCGACGCGGTCCGCCGCGGCGCCCGGCTGATCCTCTCCCCCGGTAACCGCGCGTATCTGGACATGAAGTACGCCGCCGACACCCCGATCGGACATGACTGGGCGGGCCTGATCGACGTACGGCGGGCGTACGACTGGGATCCGGCGACCCAGGTGACAGGCGTGCCGGCGGAGGCGGTGTTGGGGGTGGAGGCCCCGCTCTGGACCGAGTCGGTCACCTCGCTGGCGGAGATCGAGTTCATGCTCCTGCCCCGGCTACCCGCCATCGCGGAACTGGGCTGGTCACCGCGGGCCACCCACGACTGGGCGGCGTTTCGTACCCGACTGGCCGGGCAGGGACCCCGCTGGACGGCGGCCGGCATCGCCTTCCACCGCTCCGCTGAGGTCCCCTGGCCCGCCACCACCGCTGATCCGCCGGCGGCGCAGGTCGCGACGTCCGCGCCACGCCCCAGGACGGCATAGGCGGGGCCCCGGGGCCACGGCGTCACCGATCCACCGGTCTGGGTCGGCTGTCCGGCTTCACCGCATGGCTGCGCCGGTCTCGCCGCATGACTGCGCTGGGAGATGTCACCTGATCGCCCGGTCTGGGCGGCTTGTCGGGTGGCCCGGGTCACAGCCGGCGGGGAATCGGCGGTGGGGGCCGGTGGTTATACCTGGCGTAACCATGTGGGGCAGCCGCGAGCGCCCCGCCGGACCCCGGACCCCGGTGGTCGCCCGCCGGCGGAATGCCGCGGGGCCGGCGTTGGTTACCTCCCCGGGCCGCCCGAGTAGCACCCCCGCCGGGCGGAACCCCCTTTCGATTTCTTCTCGAACCACCTCGCCCGACCCCGCTGGCGCGCCCCCGCGCGTCCGCGGCACCCCCGAGCGGAAGGCTTCGATCATCATGCGTACCGACATCCTCCGGAAGACCGCCCTGACCGCTGCTGGCCTGATCGCCACCGGTGGCGCCATCGCCGCCCCGGCGACCGCCGCCTTCGCCGCCCCCACCGCGCAGCCCACCGTGCAGAGCGAGCGCGGCGACACCCGCGTGCTCCCGGTCGACTACGAGGCCCAGCCGAACTTCTACTACTGCGGCCCCGCCGCCGCCCGCAACGCCCTGTCCGTGCAGGACAAGGACATCGACATGGACGCGATGGCCGAGCGGATGGGCACCACCGAGTCCGGCACCGACTCCATCAACGACATCACCCCGGTACTGAACACCGAGACCGGCCGCGACGTGTACCGCAGCGTCGAGATCTCCACCCCCGAGGCCGACGACAAGCAGACCGACACCCTGCGCGAGGACATCATCCGCACCGTCGACGACGGCCGCGCCGTCGTGGCCAACATCGCCGGCACCGCCACCGACACCAACGGCGGCAGCCACTCCTTCGCCGGCGGCCACTACATCACCGTCAACGGCTACCGCGACGCCGGCGACCAGGTGAAGATCGCCGACTCGGCGAACCCGAACACCGCCGAGTACTGGATCACCACCGAAGCCCTCGGCGACTGGATCGCCACCCGCGGCTACTCCACCAGCTGACCACC
>NZ_JCANTD010000048.1:0-22748 GCF_059570675.1 Salinispora goodfellowii | reverse complement strand
GGTCTGCTCGTCGCCGAGGGTGATGCGGGACTGCTCGCCCTGGGTGCCGTGCGGGATCAGCGTGCCCATATCCGGCTTGTCCGCCTGCACCGCCGCAGCGGCGGCCGAGGCCGGGGCGGGGGTGGTGTCGGTCAGGGTGCCCAGGGGGCCGGCGATGACACCGGTGGACAGGGCCAGACCAGCGACACCAAGGACACTACGACGCAGAATCGTGTTCATGGGGGTTGCTCCATTCGGGGGTCGACACCCACACACACGCCCGAAAGGGGGGTCAGGCGGCAGGGTGCAAGCACCGTCCGGCGCTCAAAAGAAACAGGGGAAGAAGATCCTCGACTACCGCGGTCCACGAGACGCGCACGGTGCCGGGTCCATGTGTAACGACCGGCGGACCGCCGTCATTCCGGGGCTCACTCACGCGCGGCACCCGCCATCGGCGGGGCGCTTCCTCGGCCGTACGCAGGGTGTAACGCCCGGACGCCCGCCGAGATTCCGCCACCACCGTGCCCCGACCACACCCCATACTGGGCGCCAATCAGACACCGATGACACCCACGTCAAGACGTGAGTCTCTCGTGACGTAGGCAATCAAAACGGCTGCGAGCGCCTATCGGCGATTAGCCGCGGTTAACGATGACACTCCGGGGCGGACCACGCTTCTGAGCAGGCCGGAGATGGATCTAGCATGGGGCGGCATCCGAAGTGCCTCGGCCGCAAACGGCCAGGGAAGTACATGGAACGGAGCCGGCATGACTCAGGTCCATGTCATCGCCAACCAAAAGGGCGGCGTGGGCGAGACCACGCTCGCCGTCAACCTGGGGGCGGTGACGGGTTGCGGGACGTACGGCCCGGCGGCCCGCGCAAGAGGTTGATCGACTTCCGTATCGTCGTCGATATGGAGATTCTCGTCGTGCTGCTCGCCGCGGCCGTCCTCACCTTCTGGTTCCTCGGGCGTCGGCGTACGCCGACGGGCCGGCGCGGCTCGTCGGCGTACGCATCGTCGGCACCCAGCGTCACGGCAGACGGCGACGGTGGTGCCTCCTGCGACAGCGATTCGAGTGGGGGCGGATGGTTCTCCGGCGGGGGCAGCGGTGAAGCTTCCTCCGGCGGAGACAGCGGCGGCGGTAGCAGTAGCTGCTGACGGCGGAGAGTGTGGCGCAGCCCGGGTGCCTCCCTGGCCTGGCCGACTGGCAGAGTCACCTATTCGATGTAGCTGGTATTCGTCCGTCCGAGCAGGCTTCGGTTACGGAGCGCAGCGAACCGCGGTGGTCGAAGGCAGAGGTGCGGTTGCGGGGTGATGCCGTGGTAGCTAGTTGGTCGGACCGGGGTTGGGTAGGAACTCGCGGAGGTCCGCGGCGAGATTGCTCATCTGCTCCCCGCCTTCGAGCCAGGTGGTGATCGACGCCTGCCAGGCATCAGAGCGGGTTACCCAGGGTTGGAGCTGCCAGGTGAGCGCCACGTGACCTCCGGAGTGGAAGGTAGCGCGAACGGTGAGGTGGTTGGCCTGCCAGGTTCGCTCGTCGGCCCAGCCGCGGTAGTCGGCGGCGAGCTGACTGATGAAGTCAGAAAGCCAGGCTTCGTCCCAGCCCCACATCTCAGTGCCGGGTAGTTCGGCATGTAGGCCCTGTGCGCGGGCTTCGACCGCGAAGCAGATGCCGTATTCGTCGGGGAAGGAACGGTCGTGCAGGCGGATGGACACCGTCGGGTCGTCTTGGCATCGGACTATCACGTGGAGGTTGTCGTCGCCGCTCTGGTCAGGCACCTCGTGACAGTAGGCGATCGACATCGTCTTGAGCAGGCGAGTTACGGTTCGGCGTTACTGCCTCCGGGGTAGCGGTTCCAGGTTCCGCCAGCAAACCGCCGCGTATTCGATCTGATGCGAATAGAAGACAGTCCGCGTCCGACCTGTGGCCGAGGATGGCGCTGCTGGTCGCGGGAGTAGCGGTTTCGACGACTGTAGACCTGGTGGAGATGGCTCCCTGCCGTGAGGGGGCGAATCCGCCTACCCTGACCTGCATGTTCGACAGGTGGGTCGCGTCGAATGCGACGATCCCGCATCTGATGCGAGATGCGGGAGGTTACCGGGCCCCCGCACCCGTCCTGAGCTGCAAGATCAACTTGGAGAGGCTCAGTAGCTCCTACTGCGGGAACGGGTACGCAGCCTGGAGACACGCATGGCAGGCAAACCCGATGGCGCGTGACCGCACGATTCTGGCACCCTGCTGGACATGCCCGAGACCGCCTCCCCGCCGCGGAGCCTGCCTGAGTTGCGGGCGCGCGCCGCTGCGGGCGGTCGGGTCAAGTACCTGTTGTTCTGGGGGCACCAGCCCCAATCGGACGGCAGCATCGGGCCGGGGTGCCTGAGCCAGTGGTGGCTGGCTCCATTCGTCGTCAACGGGATCCGCTACGCCACGGCCGAGCACTACATGATGGTCGGCAAGGCCCGCCTGTTCGGCGACGAAACGACTGCCGCGCGGATACTCACGACGCCGCACCCGGGGGCGGTCAAGGCTCTGGGCCGGCAGGTCCGCGGCTTCGACCAGGCCACCTGGGATGCGCACTGCTTCGACCTGGTCGTCGCCGGCAATGTGGCCAAGTTCAGCCAGCACCCTGACCTCGGGCAGTACCTGTCTCGCACGGGCAACCGGGTACTGGTGGAAGCCAGTCCGGTGGATCGCGTTTGGGGCATTGGCCTGTCCGCCACGGACCCCCGCGCACACGATCCTGCCCGATGGCGCGGGAGCAACCTCCTCGGATTCGCGCTGATGCACGCACGCATGCAGCTCGCCACCGGATGAACCTCAAGGTCCGGGTACATCAGGGACGGCTCGGCACCGAACAGTACCGCGTCGTCCGCCCAGCCACCCCGGTGACCGGCGCGGTGCTGGGCGACAACAACCCATGGTTTGTCCTGGGTCCCTTACCAGCGCAGACCCGTAACCGCCCTAACATCGCCAGTGTGATGGAACTGGACCTCGACGACTTCGCCGCCACCGTGTAAGCCCGCGCCCCGCAACTGCACAACATTGGCATCCAATGGCAGCTACACCGAGGCCCCACCTACAACAAGTCCGCAGCCTGGATCGACTGCACCAACGGCGATCTCGTCGGCTGGTTGATCGTCTGGACCAGCGGTGAGGCCGAACTCGAAACAGCCAACCTGACCACAGGGTCAGTCGACAGCGCCCACTACGAATTCTCCGCGCTCAACGACCTCACCACCTGCCTCGACGACCTGATCCGCCGGCTAACTGCACACGGCCGCCTGCCTGCGGCAGGCACGGCTGCTGGCACCGACCGGGAAACCGCCCTCGACGCCGTACGCCGCGCGTGGCCCGCCGACGCGTGACACGAATCAGGCCCCGCCGCACGGAACAACTCGCGTCATCACACGATGATCGTGGATGCAGATCTCGCTGCCAGCACCATGCTCGGCGGGACTGACCGTGATTGCTGGACGAGCCAAGAACACGAATGCAAGACACTTAGATTACGTGCCCCTGCCAGTCGGGTGGGCCCTCTATCGAAACTGGACTTGAACGAGACGTTGTGGTGTCTTGTTTTCGATGTGGGTTTGGGAGGGCGGGTTGCTGGGCGGACGGCTGGCGGCGGTCGCTACGGTGAGCGCATATCACGCGAATGTTTGAGTGAGACCTCACCGCAAGATCATTCCCAGCGCTAACCGCTGTACCGGTCTTCCCGACCCCGGAGCGGTCCTATGGCTCTCGCCCTGCCGACCGAAATGGAGCGCGATCTCCCAGGCGGCCCGGTGCACTTGATACGCGATGCCGAACGGATCGTGGGTAGCCGGGGGACGTTGTGCGAATGGGTGACTCCGCCAGCCGCTTGGGCCGACATGGCCGAACGGCAAGACTCGCCACTGCACGGTTACATGCGGACGGCCTGCGGCTGGTAGGGCTCTTCGAGGTATTCGATCTGATTCTCGGTCAGCGGAACGTCTACCGCCGCGACAGCATCATCAATGTGCCGTTCCTTGGTAGCCCCGACGATGGGGGCGGTCACCCCAGACCTACCCAGCAGCCAGGCGAGGCCGATCTGTGCTGGTGGGAGAGCGCACTCGTTGGCGACTTGGGCCACCCGGTGCAGGATCCGCTCGTCGCCGCGCCCGTACAACGTCTCCCTGCGGTCGGCGTCGCCGCTGGACGCACGAGCGGTGGCCGCGACCTCGGCGGTTCCGGCGCGGGCGACCAGTCCACGGGCCAGTGGGCTCCACGGAATGACGCCGACTCCCTGGTCGCGGCAGAGCGGGATCATCTCCCGTTCTTCTTCTCGGTAGAGCAGGTTGTAGTGATTCTGCATGGCAACGAACCGGGTCCACCCGGACATGTCGGCAGTGTGTTGCGCCTTGGCGAACTGCCAGGCGGCCATGCTGGAGGCACCGAGGTACCGGGCCTTCCCAGCGCGCACCACCTCGTGCAAGGCCTCCATCGTTTCCTCGATCGGTGTCTGGTCGTCCCAGCGGTGGATCTGGTAAAGGTCCACATGGTCGGTGCCGAGCCGGCGCAGCGACTCGTCAATGGCAGTGTGAATGTGCTTGCGGGATAGCCCACCGTCGTTGGGCCCGCTGCCCATTGGAAAGAAGACCTTCGTGGCAAGTACGTAGTCGTCCCGCCGCGAGAAGGTCTTGCCCAGCAGACGGCCGGTGACCTCCTCACTCGTTCCTGACGAGTACATGTCGGCGGTGTCGAAGAAGGTGACTCCGGCATCCACCGCCCGCCGGACGAGAGGTTCGGCGGCGTCTTCGCTGAGCACCCACCCGTCGCTCTTGCCGCGATCGCCGTAGCTCATCATTCCCAGGCAGATCCGCGAGACCTTCAGCCCTGTCCCGCCCAAACGTACGTACTGCACTCGGTTTGGCCCCCCATGCGACAACCAGATCACCGTGACCCTACGGGCACGTGTGTGGTAGCACGCAATACCTGAGACCTCCGTCACCTGAAGCTCTCTCGGTTTGATGTCTCCTCGCCGCAGAGGAGGAGTACGACCAACTGGAGGCGGACTGCGCGCTGTCGACGATCACGGCCTGCACCCTGATCGTGTCGGGCAAGCACGACCTGGCCTACTTCCAGCAGGTCGCCGTCGACCTGGCCGACCGCCTCTCCGATGCCCGGCACGTACAACTGCCGTGGGGCGGGCACCTCCCGGGCCTTGAGCGCCCCGCCGCGACCGGGACCCTCCTCAAGGATTTCCCTGAGCGCGTCCTACTGACCCGCCCCACGCCGAACCCGGCCCCCGTTCGCCCTCTTTCGGAGGGCGAGCGAGGGCTCAGCGGTTCAGCGCCCGGCACCTTGGCGAAATCGGGGTGGCCCTCACCTGACAGTCCTGATACCACGGGACCAAGATCAGGGGCAGTGCTGTGCTGGCGGGGAACGTGGGCTGGCAGGAAGAAGTCGTCTCGGCCGGGCCAGCCCGACTGGCGGATCGTCGTCGTTGAGGCCGCGAGCCCACCGGAGCTCAGCCGGTTGGCGGCTCGTCCGTGCCCGCGGTCTTGGCCGCGTCGGCCGCCTCCTTGGTGCGGTGCACCGCCTGGTCGGCGTGCTGTGGCGGGCTGTAGATCGTGTAGAGCACCAACGGGTTCTGCCCGGTATTGACAAAGTTGTGCCTGGTGCCCGCCGGTACCACGATCTGACTGCTCCGAACGATTTCGCGCCTTTCGCCGGCAATCCGCGCTTCGCCGGCACCGCTGACGAAGGTCAGAATCTGGTCCGCATCCTCGTGCACCTCGTCGCCGATCTCACCCCCGGGTGGGATCGTCATGACCACCAGTTGGAGATGCTTACCGGTCCACAGCACCCTTCGGAAGTCCGGACTCTTCTCAGCCACCGTCACGATCGTGTTATGAATCATGCCCTGCCCATACCCGTTACGGCCGAAAACCATGCCGCTGCCGTCACGGTGCGCCTGCGGCGGCAGCGGCCTCGGGTCACAGTGGCTCTCCGAGGGGCCCGTACTGTTCGGCCAGGTTTTTGGCCCAGTGGGCGGCGAAGTCCGGTTGGCTGCCGTCGGCGTCGGTGAACCCGTACTCCCGGTAGAGGCCCCAGGTGGCCAGGGCGCGTCCGGTCTTGGCCAGGATGTTGGGGTCCGCGGCCAGCGCCGCGACAGCCCGACCGAGGTAGGTCGGGGTCTCGGAGTGGGCGAAGTTGGGGTCCTGGGCCACCCCGTCGCGCCAGTTGGCCTCGGTGACACCGAAGTGTTCCAGCATAGCCTCCGAACGGAGAAAGCCCGGCGTGAGGGCTACGGCCGCCACGCCGTGGGGCTTGAGCTCGGCCGCCTGGGCGACGGCGAGGCGGATGACCGCGGACTTCGCCAGATCGTAGAAGAGGCTGCCGCGGTAGCGGGCGGTGTTGCCGTCGGTCACCTCCACCACCAGGCCGCTGCGGCGGGCGACCAGGAGGGGGAGCGCGTACCGGCTGGTGATGATGTGGGTCTCCACCGCCTGCCGCAGCAACCGCAGCCCGATGTCGAGCTCCTGTTCCCACAGTGGATGTTCCCAGTCGGTGAGCGGATCGCCACCCCACACCGAGTTGACCAGGATGTCGAGTTGGCCGTCCTGCTCGGCGGCGACCTGGTGGATGAGTGCCTGGACCTCGTCGGGACGGCTGTGGTCGGTGCGAACGGCGATACCCAGTCCGCCGGCGGCGGTGACCCGCTCGGCGGTCTGTTCGATGGTCTCCGGCCGGGCGAGGTCGGAGCGTTCGCCGGCGCTGCTTCGCCCGGTGACGTACACCGTCGCGCCGGCTGCGCCGAGCTCGACGGCGATGCCCCGTCCGCCGCCGCGGGTGCCGCCGGCGACCAGGGCGACCTTTCCGGCCAGCGGGCGTGCGGCAATGGTCATGACTCCTCCAGATCAGGGTTGGCGTGCGGCGGCAGGTGGGGCGCCAGCACGGCGTCGAGCTCCTGCCGGAGCCGCTGTTCGAGGCCGCCTTCGCGCTCCAGCGCCCAGTGCAGGCCGGCGCCGGCGGTGACCGCCTGCACCGTGCGGGCCAGCGCCGCGGGGCTACTGTTGGTGCGGAGCTCGCCGGTGCTCACTGCCTCGGTGAGTAGCTGCTCGATCATTCGTTGCTGGGTGTGGTGAATGGCCAGGGCGCGTTCGTAGAGCTGCGGATCACCGAGGTCCATACACAGGAACGCCAGGTGATTGGCGTAGCTCTCCGGGGTGCTCAGCGCCGCCGTGGACCGCACCATCAGCGCTGCCAGGGCCCCGAGCGCCGAGTCGTGCGTGCGACGCACTCGCCCAACCAGCTTGCTGATGTCCTTCTCCGTCTGGTCGGCGAGGGCGAGGAGCAGGCCATGTTTGGAGCCGAAGCGTTGCACCAGGGTTGCCGGCGCCAGTCCGACCGCGCGTGCCACGGCGGCCAACGTGAGACCCGCCGGACCCACCTGACCCATGACCTGCGTCGCCGCACGCAGGATCACCGCATCGTCAACTCCGCGCGGACGTCCCACCGGCACCACCCCCCACATTAGTAAATGACCGCTCATTTATTAAACTAGGTGCGGGCGTCCCGGGTAAATCCCGCCGCTACCCGTGCCCACGTCCGCTGGTCAGGGTCGATCCACCGTCACCGCTGCCGTAGTTCGCGGCGGGCGCAGCCGTAGCCGAACGCGGCCAACAGCGCTGCCGCGGTGGCGAGGAAGATCGCCGTGCTGCCATAGGCTTCGGCCACCAGGCCAGCGGCGATCGTGGAGAGCGGAAACAGACTCAGCGCGGCGAAGACGATCGCGCTCATCACCCGGCCGAGTAGGTGCGGCGCGGTGCTCTGCTGCACGATCGTGATCACCAGCACGTTCGTGACGGTGCTGGCGAGACCGGCCACCGAAAGCGCGACCACGGCGCCGAGATAGCCGGCGAAGGGCACCAACGCGACGGCCCCACCCAACACCAGGCCCGAGACCATCGCCGTCGATCCGCGTCGGGGCAGCCCCGCCACACCGGCGGAGCAGAGCCCACCCACCAACGAGCCGGCCGTGAAAGCGGCGAGCAGACCGCCCAGCCCACCCGCACCAGCGGCGAAATCATCGTTGTTCAGCGACGGTAGACCCACCCGGACCATTCCGCCGACCGTGAGGTTGGCGGTCGCAGTGACCAGCAGCACGGTACGCAACAGCGCCGACTCCCGAAGCAGCTGCCAGAACCCGATCTCCGGACCAGCCGGCGGCGCCCCGTCGGCTGGCTGCGGCGGCGATGACGCGCCGCCACCGGTGGCGGCCACCACCGGCATCGCCGCAGCGCGCCCCACACCGCCGATCATCGCCAGGCAGGCCGCCGAAACGGCGAAGGTCACGGCATCCACACCGAACGCCACCGCTGGCGAAAGGGCGATCACCACGAGCCCGGCCACACCCGGACCGATCATTCCGGCCGCGAAGGTAGCGGTGCTGTGTAACCCGTTGCCGGCCTGCAACTGCTCGGCGGGCAGCAGCCGCGGGGTGATCGCGTAGGCAGCGGGCTGGAACAGCCCGGAGCCCAGTCCGGTGCCGGCCACCAACACCGCTACGGCGAACATGCCGCCAGCCCCGGTCGCGGCGACCACGACGATGCCGGCGGTGAAGAGAACCCGAATCACGTCAGAGATCAGCATCACCGGCCACGGGCCGATCCGGTCGGAGAAGATCCCGCCCAGCGGTGTCGTCACCAGCCGGCACAGCCCGTAGCCGGCCACCAGTAGGCCGAGATCGCGCGCGCCGCCGCCGAACTGATAGACCAGAAACGGAAGCGCCACCGCGTGAAAGGCATCACCAAAGACAGAGATCAATTCGGCCGCGAACAGCAGCCGGTAGCCGCGGGTGCGCAGGGGAGCGAAGCTGAGCTGCGGCCGGAACCGGCGAGTGATGGAGGTGACCGCCGTCGTAGCCTCAGCCATCGAGGGATACCGGAAGTGACTCCAGTCCACGCAACATGATCGTGTCCCGCCACCGGAGCTGCCGCACCTCCGCGGCGAGCGCCAGCCTCGGGTGCCGCCTCAGCAGGGCACCGAGAGCCACCTCACCTTCGAGTTTTCCGAGAAACGCGCCGAGGCAGCGGTGCAGGCCGTGGCCGAAGGCAAGATGTCCGGTGTCGCGTCGGTCGAGGATCAAACGGTCGGCGTCCGGGAATCGGTCGGGGTCCCGGTTGGCGCCGCCGAGCGACACCAGCACCAGCTCACCGGCGGGAATCACGACATCGTCAACAGCGACGGGCGTGGTGGTGAACCGTAGCGTTGCCATGGCGACCGGGGACTCGTAGCGGAGGAACTCGTCTATCGCCTCCGGCAGCGCGTGCTGGTTCGCCAGCAGCCACCGGTGCTGGTCGGGGTCGCGCATGAGGGCGAGGGTGGCGGTACCGAGCAGGTTGACGGTCGTCTCGTGTCCACCAATCAGGAGCAGGAAGACCATGCCGATGATGTCGTCGTCGGTGAGCTGGCCCGCGTCGCGCGCGGCCAGCAACTCCGTCAGGAGGTCGTCGCCGGGCCGGGTCTGTCGTATCCGTAGCTGAACCGCGATGTAGTCGGTCATTTCCCGCAACGCCGTGGCGAAGGCCGCAGGGTCGTCGTCGTGCGTCAGGATCGCCGTTGACCAGGAACGGTAGGCGTTTCGCTCCTCGGCAGGGAAGCCAAGCAGCTCACAGATGACCAACATCGGCAGGGGGAAGGCGAAGTCCTGCACCAGGTCCACTGTCGTTCGACCGGCGATTCCGTCCAGCAAGGAGGTGGTGATGCGTTCCACCAGTGGTCGCATCGCCGCCACCCGTCGAGCGGTGAACGCGCCCTGAACGTGGCGCCGCAACCGGGTGTGGTCCGGTGGGTCACTGTTGAGCATGTGGACGATGTCACCGCCGAGGGTAACCCCGGCGACCCGGTTGTCGGCCAGGGCCTGGGCGCGGCGGGCATCCTGCCCGAATCGTGGGTCGGCCAGCGCCGCCCGCACATCCCGGTAGCGGGCAATGACCCACATCGGGATGCCCTCGTCGCTGTGCAGGATCGATACCGGGCCGTTGCCGCGGATGCGGGCCAACGTCGGGTACGGATCGGCGATATACGGCACCGGTGGCGGGGTCGACGTGCCGGTCACGGTCTCCACGGCTCTCCTCGCGGTTGGGGCGGTTGGGGCGACTGGCGAGAGAAGGGCCTACCTACACGCTCAGGGCAGGAGACGGCCACCGGTACGCCCGGGTCGGCAGCCACCACAGATACCCGGACTGCTCGGCGACCAGCCGCGCCTCGGTCAACTCCTCGCGTACCGGAACGGGCAGTTGCCCGGCCGGGACACCCTCCGCCAACTCGGTGATCGCCGCCAGGTGCGCTGGCTCGTCGATGGTGTACATCTCCAGCGTGCCGAGCCGCCGGTCGCGTACCTCGGTGAAGCCCGGGCCCCGCCGGGACACGCACATCCCCAGAAAGAACGACGTCTGCCAGCCCCGTACCGCCGCGTCGTCGTCGACACCATCCACCCGAGCCGGCGGACACAGATGGTTGAACAGGCCTCGACCCGCGCAGCCGTCATGACAACGAGCTACCCAATCCACCGAGATCGCGTAGGCGGTCAGCTCCCGGAGCAACACCAGGGTGCGGGCGGCGACGACGCCCGCGTCCGGACACAGGTCGACCGGGTCGGCGATCCGGACCTGCCGGACGCCGAGGTGGTAGAACTCGGCGACAAGGGGTTCCCACCGGCCGGTGATCCGTCGGGTACCGAGAGACATTCCCGGGACCCGGGCGGTGGTGGGCTCGTAGTCGCGGGACAATTCGATCTCGACCGCGCTTGCGCTCCACTCGGTCAGCTCGGCGAGCTCAGGCGACGACGGTGGCACGCGATTCCTCCTCAAGTCGCCGGACCACAGCTCGGCGGTGATCGATCCGGGTCAGTACCTGATTGTTGGACTCCACGGCGAGGTGCACCTGGTAGCCGCCGTCGTGGAACAGCAGGCCCAGCGCCGTCCACCGGGACAGCAACGGCTCGACGGCCGCCGCCCCGCCGGGCACCCTCGCGACGAGGGTCGCGACCGTACGGGGCTGGCCCAGGAGCCGGAACAGCTCGATCTCGGGCGGCGTGGTCAGCTCCAGCACTGTCCAGTCGTAGCTGGCGCGTCGGCTGACCAACACGATCCGGTCGGCTAGCTCCTGGTACGTAAGCCGGCTGAGCGGATACTGCGCCTGCCAGGTGCCGAGTGCCGCGTCGAGATCGGCGGCCTGGGCCCCGTCGATGCCGTTCGGCGCCGACGTGAAGACGTACGCCAGGTCGGCGAGCTCGGTCTCGGGCAGCCGGTAGATCTCGGCGTACTGGGGGGCCGGCCGCAGGATGGCGAACCCCAGTTCCGGGCGGTCGAAGTAGGGGCTGTACCGCTCGATGGCGATCCGGGTGGAGCTGATCGGCGGCTCCAGATGGTGCAGGGCCGGCAGCTGCGCGACGACGCTGGTGTAGTCCCGTGCCGTCTCACCGGGGAACCCGTACAGGTAGTTCCAGCTCGCCGTCACGCCCGCGCTCTGCGCGTCGCGCAACGCCCGTACGTTCTGGCAACCGGTGACGCCCTTGTCCATCAGCCGCAGGACGTTGGTGCTGAGGCTTTCCACCCCGGGCTGGACCTGCACGGCACCGCCGTCGCTCAGCTGCTGGAAGTGGTGCCGGCGCAGGTTGGCCTTGACTTCGAAGTGGAGGCGCAGGTCGTACTCCGATTCGGCCAGCCATCGCAGCACCGTGTCGAAGTACGCCATGTCCAGGATGTTGTCCACGACGATGAAGTCGAGCAGTTGGTGGCGGCGTGCCAGGTCGAGGAGCTCGTCGAGGAAGCGGGCTGGGCTCTTGCTACGAAACTGCATGAACGACCCGTTGAGCCCGCAGAACGTACAGTGGTGCTTCTCGCCCCACCAGCAACCGCGGGAGCCTTCGACGACCAGTTTGGGGGCTACCCAGTCCGCCGCCACCGAGGCGTCCAGTCGCTCCAGGTAGCCGGTGTAGTCGGGAGCGACGATGTGGGTTGGCGGCAGGGGAGTGGACGACATCTCGTTGGCCTGTCCCGTCCCGTCCCGGTCCCGCCAGCACAGGCCGGCGATCCTGGCCAGCTTCGTCCGGTCGGGCGCGGTGGTCAGCGGGTCGAGCGCGTCCAGTAGGTGCGGGAAGGCGACCTCGCCCTCACCCCGCACGACGTAGTCGACGTAGGGGAAGTTGCGGTGCAGTGCCGCCCCCTGCGGCCCGTCGCAGTTGGCGCCACCGAACACGATCTGGGTCTGCGGCCGTAGTTGCTTCAGCAGCCGGGCGACGGCCAGGCTGGCGGCATTCTGCTGGAAGGTGGTGGTGAAACCGACGACATCGGGCGTTGTCGCCGCCAGGTCGGTCGCCAGCCCGCGGATGAATTCGGGCACCACCCGGTGCATCGACCCGGTCCGTGCGATCTCGGCGTCGGCGGTGCCGTTGCTGGCCAGCAGCCGGGCGTAGGAGTCGAACGATCGGTCTGCGTCGTCGAGCAGGCCGGAGAAGACCCAGTCGCCGGCGCCGAGGAAGTAGGAAGATTCCGAGAAATACTGGTAGTCGGCGAGCGTGAGGTTGGTGGCTCGGGCCGCCCAGTCGACGAAGTCGAGGTTCGCGTAGCGGACCTCGACTTCGTGGCCACCCCGGCTGGCCGCCGTATGCAGGATGCCCAGCGCCAACGACGGAACGTCGATCGAACCCCACGGCATGCTGACCAGGACGACCTTCATCGCGGATCCTTCCGTTGGTGGGCTCCGTCCCGGAGCGGGCTGCTCCGGAACGAAGCCGTCGAACTCGCGGTCACCACTGGTGGTTACTCGCTGGCCGCCACCTTGTCGGCCGCTGGAACGGTCCCGCCGCTCCGTTCGGCCGCAACTGCCCGGTCCATGTCGAGGAACATCTTCACCACGACCGCCCCGCGCTCCCGCTCGTTGGTGGCGATCGGGTCATGCCGTACGCTGCGTCGCTTCATGCGAATCACCTCCTTCCCTGGCTGGTTGGCTGGTACGGACGGCCGTCCGCTGTGGCCGCCCGGGTTCGGTCCGGTCCCAGTGCCTGGCCGGCGTACCGGAGCAACTCGTCGAACGCGTGGGTCTGGCTGGCGGCGTCGCCGAGATGGCCGCCGGACATCCAGTGCAGTTGGTGCGGCACCCGGCGGTGGCGTAGTGCAGCGACGTAGCGCCGCACCTGGCCCGGCGGGCAGCGGTCGTCGTCGCTGGCGGCAGCGATGAACAGGGGGCCACGTACCTGGTCCAGGTAGGTCATCGGATCGGCCGCGCGGTATCGCTGCGGTACGTCGTCGGGCCCGCCGCCGAAGAGTTCGTCGTCCACCTCGCGCAGCGCTGCCGTGGTGCCGCGGTAGGCGGCCGGGTAGTCGGCGATGGGGGCGACGGCGAGGCCGACCGACCAGTCGGCCGGTGTGACTCCCATCGCGAGGAGAACCAGGTACCCGCCCCACGAGTATCCGCACAGGCCGACCCGGCCTGGTGCGGCGACGCCGCGGTGGAGTAGGTGTCGCCGTACCGAGGTGAGGTCGTCCAGCTGGGCCAGCCCGACCCGATGGCCGTATCCCCGTTGCCACTGCGGCCCGTACCCGGTCGATCCGCGGTAGTTGGTGCGCACCACCGCGTACCCGGCGCGCACCAGCAGTTCAACCCGAGGGTCGTAGGCGTCGCGGTCGTGTAGAGACGGCCCGCCGTGGACCAGGAACAGGGTCGGCCACGGCCCGGCACCGGGCGGGGTGGCCAGGAAACTGTGGATCTGGCCGTAGGGCTGATGGGTCCACAGTTCGCTGCGCCGGGCTGTTCCGGTCGGTTGCGCCGGGCCAGCCGCTTCCGGCGCCTCCCGAGCCGCTGCGCCGGGTTCGGCGACCCGGCGCTGGGGCGGCACCGACGCACCGGTCCAGACGTAGTGGATGTCGCCGCCGGGGGCGCAGGTCAGATCCAGGATCGTGCCGGGTGGGGTGGCGATGGCCGCGGGTTCACCGCTGGTGAGGTCGGCCAGCAGTAGCCGGCTGCGACCGGCGTGGTCGTGTTGGATGAGCACCTGCCCATCCGTGCCGTACCAGTGGGCGGTGACCTCGGTGTCGTAGGAGAGGGCTTCGGCCAGTGCGATGCCCCGGTCCCGCTGCCAGGTGCCGACCCGATACCGCTCTGGTGTCTCGACTATGACCAGCAGCTGCGGGTGGGACCGGTCGCCGGGGCGGAACTCAAGCGCCCAGATTCGCCGGCGGTAGCTGCCGGCTACGACGTCGAGCCTGCCGTCGCTGAGGCGAATGACACTGATCGCCGTGTCGCTTTCGGCCCGCCCGGCCAATGCGACCGTATCTCCGTCAGCGGTCAGATCGACCAGTGTCGCGTAGCCCGCCGCGGCGGCCACCAGCTGCCCGGCTTCGCCGGGTCTGCCCACGTAGCACCGGGTCTCGGTTTCGGTGCCGATGCCGACCGCGACCCGGCCGCCGGAAGCGTCGAAGGCGATCCCGGCCTGCCGGCCGGGCGGCAGGCCGGTGAGGGCGGGGGGTGGTGTCGTCGGGTCGGTAGCGGCGGGCCGGAACGGTTGCCGTCGCCAGAGCCCGATCCCGGCCGGGTTCGCGTCGAACCACCAGAAGTGCCGACCGTCGGGTTCGATGTCGTAGCCGGTCACGCCGTTCGGGGCGGTGGTGCGGACCTGCCGCTGGTCGGTGCGTCGGTCCCAGGTCCGGACCTGGGCCAGGCCGTTGTCGACGCAGACCTCGACGGACTTCTCAGGTCGCTGGGCAGCGAAGGCAGGCGCGTAAGGAATGTGCACAGTCACCCCGATCCAGGCCAGGCACCTACCGGATCGTATTCGTTCAAGTGCTTTCGGTAAATAGGCGGTCGCTGGCAGCTGCCTGGGTTTCGGAATAGTTCCTCAAGCCCGAGAAATCATTAGTTGTCTCGTTTCGGGTGCTCAAGCTGGGCTATGCCGTTAGCGTCGGCTCATGTGGCTTCGTGCTGTCCTGGGTGCCATCCTCACGGCGATGGGAGCAGGCCAGCTTGCTTCGTGGCCAGCGATGCCGGACATCCTCGACGCGTACGAGATCGCGCCCGCGGCGGCGCTGCCGTGGCTGGCCGCGGTGCTGATCCTGGCGGAACTGGCCGGTGGGCTCTGGCTACTGACCCGACCGCGGTCGTGCGCGCTGACCCCGGTCTGGATCTACACGGGGGTGGCGGTGACCTGGGCCGGTCTGGCGACACAGGCGTTCGCGCGCGGGCTGACGGTCGACAACTGCGGTTGCTTCGGGAGCTTCCTGACCCAGGGACTCGGCTGGTTCGTGCTGCTCCAGGACGCCCTGCTGCTGCTCTACGCCGGACTGCTACTGCGCGCCACCCGCAAGGCTCGGGCACGGTCGGCAGCAGCCGAGGCGACAGACTGAGTAAGGCGGTGCAGCCGGCGCAGCGGAGCCGGCGCCGTCCCCGAGAACGGCTCAGGGTGCGAGCCAGCCAGACCCGTGAGTGCTCCACAGCCAGGAGACGTACCGCCGCAGCTCCTGCGGTGTGGCGAGCCAGCCCTCGTTCAGGTAGATGAGGATGCGCTTCACCTCGCCGGGAATCAGGTCGTAGGAGGTGGCGCCGGTCTCCGGGATCGGCGTCTGCGGGGCGACGGCCGCGGGAGCGGGGACGACGGGTATCCGGATGCCACGTCTTTCCAACTCCTTGAGGACGGTGAGATAGAACCGCGGCAGATGGTAGGGGGAGGTGGCCAGTGCCATGCTGGTGATGGCACTGGCATGCACCTGGTCAGCGATCCACGCGGCCTGCCGGCCGGTGTTGGGGGACGGGTCCGGCTGCAGCAGGAGCCCTTCCCGGCGCCGGAGGCCGAGCCCACGCACATAGTCGAGCGTGACCTCGGTGTAGGTCTTCTCCGCCGGGTTTCCGCTCGTGACCAGCAGGTGGCGGAGGCGGGGGTTTGCCTCCCAAACCCGGATCGCGTGGGTGAAGCGCCACTCTTCCCCCTGGCCGGTCGCCATTGCGACGGCGTCAACGTGGTTGGCAGCCGCCGGAGGAATGGACATGATCATCGTGATGGCCTTGGTCACCTCGAGGAGTTGACCGGCCGAGAAGCCATCGAACTCCTCGTCCTGCACAAACCGCGGAATCGCCGACTCGATGCTCACCTGGTGCTCCAATCGGGGCCGGGGGCAGGGCTCCGGGGCGGGCGCCCGTGCGCTAGGAAGATCGCCATGGCAGAAGAATCTTCCCTTGGCAGCGCGGGCCGGGCCATGGCGGTGGCGACCTTGGTGTCACGGATCGTCGGCTTCGTCCGGCTGGTGGTGCTGGCCTCCGCCCTGGGAATGGGGAGTCGTCTGCTCGACAGCTACAACGTGGCGAACACCCTGCCCAACGCCGTCTACGAGCTGGTCCTCGGAGGTGCGATGGCCAGCGTGGTGGTGCCGCTGCTGGTGCGTGCCACCCTGACCGAACCCGATGGCGGGGTGAGCTACGCCCAGCGGCTGCTGTCGCTGGGCGGCTACGGGCTCGGGGCGGTCACGCTGATAGCGATCATCTCAGCCCCATGGCTGGTCGCGGTCTACGCGCCGGGCTTCTCTGGCGAGCAACACGACCTGGCGGTGCTGCTGTGCCGGTTCTTCCTGCCCCAGATCCTGTTCTACGGCTTCAGCGCCACCGCTGGCGCTGTGCTCAACACCCGGGGCCGGTTCGCCGCGCCGATGTGGGCGCCGGTTGTCAACAGCCTGATTGTGATCGCTGTCGGCCTGACCTACCTGGCGATCGGCGGCACCACCAGCATCACGTCAATACCCACCGGGCAGCTGCTGTTGCTCGCCGTGGGCACCACCGCGGGCGTCTTTGCCCAGATGACCCTGGTGGTGTGGGCGTTGGCACGCAGCGGCCTCACCCTTCGGCCCCGGCTCAACCCACGGGGTATCGGAATCCGCCGCATCGGCCAACTCGGCGGCTGGGTCCTCGTGTCGGTCCTCGCCGCGCAGATCCTGCTCGCGGTGGCCACTCGGGTCGCCTCGATCAGCGGACCGGGCGGGGTCAGCGCTTTCCAGAACGCGCTCGCGGTGTTCCAGATGCCGTTCGGGGTCATCGTCATGTCGGTGATGACCGCCATGCTGCCCCGGCTCAGTCGCCACGCCGCCGGCCGCCAGCACGGGCACATCGTCGAGGACCTGTCCCAGGCGGTACGGCTGGCCGTCGTCGCTCTCGCCCCGATCGCGGTAGCCATGACGGTGCTCGGCCCACAGATCGCCACGCTGTTGTTCGCCTACGGCCGCAGTTCACCGTCGGCGATCGCCCTGCTGGGGGCGGTGGTGGCAGCCTTCGGTGTAGCCCTGGTGCCGTTCACCGGATTCATGATTCTGCAACGCGGGTTCTACGCCCTGCAGGACACCAAGACCCCCGCGGTCATCACCGTCGGAGTCACCGCCGTCGGCGTGGCCGGATGCTTCGCCGCGTCGCGGCTACTACCTCGCGCCAACGCCGTGGTCGGGGTTCCCCTCGCGTACGCGGTCGCCTACACGGTGGGCCTCGGCGCTGCCGCCCTTCTCCTGCGCCGCCGACTGGGCCGAATCGATGGGCGTCGACTGCTTCGTACCCATGCCCGGGTAGCGGTCGCTGTCGGCCTCTCCAGCAGCTGTGCTGGCCTCACGGTCCACGCCCTCACCCCGCTGCTCGGCTCCTCGAACACCGGGGCGCTGATCACCGTGATCACGGCGGGCGTCATCGGCTGCGCCGTCTATGTTGCGGCGGCCCGCCTGATGCACCTCACCGAGCTGCGGCAACTCGTGACAACCGCCCTAGCCGGCAGCAGACTCTGCTGATCCGCTGCCGGAGCGGGCCCGGGCCACCAGCCGGGTCACGTCCGCCGCGGTGGCCTGCCCCGGATTGACGACGCTGACCCAGCCCTGCCCGGCGTAGACCGGATGGGGGAGCAGACGGTCCGGCTCCGCGAAGTTGATCCCGTCGCTGTGTGCGGGGAACTCCTCCGGGCCGTAGCCGAACAGGTTGCGGAACTCGGTACGCCCCACCTTGATGTTGAGCCGGTACCGTCCAGGCTCGGCCAGGCGGGACCGCTCGTCAACGCCCGGGACGTCGTGCCCGACAATCGTGGCGAACGGCCGCACCCGATCCGCGCCGGTGAAGAAGAACCGGTCGCCCCAGGTGTAGGGCGGCGACTCGGACCCCGGTGCGATCCGGGTCTCGGTCACCCCGGCCAGGCCGGCGATCCGAGCGGCGTCGGCCGCGCCCGGCTCGGAGCCGAGGTGCAGGATCGCGTCGCAGCTCTCGACCGTCGCGGCGTCCAGCGAAAACAGCCCGAGCAGGTCGGCCACCCGCTCGCGTAGATCCTCGCCGGTCGGGGGTGGAAAGATCCCGGTATCGGGGCCGAGCCGATCCTCATAGGTGCCGGGCTCCGGCCGCCCGAGCCCGGCCGGCCCGCTCGCCCCGAGGCTGCCGGCCACGTACACGTACCTCTCCCCGAGCAGCGGGGACACGATCGAGCCGGCGCCGTTCCACTGTGCCGCCAGGTCCTGGCCATCCCAGTGGCTGGCCCACCGGCTCGGCTGCCGTTGCAGGTGGACGTTGTTTGCGAAGACCAGGAGCGGCCCCCGGTCCCGTTCGTGGACGTCGATGTCGAGCAGATTCTGTGCCATCAGCGCATCCCGAACGGCGAGCAGGCGACCGATGCGCTGCGACTGGGTGCCCGGTACGGCCATCGCGCCGTGGTAGGTGAGCAGGCCGACAACCACGCTGGCGAGTACCGTGGCGCGGTTCCAGGACTCCAGCGATGTCTCCCGGACCAGGCGGGGCGCGTCGGCGTACAACTGCGTGCGGAAGTCCTCGGCGATCCCGCGCAGCGCCGTCGCCTCCGGTGACCGGCCGGGAGATCGCGTCGCGTCGTACATGATTTCGGGGGCGGTCCAGCGCTCCTCGGTGCCGACGAGGCGGTCCAGGTCGGACACGCTGTCGCCAAGGTAGTCGCGCAGCTCACGCAGGATCGATCCGGGACTGGGCGCGCCGGTGATCTCGGTTGGCGCGTCGAAGCCGTGGAAGGTGACCCGCTCGTCGGGCGGCAGCTTCTCGTTGTGCGCGCGCAGCCAGTCGACCAGTTCGCGGCTGGCGGGGTGGGTGCCCCAGCCGTGGCTGATGCCGGCACTCAGGTCCACCTCGTCGCGGCGGCCCTGCACGTAGTCGTTGACGGCGAGCCCGGCGGCCCGGTCCGATTCGATGGCGATGGACCGGAAACCGTGCTTGACGAGGGTTTCGAGGATCCGATTACGCAGGTGGGGAAAGGCCGGCTCACCGTGGTAAGGCTCGCCGATCGCGAGCATCCGCGGCCGGTGGGCACGGACAAGGGCCTGCAACTCCGTATCGAAAGCCATGACCTTAACCGTATCGTTGAACCTTCGGTTTAAACTGTGCCTATCGATGACCGGGAGATCAGCCGTTGAAGTCTCAAACGACGGTGTACCGGCCTGTGGATCTGGCCCGGCCGCACGGGCTCTCCGCGCAGGCGGTCCGCAACTACGAGGCGGCCGGAGTGATCCCGCCGGCTGTCCGGACGGCGAGCGGCTACCGCAGCTACACCGACGACCACGTGGGCGCGCTGACCGCCTACGTCGCGCTTGTCCGGGGGTACGGCTTTCAGTCAGCCGGGGAGATCATGAGGGCGGTCCTCCGGGACGACCTCCCGTCCGCCCTGGCCGTCGTCGACGCTGCCCACGTACTGCTGCAACGCGACCGGGAGACCCTGGACCAGGTCGCCGCGGCTGCCATCGTCCTGGCGTCCGGATCCACCTCGGCCACGCCCGGTCCGGCCGCGTCGGTCTCCGTCGGTGTGCTCGCCCGCCGGCTCGGTGTCACCCCAGCGACGCTGCGAAAATGGGAGCGGGCGGGCATCCTGGCCCCAGCCCGGTCCCGGACCGCGCGGGTCTACTCACCCGAGGACGTGCGCGATGCCGAACTCGCCCACCTTCTGCGACGCGGGGGCTACCTGCTCCACCACATCGCCGCGGTGATCGAGCAGGTGCGCGCCGCCGGTGGGGCCGGCCCGCTGGCGGCGTCGATCGAACAGTGGCGAGAGCGGATCACTACCCGCGGTCGGGCGATGCTCACCGGATCCGCTCGCCTCGCGGACTATCTCTCCCGGTAGTGTTCCGCGCCGCCGTGCGGAACCGTTCGGCTCCTCTGCCTGATCGACTCAAACCCGCCAGCGGTGAAGCCGAGGTCTCGGAAGTCTAGGTCTCGGAAGTCGAGGACCGCCCCGGAGCTCAATCGTCATGCCGACAGCCCGAGCCAAGTCCGTGGCCCTTCTGGCTGGCCAACCACTGGTGGCGGGTCGTCGCGTACTCGACCTCACCGTGCGCACCGCCGGGCAGCGGGTCGTCGAAGTCCAGATGGAAGGTACGCACGTAGTCCAGCCCGACCGCCGCCATGGTCGCGCGGGAGGGCAGGTTGACCGCCATCGTCTCGGCGAAGATCCGGTGCAGGCCCAGGTCGGCGAAGCCGTGCCGGATCAGTTCACAGGCGCCCTCACTGGCCAGGCCCTGACGCCAGTAGCGGCGCAGTAGCCGGTAGCCCAACTCCGCCTGCCCCTCGACCGGGCCCTGATCCGCGCGCTCCGGCGCCTGCAAAATCCACCACCCGACAAACACCCCCTCGACCAGGCCGGCCCAGAAGCCGAGCCCGGGAACCGCCGACGCGGAGGCGATTCGCCGACGATGTACCTGCTCCACCTCCGCCCGCTGCCGCGGCCGGCCCAGATAGCGCATGACTTCCGGATCTGCGTCGAGCTGGACCTCACCCTCCAGGTGATCGTCGCCCAACGGCACGAGTTGGATTCGCGCGGTCCGCAAGGTTGCCTGGGTCACGAGCGGCATACTGCCCCGGTCGAGCGGGTCACCTCAATCGATTTCACCTGCGCGGTCCTGAAACCGGTGCATCGATTCGTGTTCCGGAGCTGGTAGCAGCTGGTGTGTCGCCTTCAGCAGCGTGACGTTCCCCTTCCGCCGAGGCGGCGGGAGTCCGTGATCCGAGCCCTCCATCCCGGTGCATGCCACCCCAACCGGCCACCACGAAGGCTCCTATACTCGACGAAGTCAAGGGTCTGCTGCACCGATACACCGATCGTCGCCGCTGCCAACTCCACACGTCGGCCCAGGAGTTGGCATGACGTCACAACCGGCTCCCGTCTTCGACCAGCTCCTGCTGCGTGACCCCCACCGGCGGTACAACGCGCTGCGGGATCAGGCTCCGGTGCATCACATCCGCACGCCAGACGGAGCCCCCGCGTGGCTCGTCACCCGCTACGACGACGTACGAGCGGCATTCACCGACCCGCGCCTGTCGGTCGACAAACGCTTCAGCAGTACCGATGGTGAACACGGTTCGTCGCTGCCCCCCGAGCTGGACGCGCATCTACTCAACCGTGACCCGCCTGACCACACTCGGCTGCGACGTCTGGCAGCCGCCGCGTTCACCCCTCGCCGCATCGCCGACCTGCGCCCCGCGGTGAAGAGAATCGTCAGCACCCTGCTGGACAATCTCGTCGGCAACGACCAGGCGGAGCTGATCGGCTCCCTCGCGTCACCGTTGCCCTTGCAGGTCATGCACGAACTCCTCGGCTTGCCCACCCAGACCAGTGTCGACTTTCGGACGTGGACGAACACGCTGCTGTCCGCCGACGCCAACCAGCCAGCCCAGTCCCGATCGGCCATGGCCAACATGCGTCACTTCCTGATCGAACAGGTGGCGCGCAAGAGAGCGCGGCCCGGCGACGACCTGCTGACCGGTCTCCTCGCCGCCCGTGCGGACGGCGACCGGCTCACCGACGACGAACTCGTCGCGATGCTCTTCCTGCTGATGTTCGCTGGCTACGACAACACCGCCGCGCTCATCGGCAACGTAACCCACGCGTTGCTCACCAACGCGGAGCTACCCGAGGCGGTCCGTGCCGGATCACTTGCCCTCGACGAACTCGTCGACGGCGTCCTGCGGTGGAACCCCTCCTTCCCGCTGGCGGTACGACGATTCGCCCGTGAACCCGTCACCATCGCCGGCCAGGTGATTCCCGCCGGCGATCGCATCTGGCTCTGTCTGGCCAGCGCGAACCGCGACCCCGCACAGTTCACTGAACCCGACGAACTCGGTGCAACCGGCATGCGGCGCCCGCACCTGTCCTTCGGGCACGGCATTCACTACTGCCTGGGCGTCCCACTCGCCCGCCTCCAAACGACCGTGGCCGTCACCAGCCTGCTCGACCGCTTTCCCGGGATACGGCTGGCCGTGCCGGCCCACGACATCCGGTGGCGGGAATCGTTTCGACTACGCGGGCTGGTCACCCTACCGGTGTTCCTGTAGGGCGACTGGGTGGGCGCGGGGCGGGCCAGCGTCGCCGCTGGTTCGACCTGCCGGAGTCAGCTGTAGCTTGTAGAGCGGTTATGAACCGTCAATCCTGGGGCTTTGCAGGAGTGCTCCGGGTACCGTGGCCGACGAGTCGCTGCGCTTCACTGGTGACCTGTGGGGAAGCGATCGGTGCCCAGGCGGCGAACAGGCTGCGGAAGTACGCGCCGTACTTGTCCGCGGTAGGGGGATCTTGCTCGATGACGTCCACCTCGTTAACGATGCTGAGATCCACAAAGGGTCGCATCTGGCCGGGGTTCAGGTGCCACGTCTGGTCGGTGAAGCGGTCGACGACCTCACCGGTCGTCGCTAGCTCTCGCCAGGTTCGCCTGCGGTCGCAGGCCCCGTATAGATAGACCAATGCCTCAGCGTTGTCACCGATGAGGTTACGCAGCGTGGCTCGAT
>NZ_JCANTD010000047.1:0-26177 GCF_059570675.1 Salinispora goodfellowii | reverse complement strand
CACGGTCAAAGGCAAGACCAGCCGCGAGACGGCGTACCTGACGATCTCCCTGCCCGCCGGTCAGGCCCGGCCGGTCGATCTGGGCGCCTGGGCTCGGGCGGAGTGGCAGATCGAAAACAGGGTGCACTATGTACGAGATGTCACGTTACGTGAAGATGCGCATCAAGCCCGGACCGGGAACGGACCCGCTGTCTTCGCCACCCTCCGTAACACCTCGATCGGGCACCACCGCCTCAACGGCGCCACCAACATCGCCGAAGCCACCCGCGAAGCCAGCCAGCGTCCCCACGACCTCATCACCGCTGTGACCACCGGAAAACCGACCGTGAACAGGCTAAACGGCACTACGCAATAGCCCTGGGTCACCACGGCCCAGCAGCTAATTCACCCCGCAAATCGAGAAGGGAGACCTGGGTGGGATTCATCCAGATAATCGACTACCGGACCGAGTGCCCCGAGGCGGTGGACCAGCTCCTCACCGAGTGGATCAACGGGAGTGCCGGCCTGCGCACCGCCACCCGTACGCGGGTCTGCCGTGACCGCGATGACCCAACCCACTACATGGAGATCCTTGAATTCGACTCGTACGACGATGCGATGGTCAACTCTGAGTTGGCCGTGACCAACGCGATCCATGAGGCTTTCGTGCCACTGTGCACGGACGGCCCACGCTTTATCAATCTCGATGTCATCCGAGACGAGCCATGGCAATTATGAGAACCGCGGTGGGCGGGCGTGTCGCCCGCCCGCCGCGCCCCTTCTACGGCCTACCTAGTCGGCTAAACCGGCATGGTCGCGCTAACAGGGGAGCTACAGTTTCCCTGTTTCTGACTCCACTGGCTGTGGTTGGCACCCTTGCTCTGACCGGTTGCGCAGCCGGATCCAATGCCAGTTCGGGTCTCGCCGTAACCCCGACGGTCGACTCCACCGCGCCTCCGATCGCAGGCTCCGCCACAACCCCACCCGCGGTGCTCCTATCCGTCGCCGATGATCTGGGACTGCCCCCCGCTGAGCCAGGGCGCACCACGCTCCTGGCCACCGGGCCGCAGTCTGGCCCGGTGGCAGCTGGGCGCGTCACCACTGGTCCGGGCGTACTGTGGATCGCCCTCAACTGCCAGGGCGACGGCTCACTCGTACTCAAGGTGGGCTCAGCTTCCAAGTTCACCGTCCCGTGCGGCCCGGACGTTCACCACGGGCTCAACAGAATTGATACCGCCTCGCACGCGCAGGAGCAGCTGGGGGTCACGGTGGAGACGTCGGCGGAGGTGAGCTGGGCCCTCCGGATTGAGCAGTGACGACGCCGGCCGGAGAGTCGGTTCGCCGTGGCGGCCGGGGGCGCGGGTACGGTGGCGGCCCTTCGGCCCGACGGAGCAGCCACCAGGCGACGGCGGCCACTCCAAGCAGGCCCGTGCCGGCGATGAGGAACACTCCGGCCGGCGAGGTCGCCTCGAGTAGGGGGCCGCTGATCAGGTAGGCCGCGGTCTCCGCGAGGAAGACTGGGCCGTAGATCGCGCCGAACACCCGGCCCAGCTTGTCGCTGTCCACGTTCTGGCCGATGGCGGTGTCGGTGGCGATGTTCTCCAGGCCGTTGCCGGCACCGGCGATCGTGTAGAGGATCACGATCAGGATCAGCTGGCCGGCGACGCCCACGGCGATGAGGCCCAGGGCCGAGCAGCACAGGCCGATGAGCAGTAGCCGCGGGCCGGACGGCTGCCACCGGCTCAGCGCGAGCAGCAACGGCACGAGCACCATCGCCAGTCCGTAACCGCCGGTCGTCACCCCGACCCAGGTATCGGTGCCACCGTGGTCGTCCTTGATCAGGAAGACCAGCGCCACGCTGTCCCAAGCCGCGAAGAAGACACCGATAAAGAGGGAGAGCGCCACCGCCCGGGCAACGGCGTGCCCCGCCACGTAACGCAGGCCGGATGTGAGGTCCGCGACGAACCGCGTGGTACGGCGCGCAGCACCGAGACCGTTGCCGACCGGCGGCAGGAAGAACAGCACCAGGGCGGAGAGCAGGTAGGAGGCCGCGTCCAGGGCGAAGGCGGCTCGCGCCCCGGCGGCCTGGATGAGTACCGCACCGACAACCGGCCCGACGGCCAGCGCCACATTGCGCGAAAGCCCAAGCAGCGAGTTGGCTTGCACCAGGCTGGACCGCTCCACCAGCCGGGGCACGCAGCTCTTGCCGGCCGGCAGGAAGCAGGTGGTCAGCGTACTGGTGAGCAGGATCAGGGCGAGGAGCACCGGAAAGGGCGGCAGGGCCACCGCGATCAGACCGACTGTCCCGAACCGAATCAGGTCGGCGGCGATCATGATGCGGCGGGGATCCCAGCGATCGGCCAGCGTGCCGGTCACCGGACCGAGCCCCTGGGGAAGCGCCTTCGCCGCGAGCGCGAACCCAAGCTCGGTCGGGGTTGCCCCGATTTCGTAGAGGTAGAGGACCACGGCGGTGGCAGTTATGACATCACCGAGGTAGGAGGTGGTACGGGCGAGCCAGAGCGTCCGGAAGCCGCGGTTGTCGATGAGCAGCGACAGCCCGCTACTGGTAGCCCTCGTCACCGGCGCGCACGTTCCCGTAGCGTTTGTCGGAGGTCGTCGGGGAGGCCCTCGACCTCAGCCAGCGCGGGCAGCAACTCCGGCTCGGTCAGGTACGCGTGGAAGGCCGCCGCGATTGTTACGCCATGGGCTGGCCGGCGGAGCACCGAAACCGGATCTCCGGCTTGCACCTCTCCCGGTGTGACGACCCGAAGGTAGGCACCCGGCCGATTTTCTCGGGTGAACCGCTTCACCCACTGCGGCTCCGCCATCTTGGCCTGGAAAGTCGCGCACGGAATGCGGCCAAAGGTCGGCTGGAGTTCGAGCTGGTCGCCGATGCGCCAGGTCTCGCCGATCACCGCACCGTTGACGTCAACGCCGGCCGTGGTCAGGTTCTCGCCGAAGATCCCGCCCGGCAGCACCCGCCCGAGGTGGGCCTCCCACCAGTCGTAGTCCTCCCGGGCGTACGCGTACACGGCCTGTTCGTCGCCGCCGTGGTGCTCGATGTCGAAGATCTGGTCGCCGACCAGGCCGCTGTGTAGGCCGGTGGTCTTCGGCCCGGGGGCTCGGACCGTCACGGGTCCGCCAACTGGCTGTTTGTTGATGCCGGTGACCCCGACTCGCTTCGCGGTGCTGCGCTCCGGGACCGCCAGGTTGACCGAGAGGATGCTGCCCATGGGCAGCAATCTATCGGTCAACCTGGTGTGGAACGAAGGGGGGTTCTGGGGCGGTCTACGACGCGGCTTCCAGCACGACGACGGGGATTTCACGGGTGGTCTTGGCTTCGTACTCGGCGAAGCCGGGGAAGGCGTCTTTCTGTGCGCTCCAGACGCGTTCCCGCTCGTCCCCAGTGGCGACCCTGGCCACCAGGTCGAACGTGTCCGTGCCGATCTCCGCCTTGACCTGCGGATGGGCCCGCAGGTTGTGGTACCAGTCGGGGTGGCTGGGGGCGCCGGCCTTGGAGGCGAACACGGCGTAGCCGTGATCCAACTTCTGGTACATCATCGGGTTCAAACGAGGCTGCCCACTTTTGGCGCCCACGGTGTGCAACAGCAGGAGTGGCGCGCCTGCGAACTGGCCACCGACCCGCCCGTCGTTCTCGCGAAACTCTTTTATGATCTCGGCGTTCCAGTCGCCCATGATCTCTCCTCGCTCGTGTGCCGGGCCCATTATCGTCAATCTGGCATCCCCGCAGTCTCATCCGGTGGGCTATCATCCACTCGATATGCGAGAGCCGACTGCGTCGAACGCGGCGTCGGGGTGCCTGTTCGGACTGGCCTACGGCGACGCCTTGGGCGGACCGACCGAGTTCATGACGGTCTCCGATATCCAGGCCCGCTATGGGCCCGGCGGCCCGCGCGAGTTGGCGGGCCACCCCGCACCGGTTACTGACGACACCCAACTGACCCTGGCGGTCGGGTGGGCGCTGTTGGATGCGCCCACGCCGACGGCCGAGGCGCTGGAGCCGCTGCTTCGGGAGCGGTTCGTGCAGTGGGCGGCTAGCCCCGACAACAACCGAGCACCGGGAATGACCTGCCTGCGTGCCTGCGGGAACCTGGCCCTCGGCCAGCCGTGGACCCAAGCCACGGTGACCAGCTCCAAGGGCTGTGGCGCGAACATGCGGGTCGCGCCGGTCGGGCTCGTCGCCGGCTATGACCTGGACACCCTCGCCGGGGTGGCGCAGCTGCAGGCCGCGATGACCCACGGGCACCCCACCGCGCTCGCGGCCAGTGAGCTGACCGCGTACGCCGTGCGGTTGCTGCGCGACGGTGCGGAGCTGCCATCCCTGCCCATGCTGCTGCGAGCCCGTGCCGGCGACCAGCGCACCGTCTACCGCGACGAGTGGTTGGGTGTGCTGTGGCAGCAGCCCGGCGTCGCCAATCCCGCCGACTACCTCGCCCGTGGCTGGGACGAGTGCCAGCACGTACTGGATCGGCTCGATTTCGCGCTCGCCGCGGCCGACGACGGTGCGGATGCCTGCCGGGTGACCGGTGCCGGTTGGATCGCCGAGGAGGCCCTGGCCACTGCGCTGTTCTGTGCGATCCGGCATGCCGATGATCCGGTGTCCGCCCTGGCCCGCGCCGCCACCACCTCCGGCGACTCCGACTCCATCGCCGGTCTGACCGGCGCGCTCCTCGGTGCCGCCTTCGGTTTGGCCGCATGGCCGGAGTCCTGGCGTGATCAAATCGAGTACGCGAGCGAACTCGCCACGATGGGCGAAGCCTGGGACTGATCTTTCAGTTCGTGATCAGGCTTATTTATACTTACCCCCGTACCCTATTTTTTATGATCCATCAATGTGTGCGTCAGTATTCTGCCGTTTGTGTATCAGTCCGGGGGTGGGCCGCCTCATCTATATCAGCGATGACGTAGCAAATTGGTGGGGGGCGCGGCTACTCCCCCTGTTCCGAGCGCCAGCGCGGCTGAGTCGTCCAATTGAGAGGAAGAACCGGCATGCACACCGTCGACCTCGCCCTCCGGGCCCGGCCCAACGCCAACACCCCGTGCAACCACCAGCCGACGTGTCCCGCCGCGAGCGCGGTTGACCACGAGGCGGCCCGCATCGTCGCGTCTCACCCCGAGCAGGGCTGGAGTCTGCGCTGCAACGGCGTGATTGTCTTCGATGACACTGGTGAATTGATGCCCGACAACAGCCCGGTCGCCCCGCACCGCGGTCCGGCTCGGCACTGGGAGAGCTACCACGGAGCGTGACCCGAATGCCGCTGATCCGCCACCTATCTGGCCGGGTCAGGCCGTCGGAACCCAAAATCGGAGCTGCTCGCTGCGTTGGTCGGCGAAGACCCCGCCGTTGCGTTCGATCACCTTACGGGAGGCGATGTTGTCCACGTCGCACGTCACCAGGGCAGACGTGATGTCCAGGTGGTACGCCATGGGTAGCGCGGCGGTCAGCATCGCGGTCGCATGGCCCTGCCGCCGTGCGGTTGGTCGTACGTCATAGCCGATGTGACCGCCGAAGTCCCGCAGGCTCGGGGTCAGGCGATGCCGGATCGCGAGGCGGCCGAGATAGGCGTCGTCCTGGATCCACCACAACGTGGTTGACGGTACGTGCCCGTCCGGGCGCGGGGATTCCTCGAGGTTTTGCTTTCGTAGCCATTCGACGTACGCCGCGAACCCGGCGGGAGTTGACCAGTGGCGCGAGAATTCGCGCAGCTCGGACCCGATCATGCTGCGGTCTTCCGGGCCGCCACGTCCCTCGGTGCGGAACTCGGCCATGGCGGCAATGAACGATTGATGTACCCCGACGGTGGGCCGGCTCAGCTTGGGCATAGCGATATCAGTATCGAAGAGGCCGTTTGGGCGCAACCAAGATTTCAGCCGTGGTGTCGGGGGCTGAGCGGGCCGGATGGCCCGGGTCGACGGTGTTTTCGTCGCCTATCGTCCCGTACGTGGATGATCAGCTCGACTGTGCCGTATGACGGGTTGAGGGGCGCGCGTCGCTGACCTGACCGGTATCCCGGAGCACCGTCGCGGTCGGCTTGTTGGCCGATCCCGTCACCTTTGCTCGGAGCCTGACTACTCGTGCGCTCCGATGTGGTCTCGCGCTCGTGGGCGGCCGCCCGGGCCGGGGGCAGCGCTGGGAGGATCCACATGATCTGTAGGGACGCCACCGGCGTCGGTAGCGACAACAGGAGGATGGAATGGCAGACGGTTTGGTGCTGGCCTCCGGCCCACGCGTCGGCGTGTTGGCCGACGCGTGGGGTGGTTCCGTGGCGCGGGAGGTCGCCCTGGTTGTTGGTGGTGCTGCTGTCGTCGGTGCCGCCGCGCAGGTGTCGGTGACGATTCCCGGGTCGCCGGTCCCCGTCACCGGGCAGACCTTCGCGGTGCTCCTGGCCGGAACCGCGCTCGGGTCGGCCCGTGGGGTGGCGAGCATGCTGCTCTACCTGGTGGCGGGGGTGTTGGGGGTGCCGTGGTTTGCCGAGGGCGCGCACGGCTGGCCGTCCGCGACCGCGGGCTACCTGCTGGGCTTCGTGTTGGCCGCGGCGGTTGTCGGCCGGCTGGCCTCGGCCGGGGCGGACCGGCGGCCGTGGCGCATGTTCGGGCTGATGGTGTTCGGGAACGTGGTGATCTATGCGGTTGGGGTTCCCTGGTTGACGGTTGCCGCCGGGATGGACGTACCGACCGCGCTCCTGCTGGGCCTCGTTGCGTTCCTGCCGGGCGACCTGCTCAAGGCCCTGCTCGCTGCTGGTCTGCTACCCGGCTCGTGGCGCCTGGTGCGCCGACTGTCCGGCAGTGCGTGAGCAAGTTCGTGGACCCCGGCTGTTCGGTGCGGTGGCTGATATCGATGATCAATGACTGCACCACGGCTGCGCACTGTCCGCCTCTCCAGCGGCTGGTCCGTTGGAGAGGCGGACAGCCTGTTTCGGAAGCTGGAACCCGACCGAGTCGATCTTGGTCGTCCCGCAGGCCGGTAGCCAGCGTCAGGGCGCAGAGATGGCGCTGGCACCGCGAGCGCGGCGGCCGTCGTTTTAGCTGGCGATAGTCCCGAGAACAGGGGCCGAAGGTCACGCCGCAGGGCATTTTCCTGAGGTTAGCCTTACCTAATCTAAGGTTAGTCTGGCTGGGGGCGTGCATGACGAGCAGGACGTTCGAACAGGGGACCGACGGTCGGCCCGGGGCCGAGGCCCGGCCCGGCGATCGGCCCCGGTGCGGCGAAAGGACGCTGGCTGACCTGATGCCGAGCGCCACGGCGCAGGTCGTGAGCGTCTCGGTGCCCGGTTCGTCGGCTGTCGCGCGGCGCCTGGCCGACCTCGGCTTCACGCCCGGTACGGAGGTCCGGGTGCTGCGCCGGGCACCGCTGCGCGACCCCCTGATCTACCTGGTGAAGGATTACGAGATCTGCCTACGCCGGGCCCAGGCGTCGTGCGTGAACGTGGTCGAGGTGGACCGGTGAGCAGCTCCTGCCACGAGAACGGCCAGCCGGCGGCCCAGCTGACCCAGCTGCCGCAGGTGGCCCTGGTCGGTGCCCCCAACGCGGGTAAGACGAGCGTGTTCAACGCCCTGACCGGCTTGAACGCCAAGACCGGAAACTATCCCGGGGTGACCGTGTCCCGCTTCGCCGGGACCTGCAAGGTCGGCGACCGGAAGCTCGCCGTCGAAGACCTCCCCGGCTCGTACGGGCTGGACCCGGTCAGTCTGGACGAGCAGGTTCTGGTCGACGTCCTGGCCGGCAACGGCATGCGGGCCCCGGACGCGTTGCTGATCGTGGTCGACGCGACGACCCTGCGGCGCTCGTTGGGATTCGTCGCGCAGGTGCTGGCCCGGGGTCTTCCCAGCTGCGTGGTGCTGACCTTCACCGACGAGTTGCTCCGCCGCCAGGGCGCGGTGGATGTCGACGCGCTGAGCCAGGCCCTGGGAGTGCCGGTGGTCGCGGTGGTCGGTCACCGCGGTCACGGCATCGCCCAGCTGCGGGAACAGCTGCTCGACTGGAGAGACTGGCCGACCCCGGTGATACCACCACCGGTGGAACCGGGTGAGCGGGACGCCTGGGTGGAGTCCGTCCTGTCCTACGCCGGGTACCGGGCCGCGCAACCGCACGGCCGTACCCGACGGCTCGACGCGGTGCTGCTGCACCCGCTGCTGGGCACCGTGGTCTTCTTCGCCGTGATGGTGCTCTTCTTCCAGACGGTCTTCACCCTGGCCGCTCCGCTTCAGGAAGGGGTCGAGGCGTTCTTCGGCGTACTGTCGGAGTGGGTGTCGGTGCACGTCACCAATCCGTGGCTGGCGGGCCTGCTCGGCGACGCCCTGATCGGTGGAGTCGGCGGCGTCCTCGTCTTCCTGCCGCAGATCATGCTGCTGTTCCTGCTGATCTCTCTCCTCGAGGGGGTCGGCTACATGTCCCGCGCGGCGTTCCTGATGGACCGCGTGATGGGCCGCGCCGGGCTGGAGGGGCGCGCCTTCGTGGCGCTGCTGTCGTCGTTTGCCTGCGCGATCCCCGGCATCATGGCCACCCGCACCCTGCCCTCGGCCAAGGACCGAATCGCCACGATGATGGCGGCGCCCCTGATGACCTGCGCGGCGCGGCTTCCCGTCTACGTGGTCCTGATCGGTCTGCTGGTCGACTCCGAGGCCACGTTCGGTCCGTTCGGTCTGCAGGGCCTGGTCATGTTCGGGCTGTACCTGCTCGGGGCGGTCTCGGCGATGCTCGCCGCATGGGCGTTCAAGAAGTTCGGCGACCGCCGCAGTCAGCCGACACCGTTCTATCTCGAGATGCCGCCGTACCGGCTGCCCTCACCCCGGGCGATCCTGCTGGCGGTGTGGGGCGCGGCGAGTTCGTTCCTCCGCAAGTGCTCGACCATCATTGTGGCCACCACGATGGTGCTGTGGCTGCTGCTGAACCTTCCGCTGCACTCGACCGAGCAGATGCAGGCGGCGGGGGTCGACACCGCTGACTCGGCGGCAGTGTCGGCCTACGTCGTCGATCACAGCTACGCCGCCGAGGTGGGCCGGCTGGTGGCCCCGGTCTTCGACCCCCTGGGCTTCGACTGGCGGATCAATGTCGGTGTGCTGTCCGCCCAGTCGGCCCGGGAGACCTTCGTCGCCACCCTCGGCCAGGTCGCGGCGGCCGAAGACCCCGAAGACCCGGGCGACGCCCTGCGCGCCATGACCTATTCGGACGGCCCGCGCGCCGGGGAGCCGATTTTCACCGCACCGACGATCGCCGCACTGCTGGTGTACTTCGCCTTCGCACTTCAATGCATGGCGACCGTCGGGGTCATCCGGCGGGAGACCGGCACCTGGCGATGGCCGTTGGTGGCCTTTGGCTACCTCACCGTGACGGCCTGGCTGATGGCCTACCTTGCCCGGACCGTGACCGCCTTCTTCGTGGGCTGACTCGGATGGTTCCCCTGCACCCGCAGCGCTGCGCCGACGAACCGGATCTGCTGCGCTGGGTCGTCCCCGCCGACCTGCTCGAATCGGTCGGCGTCGTCGCCGCGGCCCCGCCACCGCTGGCGAGGCTGCTCGCCGACGGGACGCTCGCCGAGCTCCGGCTGGAGCCCGCCGCCGTGCTCACCCGCCTCGGTCCGCGGCACAGCTGGGGAGACCAGGGGCCACGGGTACGCGGCGCACTGCACGCCGCGCTCGGGGAACCCGGCGGCTGGCACGTCGTACCCGACTCCGGTGCGCGGGCCGGGGACACGGAGCTGCGTACGCTGACCCAGCAGCTCCTCGACGGGCCGGTCGGGCAGTTCGCCGCCGCGCACGGCGGCCGGATCGACCTGGTGGACGTGCGGGACGGCGTGGTCACCGTCTGGCTCGCCGGTGCGTGCCACGGCTGCCCGGCCGCCCGCAGCACCCTGCATGGCCAGCTGGAACGTCGGCTCCGGCAGCGCTATCCGGGTCTACGCGCGGTCGTCGACCACCCGGCTCGGTGAACTCGATTCGTCCTCGGCGACGGGCTCGCTTTTACCACTACGGCGAGCGATGTGGTGGCACCGCTCGGCTATCCTCCACCCCATGGCTGACCGTACAAATCGGAGCAAGGCGTGAGTTTGTGGAGCTTCATATGGAAGCGCAGGGTTTTGTTCTTCGGGGTCAGCCTGGTCATCTTGGTGGTCAATCATCGTGGTCTCGGGCCCCTGTGGTGGGTGGCGGTAGCGGTCTCGGCTGTTGTTCTGTTGGCGGGCTGGACCGTGCGGCGCAAACAGCGCCCGCCGCAGGGGCAGGCTCCGGTGCTGGTCGACGTTCCCGTCGCGGGCCGGTGGCTGGCCCTGAACGGCCCGGGCACCAAGGTGCCCAGCCACCAGACCCACAGCTACGCCCAGACGTACGCCATCGACCTGACTCATCACCCCGCTGACGCTCCCGCGCCCGCCTTCCGGTGGCTTTGGCCGCTCGGCCGACGCCCCGGCCAGTACCCGGCTTTCGGTAGCCCGATCCTCGCGCCCGGAGCTGGCGTGGTGGTGGCGACCGTTGACGGCCAGCGCGATCACCTATCCCGTACGTCGCTGCCGGGCTTTGTTTACCTGTTCCTTGTGGAGGGCATCGTACGTAGCCTGGGCCAGCCTCGGCACCTGCTGGGCAATCACCTCATCCTCGACCTGGGTGAGGGCGTCTACGCGGCCTTTGCGCATCTGCGGCGGGGGTCAATTCGAGTTTCTGCCGGTGACCAGGTCGTGACTGGTCAGCAGTTGGCTGACTGTGGCAACTCCGGCAATTCGTCCGAGCCGCACCTGCACTTTCAACTCATGAGCGGTCCGGTTCCGGAGCTCGCGCACGGCCTACCCTTTGCGTGGTGCTATCGCGACGATGACGGGGTCGAGCATCGCGGAGTGCCCAAGAACGGTGACTACTTCCAGCCGAGGTGGCGGGAACTCCACGCGGGCGCCGGTGAACGGATCACGGCGCCGCTGCCGGTCCTGCCGGCACCGCGGTGACCACGAGGTTGTCGCGGTAGCGGCGGGTGTCGGCGTCGAAGGGTCCGCCGCAGGTGATGAGGGTCAACCGCTGGTCGCCGTCGCGGGCGAAGTACCGGTCCAGCGGAATCTTTGTCTTCTGGTACTCCTCCCGGGCGATCACCCGGTAGGCGCGGTCCTGGCCATCGCTGCCGGTCACGGTCACTCGGTCGCCCTGGTCCAACTCCCGGAGCCGGAAGAACGCACCTTCGCCTTGCGTGGAGCTGTCCACGTGACCAGCTATCACCACGGAGCCCGCCGGTGCCGCCAGCCCCGGCCCGTAGCGATACCAGCCGACCTGGTCCACGCTGGGCGGTACCTCGAACTCATTGGTCTGTGGGTTGATGCCGACAGCGTTCACCGTGGCGGTCACCCCGATTGCCGAGATCCGCAGGTCGACCGGCGGAACAACCTCGGCGCCGGCCGGCAGTTCACCCTTGCGCACCGGCACCGGCGATCGGCTTCCTGCTGCGGAGGGGGTGGTGTCGGCGAGGGCGGTCACCTCGTCCGCGCCGACATCCGCCGCAGGCCGAGCGGCAACGGCGACCACAGCGGCGACGGTGAGGGCGGCGGCGCCGGCGGCCATGGCCGTCAGCGCCCCGCGGTTCCGCACCGTCACCGGTTGCTCCTCCGGGCGGTGGCGACCCGAGTTCCCCCGCCGACCAGCAGGAGGGCGCCGGCACCGGCCAGGAGGTACCACCAGGTGTTCGCCCCGGTGTCGGCCAGGCCGCCGTCACCGCTGGGCACGCCGGCGGGGGGCGAGTGCAGGCCGGTGATGGTCTGTGCCACGACCTCGAGGGTGCCGGCATCGGCCGAGCCGAACGCGTAGACGATCGTCGCGGTACCCTCGCTCAATTCCAGGTCGGCGGGGCCGATCGTGACGGTCTCCGTGCCGGCGAGCACCGCATCCGCCGTGATCGTTCCGGCTTCCATGTCGGCCTTGGCCTCGTTCGAGTTGGTCAGGTTGGTGAAGACCGAAGTGCCGCCGGCCCGTACGTCCATCGCCGGAGCGGCAGCGATGTGCCGGGCGATCAGCCGGGACTTGCCGGCGTCCACCTTCGAGGTGTCGTTGACGAAGGAGGTGAGCTTCGGCTGGCCGCCCGCGTCCAGGTGGGCGGCCATGCTGATGTTGGTTCCGCCCAGTACCTCCGCGTCGTCGACCGTGAGGAACGCGTTGGCCACCGGCTCGCCCGGCTCGGTCAGCGCGATGTCGTACACGCCTGCAGCCAGGCTCAGCGGGCCCGCCACCTCGCCGGGTGCGAAGTTGTCCAGCGTCTTTTCCCCATTGAGGTACACGTCGACCGGGGTGCCCGGGATGCCGTGGATCGCAGAGACCTCGGCTGTGGCCGCCGCGTACGCCGGGGTTGCGGTGAGCGCGCCGACTCCGGCGAATGTCAGCGCGGCGAGCACGCCACCTGCGGCCACCCGGCGGGAGTACGAGAGCTGCATGCCTGCCTCCTGGTGATTAGTCCTGATTGGTCAGGCTAGCTGGTAAAGAGCGCACGCTCGCTCCACACAAGCTGAATGCGGCCGAAAAATGCTTTGTCTTTCGACGTCGCCGCATTCACGCGGGCCTCAGCCGATGATCCACCCTGTCGAATTCGTCGCGGGCCGGAAGGTGTAGGCGGCCAGCGTGGCGATGGTAAGGACGGCGGCGCCGGCGGCCACCGCCGCCAGCGCCCCCCGGTTCCGCACCGTCACCGGCTGGTCCGCCGGGCGAACGCGACCCGAGCACCCCCGCCGACCAGCAGGAGGGCACCGGTGCCGGCCAGCACGTACAGCCAGGTGCTCACGCCGGGGTCGGCCTGGCCACCGCTGCCGCTGGGGACCCCGGCCGGAGCCGAGTGCAGGCCGGTGATCGTCTGCGCCACGACCTCGAGGTTGCTCGCGTCGGCCGAGCCGATCGCGTAGACGATCGTCGCGGTGCCCTCACCCAGGTCCAGGTCCGCCGGACCGATCGCGACGGTCTCCGTGCCGGCGAGCACGACATCGGCGCTGACGCTGCCGGCGTCCACGTCCGCCTTGGCCTCGTTCGGGTTGGTCAGCTCGGTGAAGACCGGAGTGCCGCCGGCCCGCACGTCCACCGCCGGAGCGGCGGCGGTGTGCCGGACGATCAGCCGGGACTTGCCGGCCTCCACCTTCGACGTGTCGTTGACGAACGGCGTGATCTTCGGCTGGCCGCTCGCGTCCAGGTGGGCGGCGAGGCTGATGTTGGCGCCGCCCGGAACCTCCGCGTCATCGACCGTGAGGATCGCGCTGTCCACCGGCTCGCCCGGCGTGGTCAGCGCGATGTCGTACGCGCCCTCCTCCAGTTCCAGCGGACCCGCCACGTCGCCGGGGGTGAAGTTGTCCAGCGTCTTCTCCCCGTTGACGTACACGTCGACCGGGGTGTCCGGGATGCCGTGGACCACCGAGACCTCGGCCGTCGCCGCGTACGCCGGGGTCGCGGTGAGTACGCCGATTCCGGCGAACGTCAGCGCGGCAACTGCGCCGCCGGCGGCCACCCGACGAAAGTACGAGCGTTGCATTTCTGCCTCCTGGTGATTGGTGTTGATTGGGTCAGGCTCGGTGTTCGAAATGGGTTACGTCCGCTCCACATCAGCCGGATGCGGCTGGAGGAAATTTTGTTTTTTCGGCGTGGCTGCATCCACGGGCGCCTGAGTCGACGAATAGTCCTGCGGCAGACAGGTACCTAGGGGAGTGAGGCGAGGGCTGTGGGGGTTACAGTCGGGCATGCCCCACAGAAGGCGACTCGTCCGGTGACGGTGGCGGCACCGCAGGAGCCCTCGGGCCCACCGGCGGACCTCGCGGCCCGCTTCCGCTCCGGCGATGAGGCGGCGCTGCGGGAGGCGTACGACCGGTTTGGCCGCGCAGTGCTGCACCTGGCCATCAGCACGCTGTCGAATCGCAGCGATGCCGAGGACGTCACGCAGGCGACGTTCGTGGCTGCCTGGCTGGGGCGGGAGACCTTCGATCCGGCGAAGGGGTCCCTGATCGGCTGGCTGCTCGGCATCGGCCGCCGCAAGGTGATCGACCGGCTCCGGGCTTCCGCCCGGGAGGCCCGGGTGGTCGAGACGGTGCGTGAGCTTCCGGACCCCACCCCGACCCGCTCCGACCCGGACACCGTGGTTGACCGACTGGTGGTGGCCGACGAGCTGGCGAGCCTCCCCGGTGAGCAACGACGGATGCTGGAGTTGGCGTTCTTCGACGACCTGACCCACCATCAGATAGCGACCATGACCGGCGTGCCGCTCGGCACGGTGAAGAGTCACATCCGGCGCGGCATGCAGTGCCTGAAACGCAGATGGGAGGTGGACGGTGCAACACATGGACCACGACCGGCTGGTCTTCCTGGCGCTCGGTGAGAGTGAGCCGGACAACGGAGAGCGCGCCTACCTCGAGGGCTGCGAGCACTGCCGGTCCGAGCTGGAGAACCTTCGGCGCGTCGCCGACCTGGGTGCCGAGGGGCAGGCTCTGCACGACCTCCCCAGCCCCCCAGACCATTTGTGGCAGGGCATCGTCGCGGAGATCCGGGCGGCCGAGCAACTGCCCACGCTCGTGGAGCCGCGTCGGCCCGTCACCGCCCCCGTCACCGCCCCCGACACCTTCGCCGATTCACCTGCACGGATCCTGTCGCCACCAGCGCGAAAGCGGGTTCGGTGGTCGGGCTGGATGACGACCGTCGCGACCGCGGCGGCGGCCGCGGTCCTCGGCGTGGTGGGCACCGCCGCCGTGCTGGGCGGGACGGAGCCCGCGCCCGCGCCGCAGCAGCAGCAGACGGTACGGGCCAGCGCGTCGCTCACGGCGTTCGGTGAGACCCCGCCAGAGGTGAACGGCGCGGCCCGGGTCTTCGGCAACGGCCAACTCCACCTGCATGTGGTGAATCTTCCCGAGGTGTCGGGTTACTACGAGGTATGGCTGATCGACCCCGGAACCATGGAGATGTTCTCGGTTGGGGTGCTCGGTGGCGACACCGAGGCGCTGCTGCCGCTGCCCCCGAACGCCGACCTCGAGCGGTACTCGGTGGTGGACATCTCCGCAGAGGGGTACGACAACAACACCGCCCACTCCGGCGACAGCCTGGTGCGGGGCACCCTGACGAGCTGATCAGTCGGATTGCCCCGCAGGCCCGCCGCGTTGGGGTGCCTGCGTCGGTTGCCCCGCAGGCCGCTGCGCCGGTATCGACGGTGAACTGGGCTGCGACTAACTGTGCCGTTGCCAGACGGACCGCAGCGAGTCCCAGTTGCCACCAAGGCTGTCGCAGAGTACGTCCACGAAGACAGCGGTATCGGTGCCGTCCGGGTTCCACCAGATGCCGCAGAGCGCCGGGACCTCGCCGGTCGGGGTGGTGTACTCGACGTACAAGCCCGGAGCGCCGGTGACGCCACCCAGCTTTTCGCCGGGCTCCTCCGCATCGGGTCGGTCGCTCGCCGAACTGCGGGCGATCCGCTGCCGGAAGCTCAGGTCGGCAGCGCGCCCCTCGGCCGACTGGTACGCGACGAAGTGGAGATACATGCCGCCGTCCCGGCACAGCACGTGGGCGCGCTCGCCGGGGCCGAGGGCCGGGCCGCCGTCATCGGTGTTCGCGGCGCAGCTACTCATGTCGGCGAGCCACGGCTCCGCCAACGGGATCAGGTCATCCGGGAACGCCGCGCGGTTGGCGGTGGCGAAAGGGTCGGTGGGTTCTTCGGGCGGTGCCGCAGCCGGAGCTGGTTCTTCGGCGGGTGCGTCCGACTGCGGAGCGGCGACCGGGGTGCTGTCGGGGGCAGTCGCTCGGCCGAGGACGAACGCGCCGACCCCGGCCACCAACGCACCGGCGAGCACGCCGACGATCACGCCGCGCAGCAGCTTCCCCCGCGGTGGGGGCGGAGACGGCACGATCCGGCGCTGCGGTGCTGGTGCGGCGAAGTCACCGGAAAGCGGCGGTGCGGCGAAACCGCCTGAGACCGGCTGTGTGCTCAGACCGTACTGGTCGTGGCCGCCGGAGGCAGACGCGTGCTCGTCGTTGGGCCAGTATTCCCGTCCGGGGGCCGCTCGATCAGTCACGTGCGGCACGTTATCAGCGCCTATCGCAGCCCCGCAGACTCGTTCAGTAATTTATTCATCGTGCTGGAAGCGCGTGGATGGTGCTGATGGCAGAACGACGGTGGGCAACGTGCTCCGGAAAGGCTTCGGCTAGACTTGGCGCGCGGCCCTTCCAGCAGAACGACCGGGTTCGATGCCCACGTCACACGCCGCGACCGAAACGGTCAGCGCCGGGCGGGACGGCCCCCCTTCAACCTTCGGAGCCTCCATGGCGGCAAGCCGCCCGCGCCAGAACACCTCGCCTGACTCCCAGCGCACCCTGCCCGACTCGGTGACCTTCACCGACCTCGGCGTGCCCGACGCGCTCAACCGCCAACTGGCCGCTGCCGGGGTGGAACGGCCGTTCCCGATCCAGGCCGCGACCCTGCCGGACGCGCTCGCCGGGCGGGACGTACTCGGCCGGGGTCGTACCGGTTCGGGCAAGACCTACGCCTTCGTGCTGGCGGTGCTGACCCGCCTGGCCGCGAACCCCACGCGACGTCGCCCTGGCCGCCCCCGGGCGCTGATCCTCGCGCCGACCCGTGAGTTGGCCACCCAGATCGACCGCGTGATGGCGCCGCTGGCCCAGGCGCTGTCGCTGCGCACGATGGCTATCTTCGGCGGTGTCGCCGCCCGGCCCCAGATCACCGGGCTCAAAGCCGGGGTCGACGTCCTGGTGGCCTGCCCGGGACGGCTGACCGACCACGTCGAGGCCGGGCACGCGCACCTGGACGCCGTCGAGATCACCGTCCTCGACGAGGCCGACCACATGGCCGACCTCGGCTTCCTGCCCGGCGTACGGCGGCTGATGGAGCGCACCCCGCGGGGCGGGCAGCGGCTGTTGTTCTCCGCAACCCTGGACTCCGGCGTTGACGTCCTGGTGCGGCGGTTCCTCACCACACCAGTCGTGCACAGCGTCGACTCAACGTTGTCGCCGGTCGCCGCGATGACCCACCACGTGCTGCACGTTCAGGCCGAGGACCGGTTCGCCGTGCTGGTCGAGTTGACTGCCACGTCGAACCGTACGGTGGTGTTCACTCGTACCAAACGGGGTGCGAAGACCCTGGCCCGGCGGCTGGCCGCAGCTGGGGTCAGCGCGGTCGAGCTGCATGGCAACCTGGCCCAGGGCGCCCGTACCCGGAATCTGCGGGCGTTCGCCACCGGGGAGGCGCACACGCTGGTAGCCACCGACATCGCCGCCCGGGGCATCCACATCGACGACGTGGCGCTGGTCGTACACGCCGACCCGCCGGTGGAACACAAGGCGTACCTGCACCGCTCGGGGCGTACCGCTCGGGCTGGTGCGGACGGGACCGTCGTGACCCTGATGACCGACGCGCAGGTGACCGAGGTGCGGGCCTTGACCCGCAAGGCTGGCATCACCGCGACCACGAGCCGACCGCGCCCGGGTGACGCGCTGCTCCGCGAGATCGCCCCGGGCGAACGACGGTTGGCCCCCCAGCCCGTACCGTCCGCCGACGGCGCCCGGCAGGAGGCGCGACCCGCTCACGGTGGCCGGAGGCAGCGCGGCGGCAAGCCGGCGCCGAGCACCTCGACGCGGTCCGCACCGACCCGGTCCGGGACGGCCCGGTCCGGGGCGGCGGCCTTCTCCACCCGGGCCCGTGCGGGCACCCGCCGCAGCGGACGCTAACCGCGGGGGTCAGTCGGGTAGCTGCTGGATGTGGCAGAGCATCCGGTACGGGTGGCGGCCACCACCGGTGACTGGTGGTATGCGGTGGCGACGCGGGCGAGCCAGGTGATCTCGTCGGCGTAGCCGTCGGCCGATCGGGGGTGGGGCCTCGGCTGGATGCGGCTGGGTGGCGGTGACGCCGGCCCGGTGCGCTCGCAGGCCGAAGGCCAGATGGGCGGCACGACAGGTGTTGACACCTGACCGTTACGTACACGTGTGGGGTGCCGGCCACGGATGCGCTGGTCGCCGACTGTGGTGTCTATCTGCTGGTCACGGTTTGTAGCCCACCCCGCAGAATTCGTCCACCTCGGGCCCGGTAGCGGTATCGGCGTCGGGTCGCCATCGGGTCAGTGAGACGATGCCCGGCTCGACCAGCTCAAGGCCGCGGAAGAACCGGCTGATGCCGTCGAGGCTGCGTACCACCATCGGGTCCGAGCCGCCCTCGTTCCAGATCCGGACCGCCTCGTCGGTTGCGGCGCCGTGGATGGCGTTGGTGGTGTGTGTCATCGCCAGGTAGCTCCCCGACGGGAGCGCCTCAACCAGGCGGTCGACTACCCCGTAGGCCTCGTCGTCGTCGGCCAGGAAGATCACAATGCCGAGCATGGTGATGGCGATCGGCTTGGTGAAGTCGAGTGTCTTGGCCGCCGCAGCGATGATCTTGTCTGGATCCCGCAAGTCGGCGTCGATGTAGTCGGTCGCGCCCTTGGGATGGCTGGTCAGTAGCGCCCGTGCATGCACCAGGACCAGCGGGTCGTTGTCGGCGTAGACGATGCGCGACTCGGGAGCGATCGACTGGGCGACCTCGTGGGTGTTGTTGGCTGTCGGCAGGCCGGTGCCGATGTCCAGGAACTGTCGAATGCCGGTCTCTCTGGCCAGATGGGTGACTGCGCGTACCAGGAAGTTTCGCTGGTTGCGGGCCAGCTCGATGATGTGTGGGTAGGCGGCGATCGTGTGGTCGCCGACCTCGCGATCCACCTCGAAGTTGTCCTTGCCGCCCAGCCAGTAGTTCCAGATCCGGGCCGGGTGTGCGATCGTGGTGTCGATCTTCGAGGAGAGTGACCCGTTCGGTTCGGCGGCCGGTGGCGTGTCTTCCGAAGGGGTGTTTGTCACTGGGAATCTCTTCTCGACTCGCGGCGGATGACTTCTTTCATACCGTAGCAGGGGCACCGAAAACGGCCGTCCTCTCTCCTCTGTGGAGAGACAGGGTGCGGGTTGTCTCTCGGGCGCAGGTGAAGCCGCACTGCTGCCGGGAAACCGATCGCCGGTTCTGCCTCCGGGCCGCTAGGCTCCGCCGCATGCGGTTGGAGCGGATCACCCCAGAGAACCTCGAGGCGGCTCTTGCGCTCTCGGTGCGGCCCGATCAGGAGCACTTGGTCGAGTCCGTGGCGGAGTCGCTCGCGGAGGCGTACGTCTGGCCCGACTACGCCTGGCCAAGGTTGATCTATGACGGCGATAAGCTGGTCGGCTTCGCTATGGCCTTCTTGGATATTCCGTGGGGGCCCGACCACGATGCCGACGATCTGAGGTCGGGCCTGTGGCGGCTGAATATCGCGGCTGAGGCACAGGGGCGTGGCTACGGTCGGTTCGCGGTTGACGCCGTATGTCGAGAAATCCGGGCAAGGGGCGGTGACCGGGCATACGTCACCTGGGAGCCGGGGGTGGGCGGGCCGGCGGGCTTCTACCTCAGGTTGGGCTTTCGGCCGACCGGCGAGGAGAGCGGCGGACAGACGGTAGGTGTCCGTAGCCTTTCCTGACCGTGCTCAGCGGCTTCTGGCCAACCGCGACGTACGCCATTGCCCGCACTGCTGGTAGCGGATCCGACCCTGCTGCTGGTCCAGCACAATCTCGCCGACCTACGTGTCGGCACCGTGCGGGGGGTCGTGCGTGATTCATGACACCTGGGGATGGATGGAGTAGGGTGTCAGCGGGCCTCGCAGTGAGGCTGCGGGGGATCTGAAGGAGGAGGTGGCGTTTTCATGCATGTGACAGCTGAAGACCGCCACGCTTCGTGCGCCTGAGCGACATCAGGTGACGATCGGTTCACCCGATCGGATTTCACTCCTTCCCGCAGAAGGTTCCTCAGTTGTCTTCTCCCCGTAGGGGTCCGTCGGAGACCCCCGAAACATCCATGTCTCTTGCCGCCTTGGGCTGGTCGAATCGATGGCAGGCGGCGCTTGCCGCGCACGGTGCCGGCCGTCCGGGGCGCGTCGTCCGCCACGACGGTTCAGCCGTCCTGATCAGCACCGAAGACGACACCCAACACTTCCCCGTACGGTCCTCGGCACCCGCGCTCGCGGTCGGTGACTGGGTCGTCGTCGACGACGATCGCGTCCTCGACCTGCTGCCGCGGGCTTCACTGCTGCGCCGTCGTGATCCCTCCACCGGAGGGAGCCAACTCATCGCCGCGAACGTGGACGTGGTGGGCATTGTCTGTGGCCTGGACCGGCCGGTCGTCCACGGCCGGCTGCAACGCTTCACCTCGCTCGCCTGGGACGCCGGAGCGGCACCGTTGGTGATCCTCTCCAAGGCTGATCTGGTGAGCTCCACCGCGCAGATCGAAAGCGGTCTGCTCCAGCAGCATCCCGGTGTTGACGTCATCTCCGTCGCGGCGGCGACAGCCACCGGGGTGTCTGATCTCCTCGGTCGGTGCGCGAAGCGCACGCTGGTGCTCGTCGGCGAGTCCGGGGCAGGGAAGTCGACGCTCCTCAACGCCCTTGCTGGCCGGGAGCTGGGCGCCACCGGAGCGGTCCGAAGCTCGGACGCGAAGGGCCGGCACACCACCACTGCCCGGCAGCTCTTCGCACTGGAGGGCGACTGCTGTCTGATTGACACCCCCGGCATGCGCGAGGTCGGTGTTCATGCCGACGTCGCCACCGTTGACGCGGGGTTCGACGACATCGCGGAGTTGGCGCTCGGCTGTCGCTTCGGTGACTGCGGCCATGCCAACGAACCTGGTTGCGAGGTGCTCGCGGCCGTCGCCGACGGGAGGCTGAGCGAGCAACGACTGCGGGCCTGGAATCAGCTGTGCCGTGAGGCCGCCTGGGCAGAGCTCCGCGCGGATCCTGCGGCCCAGCGCCGCGCCGGTCGAAGACTCGCCCGGGTCATCAAAGACGCCCAGCGGGCCAAGCGGCGTTGACCCACTCTGATCCTCGCGCACGTCGTTGACAGGAAGACAGGCGCTGTTGCGCCGGACGGTCCGCCGGGTGAACCGGTGGACCGTCCGGCGAGGTCTATCTCGGTCGTTCCGCTTCGTGCCGATCGTTGTAGCTGCCCTCGTCCTGCATTATACCGAAATCTGCTGCTGGGCAGGATAAGGCTGTTGAACGGTCATCAAGATGGCGGAATGGTATAGATCTCCGCATTTTGTCGGGGCGGCGAGTCCGGAGTGATGGCTAACTCTTACCTATTCCCCGAATTTCGCCCATATCCCACTAACTGGCGTCAGCCCAACAAAGTGATATCGGTGCTGTGTATCCCGCTTGCGGTTCCGCCGGGCAGCGGTAGTATTCCGATGTTTTGATTCACGGGAGGAAAATCGCATGCGATGGAAGGTTCTGGCTGGCGCTCTGATGGCGGCGGCCTTTTTGATTCCGGCGACGCCGGCGGCAGCTCAAGTCGGACCGCCCGGGCTGGACGCGTCCTGTCAGCCGATTGAGCGCACGGTGTACACGGACATCTGCGAGCTCGTCGCCATCAATCTGGACACCGCCACGGATGAGGAGGTGCGGGTGTTGGCCGCCCAGATCCTGTCCGCAGCGAAGACCGACTCGCTGATTGTTGTGCCGCGTGAGATAACCGAGCGGTTGAACGGCACAGGTGATCTTCGGTCGTTCCTCAAGGCGGAATTGTAGGGCGCCTGGTCGGTGGATCTGCGGATCCGTGTGGTCCAGACGTTGACCGACGCCGGCCCAAACGTTGATGCGGCTGCCCGGGAGGTGCTGCGAAACACGGATATCGATGGGTATCTGGCCTACCTCCATGATGGCCTGTACGCCGCACGTGAGCTTGACTGCGCGGCTCAGCCCACACCGACGCCGACCGATACGCCAACGGCGACGCCGACCGATACGCCAACGGCGACGCCGACCGATACGCCGACTGGTGCATCGACCTCTGCCTCACCGGCCGACCCGGGTACCACCGGGGGCGAAGGCGGCGGGCTGGCCGTGACTGGTGCCGACACCGCGACCGCGGCCGGCATCGGCGGTGCGCTGCTGCTCCTCGGCGGTGCGGGCTACGTGATCGGGCGTCGACGCCGTACCCGCTTCCAGGCATAGTTGGCCGCGCCCGGCTCGATATTTTCGCGGGCCGGGCGCGATCAGCGAGGTACGCCGCGGCTTACTGCTCCCGTAGGAGACCCGTATTGCCGGTGTCACGTGGCCGACCCGGTATGCCCGCCGTCGGCAATTTCGTCGACCAGCGTGGCGCAGAATGCCGGCAGATCGCCGGGCCTACGGCTGGTGATCAGGCCGTTGTCGACGTAGACCTCCTCGTCAACCCAGGTAGCGCCGGCGTTGGCCAAGTCGGTGCGCAGGCTTGGCCAGGAGGTGAGGGTGCGGCCCTGCACCACGTTCGCCTCGACCAGTGGCCACAGGCCGTGACAAATGGCGGCTACCGGCTTACCGGATTCAACGAAGGTCCGAACGAAGCGCACCGCGTCGGGGTCGGCCCGCAAGAAGTCCGGGTTGGCCACCCCACCGGGCAACACCAAGGCGTCGTAGTCGGCGGGGTCTGCGGCGGTAACAACCCGGTCCACCTCGTACGTCGTGGACTTGTCCAAGTGGTCCACTGACTGAATCGGTTTCTCGCCCAGAGAGATCAGTTCGGCGATGCCGCCGGCGGCCTCCACCGCGGCACGCTGAGGCTGCGTGCGGCTCAGTCGGTGTGGGGGTCTTGCATCAGCGCGATGATCGCGCCCGCGGGGTCCTGGATCAGTGCGAATCCACCTGGCCCGGTCCCGTTGGGCTGGCGCACAACCTTGCCGCCCTTCTCCGCCACCCGGGTCAGGCTTGCGGAGAGGTCGCTGACCGCGATGTAGGTGATCCACTGTGGCGGTAGGTCGGCGTTGTCGTTCCTGGCATGGCAGATGCCAGCGACCGGGTTACCGTCCTGTGCGAGCATCATGTAGTCGTCGTAGTCGCCCATGCTTAGCGGCTCCGGCTTCCAGCCAGTCACGTCTGCGTAGAAGTCGCGTATGCCGTCTGCGTTCTGGACGGTCAGGTCGAAGCCCGCGATTGTGCCTACCTTGGTTTGACCCATCTGGCGTCGGTTCCCTTCGCGTTCAATCCGAGCGTGCTGGTTAAAGATCGACGTATTCCTTAATCGCGTCCTATCGGTAGGGAAGCATCGAAGGATAGGACCGGGGCCGCGAGATGCGGGCGGAACGGCGCCAGGGCTTATCTCGTATGCCCGAGGCGGAACGGGCCGCGGCGTTCGGTGGCCACGAAGGTGGCTCCGAACGGATCGGCTAGGACGACGTCGCGTCCGTGCGGCGATTCCTGCGGAGCCGTCACCACCCGACCGCCGTGCGACACCGCCTGCTCCGCGGCCTTCTCCGCGTCGGGGACCTGAAAGTACGCCAGCCACGCCGCGTGCCCTTCGTGTGGGCGTTGCTCCGCGCCGGCAAAGACTCCCGCCACCGGTCGACCACCGGAGTTGAGCGTTACGTAGGGCGCGTCCTCGCGCGGTTCGGTGTCGTAGCCGAAGACCCGCCGGTAGAACTCAACGGTGGTGGCCAGGTCGGCGCTGGTCACCTCGCTCCAACAAGGCGCTCCGCCCTCGTCAACCACTTGCGACCCGCTCAGCTCGCGGCCCTGCCACAGGGCGAAGACGCCGCCGGTGGTGTCCTGGGCGATCGCCAGCCAGCCGACCATGGCGTCCTGCCGCGGCTTCACCACCTTGCCACCGGCATCGGTGACCCGTCGCAGGGCCGCCGAGCAGTCGGCCGTCGCGAGGTAGATCGTCCAGTTCGACTGGGCGGGCGCCGGTTCGCCCGGATGTGGTTCGGCGATCGCCGCTACCGGTTTTCCGCGAACCTGGCACATCGTGTAGAAGTCGCCCTGGAAGGTCCAGCCCAGCACCGGTCCGTAGAAGTCCATTGCGGTGTCCCGGCTGGGCACCGTCATGTCGAACCAGCACGGCGTGCCGGAGGCGTACGCGCCGTCAACGTCACTCATGGGATCTCCCTTCCTTGGGTCCAGTTCCCCACCGGACACTATACGACCAGCACGCTTGCGCGGAGAGTAGTAATAACACTCGCGGTACGGCCAGCGGGACGACCCCGTGGTGTCCGGGAAAGGGGAAGCTTCGCTCATTGGCTGTCGGCCGGCCTCCACAGCCACCGCAGAGCGTCGGGGATCAGGGTCCCGCCATGATTCGGACTGTGGCCACCATCGCCCAGCACAAGACGGAAGTCATAGCCGGCTTCGGCCAGAGCGGCCGCTACCCGGAGGTTGTTGGCCAGCCAGTTTCGCTCGGGCTCGTTCCAGTGCAGGTCTCGATGGCCCGCCTGCAAGAAGACGCGTAGCGGCTTGCGGGGAACGCGGGAAATCAGTTCGGGGTATGGATTACCGCCGGGCATCTGCGCAAAGCTGGACAGGCAGCCGACGACCCGTCGGAATTTGTCCGGGCGGAACCACGCGGCAGTGAAGGCGCAGCTACCGCCACTGCTGCAGCCGCCGATGCCCCACAGCTCGGGGTCCTGGGTGATGGAGTAGCGGTCGGTGACCTGGGGGATGATCTCCGCCAGGAGGAAACTGACGTATCGGTCATCGAAGGCGTCGTATTCGAGGTTACGGTTTGTCGGACTCTCGGCCCCCTCGAAGGTGCCCGGATCCACGAACAGGCCAATGGTGACCGGAATTTCCCCGTGGTGGATGAGATTATCCAGGACGGTTCCGCCCCGGACCTCTCCCGCTGGGTCCAGGTTTAGCTTTCCATCCTGAAAGACGATCAGCGCCGCTGGCTTGGTGGGGTCGTACTGCGCCGGGAGGTGAACCCAGAACTTGCGAGATGTTCCGGGGTAGGCGTGGCTCTCACGCCAGTCGAACTCGATGGTCTCGCCAGCGGGTACACCCTGCTGCGCGCTCGAGTCCGGGCCATGGGCGTACCGGACGTTCGACTGGTTGACCGGGAGCGGGCGGTAGGGGATCTCGACAGTCACCTGTGCAACCTAAAAGACAACCGCATGACCGCGGCAAGCGAGATTAGGCCCGTCCAGCGGAGCGGGGATTCAGAAACCGAGGATGGCTGCGGCGACCACGGAGAAGAGGGCGGCGGTGAGCAGGACCAGTCCGGTTGGCGCACCGACGACTGCGCTCACCGACAGCTTCCGGGCCCGGGCGACCGGGATCGCGGCGACCGAGACGACCGTGATGAGAGCGGCGACCAGGTGGATCATCGGATAGCCGATCAGCGTGGCGACCGGGAAGAGGTGGACACCGACGACGAAGGCGACCCACATCGAGATCAGGTCCCGTCGGCCACGGCGCGTGAGCAGGACCGCCCCGAGGGCCGCGGCCCCGAACTCGATGGCGACCACGACCCCGAATGCCCGGCTGGTGGCCTCGTCGAAGGCGGTGCCGTTGTGCCAGAGCCGCCAGGTCAGCAGAGCACCGGCGATCGCGGTGAGGAGGCCGGTCACCGAGCCGGCGGCGAGGAGCCCGCGCCACCTGCCCGGAGGGGCTTCCTGCGCCCAGCCGAACCAACTCGAAGCGAAGAACCCGAAGATCACGGCAGTTGCCGCAAAGTCCCGCACGTGCTCGGCAAACATGGCGCCTCCTGCCCGCTGAGGACAAGCTACGGCAGTTCGGGGCACTCCTCCAGCCTCCGGGGCCGGACAACGTGCCAGCTAGTGCTGTGACCACGAACGTTTGCGGTGTTGGGGTCAGGCTGCTCGGGTAGCTGGCTGGCCCCAGCGTCGTTGTCGTTCGCTGCGGATGCGGGCGCGTTCTCGGCGTTGGGCGGCCAGGACGTCGGGGTGGCGGGCGTTGGCGTTGCGCCAGCGCAGGTAGGCCTGCAGCCGCCGGGTCAGCGCGGGGTGGTTGGGGTGGTTCGAGCCGGTGATGACGAAGGTGCGCAGCGGTCCGAACTGGGCCTCGATGGGGTTGGCCCAGGAGGCGTAGGTCGGGGTGAAGCAGAGCTCAACTTTGTTCCGTGCCGCGATGGGTGCCCCATCCGGTCGGGCGGCGCGGATGGATTTGAGCGCGGCGAGGGTGTTCGCGGCGCTCTTACGCCGGCGCACGACGCCCCAGAGTTGGTCATCACCGAGGCTGTAGCAGCCGTGGAACTGCCGGACTCCGTGCAGCTTGTGGTAGTTCGCGGGCAGCCGGTGCGGACGGCTCGCGGGCGCCCATCCGGTGCCGGCCTGGGGGCGGATGACCAGGGGCCCGAACTCGTCGAAGGCGAACACCCGCTGCGGGAAGCTGCTGCTCACATGCTCGATCCGGGCGAGCTTGGCATCGCGGTGTGGGTCG
>NZ_JCANTD010000046.1:0-27675 GCF_059570675.1 Salinispora goodfellowii | reverse complement strand
ATCGAGCCACGCTGCGTAACCTCATCGGTGACAACGCTGAGGCATTGGTCTATCTATACGGGGCCTGCGACCGCAGGCGAACCTGGCGAGAGCTAGCGACGACCGGTGAGGTCGTCGACCGCTTCACCGACCAGACGTGGCACCTGAGCCCCGGCCAGATGCGACCCTTTGTGGATCTCAGCATCGTTAACGAGGTGGACGTCATCGAGCAAGATCCCCCTACCGCGGACAAGTACGGCGCGTACTTCCGCAGCCTGTTCGCCGCCTGGGCACCGATCGCTTCCCCACAGGTCACCAGTGAAGCGCAGCGACTCGTCGGCCACGGTACCCGGAGCACTCCTGCAAAGCCCCAGGATTGACGGTTCATAACCGCTCTACAAGCTACAGTCGGTTCGCGGGGACCATCTCTCCGGATGACCCGAAGCTCGGCCGAGCGGAGGTCGTTCCGGCATTTCACGCTGACCAGCGCGCCCGCGGCCGTTCAGGGTTTGTCATCACGCCCGACCCTCATCCACCAGGTTCGAGTCGGTGTCACTGTTGAAGGACGTAAGATGCCGGTTCCTCGCGTACTCCTCTTCACCTCGCTAGCCGGACCCGCCCCATCTGGCAGTACTGGCACGTCCCGGCGTTGTCAGGGCTGCTCCCACTCTCCCCGGCACCACCCGCATCAGGCTGCCCCAGCTACATCGACCTGCTACGACAGGCCGAAGGTGGTGGTCTCTCACCTCCACTCGAACCAACAGCGCCTCCCGGCGCAAACCGAATGTGAGACGGGGCCGTTAATTTGACAAACCCCCATCTGGCCGGATGGATGACACCCGCCGGGCGCCTGCTTGTCACCAGCGTCGACTGGCGTGGACCTGGCCACGTCGCATGGGGCGAGGCCGCACAGAGCCGCGACGCGTACCCGGGTGAGGTAACCCTGCGCCTGCGATACCGCGACCGGATCGGGGACTGGTTCCCTGGCTCTGGGTTGATCCGCCGACGCTGCAGACGCACGTGCAGAAGGCCGGGCTGACCGTGGAAGACGATGACCTGGGGCGCGAAGTACGCCGCAGAACTGCGTAGGGAGTCCCTGCCATGATCCTGCGCGTCATCATCGGGGCGGCAGGCCAGCTCGGCTCAGCGGTCACCGCCGCCTCGACTCGGACCCGGATGTGCGAGCACGCCGTTTGGGCCTAGTCGGGGCGGTCACCGCGCTCGGTGACGGCGTGCTCGACTGGCAGGCACTTCGGCTTTAGCGCCAGCAGCACGGAACACCGACGGTTGACCGCAGTACCGCCACCTCACGCTATCGAGCGAGATAGGGACCTCGTTGACCAGTTGATCGTGGAAGGCCCCGGAGCGCACGTCTTGGGTGATCCGGCAGATGTTCGTGGAGTGCAAGGCCAAGGGGCCTCACCGGCGTTCACGCCCAGCTTCGTGGTACCGGCAAGCCCGCAGTCAGTGCTATGTAGACCAGTCTGACAAGTCGCTCGAGGCCGGTCACTGGCCCGATGGCACGACCCGTTAGGACGCAGCCATCGCGTCATCGCCGATCGGAGGAGTGCTTCACGTGTCGATCATCGAGAAGATCCACAGCGAGTTGGGCGCCCTGACCGCTGGCGTCGACAAAGCTCGCGGTCTGACCGCCGCAGCCGGTAGCCAGGCGCAGGAGGTCGGCGCTCGTGCCGCGGGCGCTGGGTTCGCCGCTGTGGCCGTCGGTATGGCCCGGGTCCGCGACCCGATTCAGAACGTTCAGGCCGGTTTTGGTCGCTTCTCCGCGTCGGTCGGGGAGGCGGCAAAGGCGACCGCGGCGGTGCCCCGCCAGGGCACGCCGCAGGAGACGGTCGCTGGGCTGGCACCGGTGCAGAGTGCACTGGACAACGCCAGCGATGCGGGGACCCCGGGTGATAAGTCAACTCGGCGATGTGCAGCAACTCGTCAGACTCGCGGAAACTCCGAGAGTCGTTAGCGAGTGAGGGACACAGCGGGTCGAGCGGAATCGTCTGGCCCACTGCAGCCGCCGGCCAGTGGCTGAACAGCTGAAGTCATTCCCCTGGGAAGCGGGAATGCGGCTGCCCGGTCACCCCGCCACGGCTAAAGATCACGCTAAAAGGGCTCGGGAACGTGCCGCAAGGCAAGCGTGATTGCGCCCGCTGCGCCCGCGCATTGCGTGGGCGTTGCGCCCGGATCGCTGTGATCTGCACTAGCTCCCACTACACCCTGCAACTAAGGCTCTTGCCGTCGCCGACAGCAGTGTCAACGGGCCGAGGTCAGGCATATGGAGGTCTAACTTCCATGCTCACCCCCCAACGTCATTTACCCCACATGATGTCTTGTGTTTTGCTGCTAGGCATCGGAGGATGGCTGCATCAACGGCGGGACAAGATGTCGCTAACCCTGACGGGTGTCGTTGCCGAGGCTGTGGTTCGGGCTGCTGCCCGGCCCCGCCCTGAACATGCGAGACGTGGACTCCCTGCACTCGGGCCGCGATCTCTTGACCGCGCCATGGGCGATCCCTCGCACGCGCGGAGCACAGCAACCGATGCCGCCGGCATCAGCCTCACCATGCCCAACACCGAGAGGACGCTATGACAGTCATGCTGCGTCGTGATTGATGAGGTCGCGCAGTGCCCGGGTGTCGTCTCCTGCCAGAAGTCACCGCACACCTGCGTTCCCGTATCGACATCACGGGCGACGACGCCGAGCGGTTCGACGGCCTGATGCGTGCCCGAGGCTGCGCTGCGGCTCGTTCACAAGCCGGATCATCCAGGCCTGAAGCGTGCTCCTGTCTGAGCCGGGTGCGGGGCGCCGAGAAAGGAGCGTTGTGGGACAGGCGTTGGTGGCCATCGCCTTACTGGTTGGGCTGGTTCTAGATGGCGTGGCGGGTTGGCTCGTGAGGCGGAGATCTAGCGGTTGGTGTCGCTCATGTAGGGGGCCGGCCTCGCCCTCGGGCACGGCCGTTGAGCGGCGGCCCGCGTGAGTGCCCTCTCTCGCGAATCGCGGCCTGTCGTCAGGGGCACGACTACAAGGATGGTGGGGTTGGACAGCACGACGAGGCAGGGCTCGGCTGCGAGAACGCGGCTGTTGGCCGACATGCCGGTCCGGGTCAAGGCGGCGCTGATCGTGGTACCGACCGCGCTGGCGGCGGTGCTCTCGACGGGTTTCGGCCTCTGGTCGTCGATCGCGGAGGCAAGATCCGCGCAGCGTTCCGCGGACATGTTCGCGGCGAGTGCGGCCGGTGCGGGGGTGACACAGCGGCTTCAGGCCGAGCGCAACGCCGCGGTGGGTTTGCTGTTGCCTGGCTCGACGGTCACTCCTGCGGACTTCGAGCGGGCAGTCCAGGACACGGACCGCGCGTTGTCGCGGTTCCACGAGCAGCGCGACCGGCTTGACCGGCTTGATGAGCTCCCGGAGTCGGTGCGAGTGGTGTTGGCCCGGGTAGATGCCGGCTTGGTGGACATGAGGGCGCAGCGGCAGCGGGTGCGTGGTGACGGGCAGGTGTCGCTGTCGGCGGTAGCTTTCGGCTACCGCGGGATAGTCGCTGATCTTGATGACCTGCTGCCGGCAGTAGCGCAGAGCGGAGTGACTCCTCAGCTCGCGGATGAGATACGAGCGTCGGCGGCGTTGTCGCGGGCCCGGGAGTCGGTGGGCCAGCAGCAGGTGGCGGTGTTGCAGGCGGTGGCGGCGCGGCGGTTGACCCCGGCGCTACATGCCGAGGTGGTGGCCACTCGTTCTGCCCAAGACGAGGCGCTGCGTGAGTTCGACGCTCTGGCGCGGCCGTTGTGGCAGGCGCTGGTGGGTCGGACGTTGACCGGCCCGGACGTGCTGGCCGCCGTACGGATAGACGGGGTGGTGTCGGGCACCGCGGTGTACGAGCCGGTACGGCTGCCGGGTGGTGCTGAGCAGTGGAGCCGGGTGATGACCGCCCGGGCGCAGCTTTTGGCCCAGGTGCAGGCGACGGTGAACGGCGACGTTGGGGCTACCGCCGACGGCCTGTGGATGGAGCAGGTTCGCGCAGCGGTGCTGCAGGCCAGTGTGCTGATAGTGATGTTGGCGGTTGCCGTGTTCACCGCGCTGCGGGTGGCGCGGTCACTGGTGGGCCAGCTGTCAATGTTGGAGCAGGGTGCGCGGCGGGTGGCGGATGTCGAGCTGCCGGGCCTGGTCGCACGGCTGCGGGCCACCTCGAACCCTGCGGAGGCCCAGCGGTTGGCCGAGGACGCTGGCGGGGTCTCGGTGCCGGTGGTCGGTCGGGATGAGGTGGGCCGGGTCGCAGACGCCTTCAACGGGGTACTTCGCTCCGCGGTGGACGCCACGGTGGATCAGGCGCGGAGCCGGGCTCTGGTGAGCGCGATGATCACGTCGGTTGGGCGCCGGGTGCAGGCGCTGACGGAGCAGCTACTGGCCAGCATTGACAACCTTGAACGCGATGAGGATGACCCGGAGCGGCTGGCCAGGGTGTTCGACGCTGACCAGCAGGCGACGCGCCTGCGCCGCTACGGCGTGAACCTGCTGATCGTCGCCGGTGGTGGCCCGGGCCAGGTGCAGCGACAGCCGGTGGAGCTCGGCGACCTCATCCAGGCGGCGTCGTCGGAAACCGAGGGCTTCGCTCGGATCAGCATGGAGCGGCTGGTCCAGGTCGAGATCGACGCCCGCGCGGTTGACGCCGTCAAGTCCATCCTCGCGGAGCTGCTGGACAACGCTACCCGCTTCTCCGCCGACCAGGTGCAGGTGCGCGCGGTGTGGGCTGGGCGTGACGTGCAGATCCTCATCGTCGACTCCGGCCTCGGGTTGACCTCCGAGCAGTTGGAACGCGCCAACGCGCTGCTGTCGAGTCCGGAGGTGGAGGTCACGGTCACCGACCAGATGGGTCTGGTCGTGGCGTCCCGCCTTGCCCGTGAGTTCGGCGTGACGGTGCGCCTGACCCCGAGCCGGCCGTCCGGCATCACGGCCGAGGTGACCGTACCGGCCGAGTACGTGACCCGGGTGCACGTACGGGAGATTGTCGTTCCCAGCCAGATCCAGCGAGGGCCTCAGCAGCCGGTCGCGCCGCCGGTCAATACGGCTGGCGCGTCGGTGCCACCGAATCCGCGAACCGGTAGCGGCTGGACCGGGCCCACCCAGTCATCCCCGACCGCGCCGCTGTCGGACGCGACGAGGGAGCTGCCGCTGGTGCGCCGCGAGGGTCTGCTTCCGTTGCCGGCGGGCACTGCCCAGCCGGCGGATGCCCAAGTGTTTGAGCAGTTGGCGGACCAGTCGCCGTGGCTGTGGCCGCACAGCGGCGACGGGCACGGTGGGTTCCAGACCGCGGCGGACGCGGGCTGGCAGGCTGCGGCGAGCACCGCTGAGCCGGCTACCGACGGGCGCACCACCTCCGGTCTGCCCCGGCGCCGTTCCCAAGCGCACGTGGTGCCGGCAGGGATACCGACACCGCGCACCCACTCCGAGGAGCCGTGCGCGCCGATCGATCCCGCGGCGATCCGGGCGCAGGTCGCCGGCACGTTACGCGGCCTGCGAGCCGCGGCTGCTACCCCTCCCCTTTCGACAGGAGAACACGGATGAGCCCCACCACTGCCACACCGCGCAACTCCCAGCTTTCGGTCGTGCTGGATGGCTTGGCCCGGCAGATTCCGGACGTGGCCCATGTCGTCGCGGTGTCCGGTGACGGGCTGCTGCTGGCCCGCACCGCTCGTCTGGACAGCGACCGAGGCGACCAGCTCGCCGCTATTGTGTCCGGCCTGGTCAGCCTGGCCCGCGGTGCCACCGAACTGCTGGAGACCCGCGGCGTACTGTTCCAGATGCTGGTGATGACCGATGGAACGCTCGTGGTGCAGCAGGTGCCCGACGGCACCTCGCTGGCGGCCCTGGCCCGCACCGGTTGCGACACATCCCAGGTCGCCTACGAACTGGCGGCCCTCGCGGCCCGGATCGGTGAGCAGGCCAAGCCGGGACCCCGCACCGCCGGCTGACTCGCGTGCGGGCGGTGATGATCGTGGACAGGGACACCAGCGTGACAGGCGGCCGGGCCTCGGTGGTCACGGTCCTGGTGACCGGCGGCCCAGGCGTGGGCAAGACATGCTTCTTGCGGTCCGCCAGTCACGGCCACCCGGTGCTGGCCGGGCAACCGGGCAGCGTGTGGGAGATCGGCTACGCCACGCTGCCCACCGGTGTCACCATCGCCGTGCGTACCACCCCCGACCAGCGGCGCTGGTGGTGGATGTGGGACCAGTGCAGCGCCGGTGCCTTCGGTGCCGTGGTGTTGGTAGACACCACACAGCTGCCCGTGTCGTATCCGGCGCTGGACTGGCTCGACGCCCGCCGCCTGCCGTACCTGGTCGCGATCAACCGGCCGCTCGGCGGCACTCGCAACCGTCGTGAGGTCCGCGAGGCGCTGCGGGTGGCGTCGCACGTCCCGGTCCTGACCTGCGACGCCACCGAGCCCGCCTCCGTGCGTTACGTCCTGGAACACCTGCTCACCATCGACGGCGCCGCAAGCCAATCCACTACCTGTGATGCGACCGGCATCACCCCTGGCTGCGAGGAGCAGCCGCACAGATCCCGAACACGGCCAGTCCCGGCGTGTCCCTAATGCGCACCTGTCAACGAAAGGATTTCTGTGACCCCTCAACAGACCACCGGCCGATCTCGACGGCGACGAGCTATCGTCACCGCGGCCGCCCTGCTGCTTGCGGTCTCCGGATGCTCCGGGTCCAGCCTTGGCGACTCGGACGCCAGCGGCGAGGAGATCCGCATCGGCCTGATCGTGCCGAAGTCCGGCCCCTACAAAGCGATCGGCGACGACCAGGCCGCCGGGTTTCGGCTGGCCCTGGACAAGCTGGGCGGCAAGCTCGGCGGCCGACCCGTCACGGTGATCGAGGCCGACGAGGGCGAGGGTAAGGCCACCGCGCTCGCGTCGGCGCGCAAGCTCATCGAGCAGGACAAGGTCCTCGCCCTGGTCGGCGGCGGGACCGCGGACACGGTGCAGACCCTGTATCCGGTGCTGAAGGAATCCGGGGTGCCGCTGATCGGCACCGGCGGGCGCCCATCGACGGTGGAGGATCCGACCTATCTGTGGTCGACGTCGTGGTTGAGCCAGGAGACCGGCGCGTCGATCGCCGGCTACCTGCGCCAGAAAGTCGGCGAGGGCCGAGTGTGGGTGATCGGCCCGGACTACATCGGCGGACGCGACCAGATCGGCGGCTTCGTCGACCCGTTCCGCAAGGCCGGCGGGAAGCTGGCCAACCCGGGCGGAGAGCCGACATGGACGCCGTGGGCGCCGGCCCCGACCACCGAGTTCTCCCCGTACCTGACCAAGATCAAGGAATCTGGGGCGGCAGCGGTCTACACCTTCTACGCTGGCGCCTCCGCGGTGGAGTTCGTCAAGCAGTACCGGCAGTACGGCGTCGATGTGCCGCTGTACGCCTCGGGATTCCTCACCGAGGGCCCGGCGCTGACGGCGTTGGGCTCGGCGGCGGAGGGGATCTACACGGCCCTGAACTACTCCACCACCCTGGACAACGCGGCGAACCGGGACTTCGTGCGCCGCTACACCGCGGCCAACGACGGGAAGCTGCCGAATCTCTACCACGTGTGCGCGTGGGACGCGGCGCTGGTGCTGGACAAGGCCATCGCCGAAGCGCTCGCCGGCCCCGACGCCCCAGCGGTGTCGCCGGTGTCTGACAGCTCCACGGCGGTCAGTGCGGCAACCTCGTCCGCCGCGGTTGCCGGGGCGGGTGGTGAGCTGACCGGGCAGTCGCTGACGGCGGCGCTGTCGCGGGTCGGGTCGATCGACTCGCCCCGGGGTGCCTGGCAGTTCGGGCCCACGAACCACACCCCGGTGCAGGCGTACTACCTGCGTGAGGTCGCCCAGGACGGGCAGGTGTGGGTCAACCGCACCGTGCAGACGTTGACCACCCTCGGTTCCTGACCCCACGGAAGGACAGACACGATGACGACGAGCACCGCCGGCGAGCAGACCGCCGGATACATGTTCGACAACGCCACCGACGAGGCTGCCAACCAGCTGCGGCTCCTCGGTGAGATCCTCGACACCGGCACCCGTCGGCTCCTGACCGAGGCCGGGCTGACGCGGGACTGGAACGTCACCGACATCGGCGCCGGAGCGGGCACCCTGACCGCCTGGCTGTCCGAGCAGATCGCTCCGACCGGGCACGTCACTGCCGTGGACCTCGACCCCCGCTACATCCCGACCGGCCCCAACATCACCGTCCGGGCCGGCGACATCCGCCACCTGACGTTGGAGGGGTCGCAGCAGGCGGTCGTCGCGCGGCTGGTGCTGATGCACCTGCCCGAGCGAGAGCAGGTCCTCACCCAGCTGATGAGGGCTCTCGTTCCGGGTGGAGTGCTCGTGGTGGCGGACTGGGACTGCACCTGGCGGGACATGATCCGCCGCAGCCCCAGCCCCCGCGCCACCGACCTGATCGAACGCTTCCACGACGCGCTGATCGGCTTCGGCGAGTCGAAGGGCGCCGACATGGGCTGGGCCAAGCGGGCACCGGAGGTGCTGATGCGCGCCGGCCTGGTCGAGGTCGAAAGCCACATCGAATCCCGGTCCTGGCGCGGCGGCGACGGCATCTGCCTACTACACCGCAGCAACTCGATTCAGCGCGAGGCGCAGCTGCTTGACGCCGGGATGACCCGCGACGAACTGACCGAGCTGCGGGAGGTGCTGATGGACCCGCAGCTGTTGATGTCGGGCTACCTGATGCACACCACCGTCGGCCGTCGCCCCGCCTGACCGGCGGACCCGCAGCGAGAAAGGAGGAGTGCCGTGGGCCTGGACGGGCTCGCCAACCCCTACACCATCACCGCGCTAGACGGCGTCGCGTACGGGCTGTTGCTGTTTACCATCGCCGCTGGGCTGACGTTGATCGTCGGCGTGGCCGGAGTGCTCAGCATGGCCCACGGCACCCTCTACCTCGCTGGCGCCTACCTCGCGTGGTACCTCGCCGACGGCGGCTGGGCCGGCCTCGCCCTCGCCCTCGCCGGTGCGGTGGTGGTGGGCGCGTTCGGGGGAGCGGGCTTGGCCGCCGCGGTGCGCCCGCTCACCGACCGGCCGCTCGATCAGGTACTGGCGACCCTCGGCGTCGCCTACATCGCCGCCGACCAGTTCAGCACCGTGTTCGGCGCCGAACCCCGCTCAGTCGACCCACCACGGGCGCTCGCCGGCTCGGTCAGCCTGGGCGACTACCAGTATCCGGTCTATCGGCTGGGGTTCATCGCCGTCGGGATGCTGCTCGTGGTGGGGCTGTTCTGGTTCGTGCAGCGCTCCCGCGCCGGAGCGGTCGTACGCGCGGTGGTCGCCGACCCGGGCATGGCCGCCGCCATCGGCCTGCGCACCGGCCTCGTCCGGACCGGGGTGCTGGTCGGTGGGGCAGTCCTCGCCGTAACCGCCGGGGTGCTCGGGGCGCCGGTCATCGGCCCATCGCCGGGCGTGGACACCACCATCCTGGTGTACTCGCTGATCGTCTGCGTCGTCGGCGGCCTCGGCAGCATCCGCGGCACCCTGCTCGCCGCACTCGGCGTCGGGCAGACCCTCACCCTCGGCGTCGCCGTCGTCCCCGGCGCCGCCGCGTTCCTGCTCGCCGCCGCCATGCTCGCCGCGCTCACCATCCGCCAACGCACCGCACTCCCGGGACGGCCCGCATGACCACCATCCTCACCCCACGCCCCGACGCGGGCATCACGCAGACGCCGAACCGCCGCCGCGGGGTCGGACCAGCGTGGCTGCTGCCCACAGCGGGGGTCGGTGTTCTGGTGGCGGCGGTGACGCTGCCGTGGCTGGTCAACGCCTACCTGATCTCTCTTGCCACCACCGCCCTGGTCATGGCTGTCCTCGCGATGAGCGCCCAACTCCTGGCCGGGCTCGCCGGACTCGCGCCGCTGGGACAGGCCGCCTACCTGGTCGTCGGCGCGTACACCGCCGCGAGCGTCGCCACGCTGACCGGCCTCGGCCCGGTCCAACTGCTCGCCGCTGCCGCTGCCGGCGCCGTCGCGGCAGCCGTCACCGGCGTCTTGGCGGTGCGGGCCCGGGGCACCACCTTCCTCATGGTCACCTTCGGCCTCGGCGAACTCGTCCATGCCGCCGCGAACCAGTGGGCACCCGGCGGCAGCGAAGGCACCCACACACCGCCCGTCGTCGCGCTGCCTGGCCTGCCGGCGATGGTGCGGCCCGGCTGGGTGTACCTGTACGTGCTGGCCTGCACCCTGCTGATCGGCGCGACCGTCGCCGTGATCGTTCGGACCCGCTTCGCGTCGCTGCTGCGCGCCACCGCCGCCCACGAACCCCGGGTGCAGGCAGCCGGGCATCACACCGGCCGGCTGCTGCTCGCCGCGTACACGATCGCCGGTGGGATCGCCGGCGCAGCCGGGGCACTGGCCATCGCGGACACCCGCTACATTTCGCCCGCCGACGCGGCCATGGGCGTATCCGCCCTCGCTCTGGCTGCCGCGCTCATCGGCTCCGGCAGCATGGCCGGGGCCTGCGCCGGAGCGGTCTTCCTCGTTGCCGCCCGGGACTGGGCCGGCGGCCTCCTCGGCGGCCACGGACCCACCCTGCTCGGCCTGGCCTTCCTGCTGCTGGCCTACCTGCCCCGGCACCGCCTCGCCGGCCTCACCACCCGACTCCTGAGGAGACGGACATGACCAGCGCGCTACTACACCTGGCGACCGTCAGCCGCTCCTACGGCGCCCGCCGCGCTGTCAACGAGGTCAGCCTCGAACTGCCCCCCGGAGCCCGACACGCGATCATCGGCCCCAACGGCGCCGGCAAAAGCACCATGCTGCACCTCGTCGCCGGCACCCTGCGCCCCACCTCCGGACGCATCCACTACGCCGCAAACGACATCAGCAGCTGGCCAGCCCACCGCCGCGCCCGCGCCGGGATCGCCCGCACCTGGCAACACCCGGCCCTGGCCCGCCCGCTCACCGCCGTGCAGAACGTGCTACTCGCCGTCCCCGGGCAACGCCTCACGGCCCTACGGCCCCAACACCGTGCCATGACCGCCGCCCACGCAGCGCTGACCCAAGTCGGTCTGGCCAACCTGGCCGAACGACCCGCCGGCCAACTCGCCTACGGCGACCAGCGCCGCCTGGAGATCGCCGTATCGCTCGCCGCCACGCCCCGGCTCCTGCTGCTCGACGAGCCCTCCGCCGGCCTCGCCGCCGAGGAGATCACCCACCTCACCGAGCTGATCCGCGCGCTGCCGGAGGACATGACCGTGCTGCTGGTCGACCACAACCTCGACTTCGTCGCCGCCGTCGCCACCACCGTCACCGTGCTGCACCACGGCCAGCACATCGCCACCGGCACCCCCGCACAGATCCGCGACCACCCCGACGTACGCCGCGTCTACCTCGGCGGCGATACCCTCACCAGCCCCGCACCCGACAGCCCGGCCACCCCGGCGGCCGTGGCCGGCACACCAGTGCTGCGCGTGCGTAACCTGAGCGCCGGCTACACCGGCGCACCAGTGCTCACCGACATCACCCTCGACGTACGGGCCGGCCGGGTGGCCGCGGTCGTCGGACGCAACGGCGCCGGCAAGACCACCCTGATCAACACCATCGCCGGCCTACACCCCGCCGGACCCGGCACCGACATCCTCATGCACGGACAGCCCTTGACCGAATGCGACACCCGCCGTCGGGCCCGCGCCGGCCTCGGCATGGTGCCCCAAGGCCGACGCTTGTTCGCCGGACTCACCGTCGACGAACACCTCACCCTGCCCCGACCACACCCCACCCGCACCAGGAGCATCGACGCCCGCCAGGTGCTCGACCTGTTCCCGGTCCTAGCCCAGCGGCGCCAGCACCGCCCTCACCAACTCTCCGGCGGCGAGCAGCAGATGCTCGCCCTGGCCCGCGCGCTGCTCGCCGCCCCGGACGTACTCCTGCTCGATGAGCCGTCCGAAGGACTCGCCCCCACCGTCGTGGAGCAGCTCGCGGCGATCATCACCGGCCTCGCCGCCGAAGGCACCGCGATCCTGCTCGCCGAGCAGAACCTCGCCCTGGCCTACCAAGTCGCCCACGACATCGCCGTCCTGGACCGTGCCCGCATCGTCCGTCACGTCGCTACGGCCGACATCCGCGAGTACCCCACCGATCTGCACGACCTACTCACGGTCCCGACCACCACACCGACACCACCATGACCCTCGCCGGCATCACCCCAACCTGGCGAGGGTCACCCCTGTGCCTCGACGCTGGACATCTGGAGGCCCTCGTCGTCGGACACGTCGCCGCCCACGGCCGGCGTGCGGAGTGTGCCCTCACTGCCATGCGATAGCCAACGCTTCCGGTGATGCCGCCGGCATCACCACGCCAGCAGGCCGTCATCGAGCAGGCCACCCAACTCGTGCCCCCCCGTCCCGGACCATCGCACCCGGCACCACGCACTGACCCGCCCCCACGGGCCCACACCCCGTGTTCTGGGGCCCCACGTCCACAAGGAAGTCGTCATGACATGGAACTCCGGCCCCATGGGCGGTAGCGCCTCCGGCGGCGCCACCTACCCGCCACCCGGGAAACCCAGACGGCGGTCAGCCACCGAAACCGGCTTACCCCGCCACAACCGCTCCGTCGCCGCCGGCAACGCGCCGGCGACGACGGGCACACCGCCTTCACGACCGGGCACCACCCTCATGACTCTGCACTGCGACCGTGCGCCCGGTGATGCCACCGGCATCACCGGTTACCTACCGGGCCCACGACACGGCCGAATCGTCTACCAGACGGCTACCAGCGGCACCGATGGTGCTCAGAGCCGTTCTGCACGGCGGGCAGCCAGGACCCCTGTTGCAGACGTTGAATGAAGCCAAGCAGATCGTGGTACTTGTCGTTGAACGTACCGGCACTACCCGGCAGGCTATCGAGGCGGCGGTCGCTGAAGCACGACGGCTGGGGGCGTCGGGAAACTGACCGGGGCTGGTGGCCCTGCATCCGCCAGCCCCGCCCCCAACTCCACCGCTGCCGCCGACGGCCCGACCACGACAGCAGCCGCCACGGATGACCCAGCCATCCCCGAATCGAGTCCCACATCCTGGAGCCGGCCGCCAACCGGCGTTCCCGGCGGCTCGCCCACTGGGCCCCGAACGAAGATCCCACCACGAGAGGACACGGTGGTACAACGCTCCCTGGAGCTGGAAAACGAGTGCGCCGACACCCTCGCCCACGACGGCTACCGCGTGCATCAGAACCCGACGCGGCAGGACATCGCATGATCATGATCTGGTACGGGGCGGCGAACCGGGATCCGCGGCAGTTCGACGACCCCGACGTGTTCGACGCTCGGCGTCAGCGCAACGCCCACCTCGGTTTTGGCCGTGGCATCCACTTCTGTCTGGGCGCCCCGCTGGCTCGGATGGAAGGCAGGATCGCGCTGAACGCGCTCTTCGACCGGTTTTCGCGGCTCCGCACGGTCGAGAGTGATCCGCCGACGTTCATGCCGGGCTTCGACACCACCGGAGTCAACGCGCTGACGGTCGACACCAGGGCCTGAAGACCCCGCGACAGCCGTTGCGCCATCATGGCGCAACGGCTGTCCCGGCTGCCCGCATCCGGGCGTTGGAGACGATTGGCAGCATTTCAGGGCACAGTGATCCGGTTGTTATGGCGCCATCGTTGTACCACGATGGCGCTATGCAACTCACGCCTCATGTCGAGAACTTGCGTCGAGAGTTCCTCCTCGCTGCCGGGTCACTCGGCGAAGACGCCGCGAGTGTCGCGGAACGTCTGCTCACACCGCTCGACTCGTCATTGCGGTTGACACTGCTCGAGGTCTTGTCCCGAGCGGCCGACGAGATCTCCCGAGAGATGGCGCCGGGCTTCGTCGACGTCCGTCTGCGGGGCATCGATCCGGCCTTCGTCGTCACGATTCCCCCGCCTCCCGAGGCGGGTGGCGGCGTCGCGCCGGCCCGGGCCGACGAGGCCCCGCTCGTCGCCACCACGGTGGAGGACGAACACCCCACCGCACGCATCAACTTCCGGCCGCCGGAGCACCTCAAGGCGCGCATCGAGGAGGCTGCGAGCCGGGAGGGCCTCTCGGTGAACGCCTGGCTGGTCCGGTTCCTGTCCGCCTCGCTCAGCGGCGCGGCGCGTGCGGCGGAGCCGTACCCGGCCGGTGTCGATCGGCATGTCACTGGCTGGGTGCGGTGACCGAAGTGTCCGAGACGCAGACCTACGAGGCCACCGGCCCGGTGCTGGTGAAGGCGGAGTTGCTCGCGGGAAGCGTCCACGTCGTCGTACGCGACCGGTCCACGGTGACGGTCGGCGTCCACCCGAGCGAGCCGGGCGACGAGGTCGACGTCGCGGCCGCGAAGCGGCTCCGTGTCGAGTTCGGCAGGAACACCCTGTCCATCCGGTTGCCGATGCTGACGATGATGTCGCGCTCCGCGCTGTCGAGCCACCGGGTGGGCTCGGTCGATGTGACCGTCGAGGTTCCCACCGGGTCCGAGTTGCGGGCCAGTGCCCGCAGTGCGCGGCTACGGGTGGACGGCCGGCTGAGTGACTGCCGGTTCGAGACGATGGACGGTGACATCGAGATCGAGGAGGCCGGCCCGCTACGGCTCGTCACCGCCTCCGGGGACGTCACGGTGGGCCGGGCCACCGGCCGGACCCGGATCGCCAGCGGCTCGGGGACGACAGTGATCGGCGACATCGCAGGCAACGCGCACATCGGCCAGGACTACGGCGACGTCCGGATCGGTACGGTCGACGGCCGGCTGCGAATCACCGGTGTCCGCGGCGATCTCACGGTCGACCGTCTTGTCGGTGTGCTGGAGGCGAAGGTCCTCGACGGGCGCACGGTCGTCGGTGAGGTGGTCTCCGGCTCGGTGACGATGATGGCCACCTGGGCTCACCTGGAGGTCGGCATCCGGGCCGGCACCGCCGCCCGGCTAGACCTGCGCTCGGTGACGGGGCGCATTCGAAACCTTCTCCACGGTGTGCCGGGACCGGAGACCACCGATCAGATCGCGGAGATCACCGCGCACACCTACTACGGGGACGTCGTGATCCGCCGGGCGCCGGAGGTGTGACGACCCGGCACACACTCTACGAAGGAATGGGAACCAGATGACGGAGTTCGGCGAGGTCGTGGTCGATGTCCACGGCCTCCGCATGCGGTATGGCACGACCGACGTCCTGCACGACGTAAACTTCCAGGTCCGGCAGGGCGAGGTGGTCTGTCTGCTCGGGCCCAACGGTGCCGGCAAGACCACGGCGATCGAGATCATGGAGGGCTTCCGGCTGCGCTCGGCGGGGCAGCTGCGGGTGCTGGGCGCCGATCCCGCGACCGCCAACGAGGCGTGGCGGGCCAGGGTGGGTGTCGTGCTGCAGTCGTGGCGTGACCACGGCCGCTGGCGGGTCAGGGAGCTGCTGGCCCATCTCGGCCGATACTATGTGCCGTTCCTCGTCGAGCGTGGCAGCCGTCCCTGGAACCCGGACGAACTGATCGCGGCGGTCGGCCTGACCGAGCAGCGGGACAAGAAGGTCCGGATGCTCTCCGGCGGGCAGCGTCGCCGGCTGGACGTGGCGGTCGGCATCGTGGGCCGCCCGGAGTTGCTCTTCCTCGATGAGCCGACCGCCGGCCTCGACCCGGTGGCCCGCCGGGAGTTCCATGCGCTGGTGCACCGGCTGGCCGCCGAGCAGCAGACGACGATCTTGCTCACCACCCATGACCTGCACGAGGCCGACGGCCTCGCCAACCGGATCATGATCCTGGACAACGGCCGGATTATCGCCGACGGCACGTCGCACGAGCTCGCCCGCAGGATCGCGGGCGAGGACGAGGTCAGCTGGACCTACCGGGGGGAGAGGCTCCGCCAGGCGACCTCAGAGTCGACCGCCTTCGTCCGCGACCTGTTCCGGCGGTACGACTCCGGCATCTCGGATCTGGAGGTCCGGCGGGCGTCGCTTGAGGACACGTACCTGGCACTGGTGCGGCAGGCCGAGTTCGGGGAACAGTTCGCCGGGGCCCGGGAACTACGAGAGGTTGCCTCATGAACACCGGCATGCACGCTCTGCGGACCGGATGGTCCCGTGGCCTGATCGAGTTGCGCCAGTCGGTCACCAACGGCGGTGACCTGTTCAATCACTTCTTCTGGCCGGTGCTCATGCTGGCCGTCGCCTTCTTCCTGCGGGACCGGACCTTCGGTGACAGCGGCTTCAAGCTCGGAACCCTCGTGCTGCCCAGCATCCTGGGGATGAACGCCGCGATGGCCATGGTCACCATGAGCCAGTACCTCACCGCCGACCGCGAGGACGGCACGCTGCTGCGGGCCAAGGCGACGCCCCACGGGATGCTGGCCTACCTGGTCGGCAAGATCGTTCTTGTGTCCGGAAGCCTGATCCTGCAGCTGGCGATCTTCCTGATCCCTGGACTGCTCATCATCCCTGGCCTCGCGGTGGACAGTGCCCAGACGTGGGCGACCTTCGCGTGGGTGCTCGGCCTGGGCCTGGTCGCGACCCTGCCGATCGGCGCGGTCCTCGGCTCCGTCTTCACCAACGTCCGAAGCCAAGGCCTGATCACGCTGCCGCTGCTGCTGCTGATCGCGCTCTCCGGGATCTTCTATCCGATAGCGTCCCTGCCCGGTTGGGTGCAGGGGATCGCTCAGGTGTTCCCCATCTACTGGCTGGGGCTGGGCATGCGCTCGGCGTTCCTGCCCGCCGAGACGGTCACGGTCGAGTTGGGGGACTCCTGGCGGCATGCCGAGACCGTCGCCGTGCTCGGCGGGTGGGCGGTGATGGGCATCGTGCTCGCTCCGATCGTGTTGCGCCGGATGGCACGGCGTGAGTCCGGCTCCAGCGTGGCGCAGCGCCGTGAGAAGGCACTACAGCGCGTCACGTGACCGGGGTCTGACCAGAAGAGCACTATCAATGAATGATTGACGGTCTTTCATAGACATTGATTTTTTTCATTATACATGATGGGCTTTGCCGTGCGTCTTCAGCGTTTCGCGGAGCCCGACGTCCGCTGAGAGGGGGAGTGGCGATCACGACGTAGACAGCTGGCTCCAAGGTACCGGCGGCCGGTGGTCCAGCCTCTCCGCCGTCCGCATCGACGCATCGACGCATCGACGCATCGACGCATCGGGGGATCGTGATTAACTCGAGTGAGCCTTTCGGGAAGTTCCGTCAAGCTTCCGATCACGCTTTGTCCTCATCGCCGGGACAGCGAACGGTCGCCGGAACGCGGGTCAAGGTGTTGACGACGAAAGTCGGCCTGCAGATTCCGAAAGATCTTCCGTTCGATGAATGGGAACGTGCCGGCCACCAGTTGTTGGCGATCATCGACTCGTCGTCGTGGTGGCTCGGCGACTGGCTCGCCTACGGAAAGGACCACTTCACCGACAGGTACCAGATGGCGCTGCGTGCGGTGGGACTTAGTTACCAGACCCTGCGCAACTATTCGTGGGTGGGTACCGGGACGCTTGCCGACCAGGTCGCGGTCGAAGCGCTGAGTGGGTGGGACTACGAGCAGTTGGACACGGTGTTCATTCCGGCGCAAATTCCGGATGACCCAATCGAAGCCGTTATTACCGCAGTGGTTGAGCAGCAGACCGCGGCGAATGTGTACGTCGTCGGTTCAGGGTGGGGCGACGGCGTGTACGCGACCTACGTAGGCCGCACCGAAGACGGGCGGATCACCAGCTTCGTCACCGATTTCCGCGTTGTGCCGCTCGGATAGTGAGCAGGAACGAGCATGACTTGCTTCTGTCCCGACTGTGCGGGCGGCTGGCTATCAAGCATCACGCCGCTTCTCGCTGCCCGGCCCTCTGGCCGGTACACGTGCGACCCCGCAGAGACGCGCTCAGACTCGATCGAGCTTGATCATGAGATGACGAGGGTGTCTGTCTGCCGGCCAGCGCCCACGCCCAGCCGGGAAGGCTGAGAGCCTCGGCGAAAAAGCGGTCGAGAGGCATGCCGAAGGACCATAGGACACTGGACCCGAGTGCTTCGGTTTCGGCGCTGGGTGTCCAGTGGAGCGTGCAGCGCAGCTGCCAGATCACGTCCTGGTCGTCGGCCTCGATGAGCTGCCGGGTGAGATCAGCACAGAACTCACGCACGCCGTCGAAGTCAACTGTTCCGGTCTGGGCGAGGATCCCGTTGCCGTCCTGCTCGGGCAAGACGGCGTCATCGACCGGGACGGTGGCGAATCGACGGAAGACCTCGACTGTCCTTCGCACGTCGGCGGCGGAGACCTCGTCGGGGCGTACTCCGGCAAGGTCAAGCATCGACGTCAGCAGCGGCTCCATCTCACCGATCAACACGATCTCATCATCGCGCGTCGTTGCCTCATCGCCGCCTCAAGCAGCCCACGCGAAGATCACAGGCACGCTGCTGCCGCCGAGTAGGCGTGCTGGGCTGCCGAGCGGCCATCACTGTCCGTGCGGGCTACTCGGGCACTTCGTCTGCGGTGACGTCCGGGCTGGCATCGAGGCCGGCGGCGATCTGAGCCGGCAGCGGGTAAGCATGTTCGACAGGTAGTTGAGCTGCTGCCGCCTGGTCGTCGCCGCTACGCAGAAGATCCCGGACCAGGTGCACCCTGGGGGTGATATCGGTGATGGCAACGACCCAGTCGTCGACGTACCGGTGGACAGCCTCGCCGGACAATCCGACCTGCAGCGACCGGTACGGCAGCGCCCTCAACTCCAGCGATCGTTCCGGATCCCACTGCACTCGGACTGGACTGGTCTTCAGATGCCGCGACCAGGTCGCCTTGTCGCGGTGCACGTCTCGGTCATAGTAACTCAGGCAAGCCCGCCCCAGCGCCCACTCGAATCCGTCCCGCGTGATGTCGATGGACAGAGCGCGCTCTTGCCCTGACTTCGTAGCCCAGCCGCAGCGGTACATCATCCACAGGAACGACGGCTTGATCCACGTCATCCGTTCCCGCTTGAAGGGAGCCACGAAGCGGCCGATTGCCACCGCTGGCAGCGCGATCTGCGGGGAGTACGCCTGGTACACGGTGATGGTGTCGGTCGAGTAGCGGGCGCGGACCTGACGGGCGGGAACAGACACGGACGTCATCCTCACCGGTCGGGACCGACCGCTCCACCAAAATTCAGTGCCCGCACCAGATTGCACTGCGCCCCCAAAGTCCCAAGCCGCGCATCTGCGCTCGTTGAAGCCAGCTCGGCGCGAACGCTCGGTCGCGCCGACGTGAGTGCGCCGGTGCGATGACAAAGGGCGCGGACCCTGACCTGACGAGGTAGAGTCTCGCGTCGTGATGAAAGGGCTCGATCAACAGGGTGCGGATGGTCGCCGTCTCGGTCAGGAAGCGATGCGACGGCTACGGCCCGCTTCCGTGCGCATCGTGCATCTGAACGGCCCGACATTTCACGCCCTTGCCCGGGGTGACCTGGCAGCGGCGAACATGTCCAGCCCTGTTCCCCTGTCGGCCTACTTCGCCGGCCCGGACTGGCGAGGCGTGTGGCAGATGCGTAGCAGACAGGTCGCGGACGACCCGGCCAGCGCGGCATGGGTCACCGGCGTAATTTGGGACGAACAGCGGCATCTGGCCGTAGGGCGGGCCGGCTATCACGGGCCGCCGGACCCGGCGGGGATGGTGGAGATCGGTTACGCCGTTGACCCGGTACTCCGGCGACGTGGCTACGCCCGCGCGGCGCTGGAAGCCCTGCTACGCCGGGCCACCGATGAACCGCAGGTCCGTACGGTTCGGGTCACCATCAGCCCCGACAACCTGGCCTCCTACAAGCTGGCGTCACAGTACGGCTTCATCGAGGTCGGACAGCAGTGGGACAACGAAGACGGCCTGGAAATCAGCTACGAGCTTGCCTCAAATTGAGAGGTAGGCCTTGGTCGCCTCCCGGACAGATAACTACCGGGTCACGATGAACGAACCGGTTGGGGTTCGTGGCTGCGTACGGGCCGTGGTCGTTGGGAAGTTCGTGCAGGTGGCGTAGCCGGTCGGGGTCGCTGGTCCAGACGGGCCCTGCTGGGTTGGTGTCGTGCACGGCGGTAGCTATCGGCATCGCGGCGGACGTATCGGCGAGTGCGTCGAGGAGATTGCGCTCGCGGCCTCGGCTCGGGACCTGGAACAGGACCGGGTATCGGGGTCCGAACTCGGTCACCCGTTCGTAGACGCGTAGCTTGGCCAGCACCCTACCGAGGGGTTCGGTGCCGTTGTCGTGCTCGAGGAAGAATCCGACGGTGGCGTCGCCGACGGTCCAGATGCCGTGGCCGTCAGGTTGGACCCCGGCGCCTCCGTAGGCGTCGGTGGCGTGCTGTTCGGACCACCAGCGTTCCAGTCGCGCCTGCGGATTGGCGCGGGCGTGGGCGAGCAGGTCGGTGAAGAAGTCGTTGACGCCGAGCAGGTGGCGCAGTTTGCGGCTGCCGACGATGCGGTCGGCGCGGTCGCGGTTGCTGCGTGGCGGTTTCGCGGTGGGGTTGTCGGGGTCGTGGTAGGCGTCGCGGTTGAGTCGCAGGCCGAGCGGTCCGAGCGCGTACAGGTACTGGGTGGAGTTGGCCGCAGCTTGGTCGACGAACCGGTCGACGGCTTCGATGCGGTGTAGCAGGGTTAGCCGCAGGCGGGCGCTGCGGCCGGAGGGGAACAGTGCCTTGGTGACCTGGTGGGTGGACAGCAGGTAGTGCTCAGCGAGCCAGGACAGCAGGAGTCGGTCGCGTGAGGTGAGACGGCGGGTGTGGAGGTACGGGTCGGATGAGGGCGAGCGAGTGTCAAGGGTCAGGACGAAGTCCTGTCTGACGGCCTTGAGTTCTCCTCGTGTGCGGACAGCAGAAATCCATGCTGGTGGCCAGATGATCTCCGTGTGGGTGGTCAGGTCAAGGCGTGCACCCCCTTGCCGGCGAGGGCTTGTTGCAGCCGGTGAGAGTCGCCCTGGGTGGTGATCAGGTGGGCGTGGTGCAGCAGTCTGTCCACCGTGGCGGTGGCGAGGGTCTTGGGCATGAGGGTGTCGAAGCCGGACGGGTGGATGTTGCTGGTCACGGCGATGGAGCGTCTTTCGTAGGCGGCGTCGACGATGCGGTAGAACGCCTCGGCGGCGTCCTGCCCGGCGGGCAGCATGCCAATGTCATCGACCACGATCAGATCAGCGCGGCAGATCCGGGCGACGGTGCGGGCGGTCGAGCCGTCGGCTTTGGCCCGGCTGATCGTGGCGGTCAACGTTTCGAGGGTGAACCAGGCGACGCGTAGGTCGGCTTCGATCGCTTTGTGGGCGAGAGCTTCGACGAAGTGTGATTTCCCGGTGCCCGACGGGCCGGACGCGGCAAGGTTCTCCGCCCGGCCGATCCATTCCAGAGTTGCCAGGGCCTGCTGGGTGGCCGCCGGGATCGATGAGTCGTCGGGTCGCCAGGTGGCCAGAGTTTTGCCGGTGGGGAAGTTCGCGGTCTTGCGGCGCAGCCGGCGGGTCGCGGCGTCGCGGCCGATGACCTCCTCCTGGATGAGTACGCGCAGGACTTCGACGGGGTCCCAGCGCTGGGCCTTGGCGGTGGCGATGACATCGGGTGCGGCGGCGCGCAGGTAAGGCAGCCGCATCCGGCGCAGGAGCCGGTCGAGGTCGTCGGGCAGGGCCGGCGCCGAACGGGCCGGGGTGGTGCGGGTCATCGGGTGGTGGCCTTCCGGAGTCGGCGGTGCAGGGTCGTGGCGTTGTGTCCGACGAGAGTGGCCAGGCCGGCTGCGGCGAGGTGGTCGTTGCCGCTGCCGTCGAGGAAACCGGCCAGGTCTGCTCGGGCGTCGTCGTCGGCGTGCAGGAGCCAGTCCTCGATGAGGTCGAGCAGACGGGCCAGATCAGCGGCCTCATCCTGTTCGAGGACCACACCGTGATCGGCTGTTGCGGTGGCAGGTGTGTCGGTCATCGGCCGAATCTCTCCCAGGAGGGCCGACGGTCTGGCGGTCTGGCGGTCTGGCGGTCTGGCGGTCTGATCCGACGGTGAGACGATTCGCCCAGCGGAGCGAATCGACGGGGCACCCCACGATGAGTGACATCCGCCGTATGCTCGGGGATCGAATCACGATGCCCGCATCGGCTGCGATCGATCGTGCTGCCCCGGCGCGCAGGGCGACCGGATGCTCCTCGCGGCCCTGTGGACGGCAGTGGTGCTGGAGCTGTTTGGCGTCGTGCTGGGTCTCGCACTCGTGCGTCCGTTCGGCCTGGTGTTTCGGCAGTGGGTGCCGGTGGTGGCGAAGCGGCGGGTGCCGAGCTGGCTGCTGCTCGTGCTCAGCTCGGGTGCCTCTGCTCTGCTGCTGGGGCACGGCGGCACGTTCGTTCATGCTCGGAGGAATTCTGTTCGGTGTCGCGGCGCTTGCGTACCTGCGGGAGACTTCGGAGCGGAGCACGTGGCGACGCCGGATGGGGGCCGCCGCCAGTGTGGTCGCCTTCTCCGGTGGTCTAGTGGCTGCCGCCGCGCCGCTTTTCGTCACCTGGCTGGCGTCCGGCGGCGAGTAGCGGGCGCGGGCCGAGCCGTGAGCTCGGGCTTCGCCGAGTGAACGCGGTCACGGCGTCTGGCCCGCCGCTGGTGACGGCGTCGCCGCCAGGCGCCAAATCCCTGAGGAGCACCTGTGAGCACTGAGATCGACGTTCTTGTCCTAGGCGGCGCCGGCGTGGACACCATCGTCTACGCACCGCAGCTGCCCCTTCCGTTCGCCGACAGCTACCTGGTGCCGGCGATCACGACCCGCGCGGGGCAGACCGGCGACTTCGTGGCGATGGCGGTCCACGCCCTGGGTCTGCGCACCCACCACATCGATCTGATCGGCGACGACCACGAGGGCGACTTGGTCCGCGCCCTGCACGCCGAGCGGGGCATCCCGCTCACCGGCTTTCCGCTGCGGTCCGGTACCCGCCGTGCGGTCAACCTTGTCGCCCCTGACGGAAGGCGGCTGTCCCTGTACGACAGCAGCCGATCCGAGGCGGGGGACCGGCTCCCGGTGGAGACGGTCACCGCACTCGCCGCGGCGAGCCGGCACGCCCACGTGTCGATCACTTATCCGTGCGCCTTCGCCCTGCCCACGCTGCACGCGGCGGGGGTAACCATCTCCACGGACCTGCACAACTGGGACGGCAACGAGCCGTACCACGAGGACTTCGCCTACGCGGCCGACCTCGTCTTCGTGTCGTCGGCCGCACTGGCCGACCCCGAGCAGACGATGCGGCGCATCATCGAACGCGGCCGGGCCCGCACGGTCGTCGCCACCGCCGGAGCCGAGGGGGCATACCTGCTGGTCGACGGTGAGTTCGGCCATGTTCCGGCGGTCGATCCGCCGGCGCTGGTGGTGGACTCCAACGGTGCGGGCGACGCCTTCGCCGCAGGTTTCCTGTTCGGCTGGCTCGCAGGGGAGCCGGCGCGGCGGTGCGCCCTGTACGGCGCGATCTCCGGGGCCTACGCCTGTACCGTGGCGCCGACGAACGTCGACTCCATCGACCGGGGCGCGCTGCTCGCCCGGGCGGCGGAACTGGACCCGCCCGCGGGTCGAGGCCGCCGCTGGTGACGGCGCCCGGAGTGGATATGACGGGCACGTCGGCCGCCACCGGCTACGACGTCGTCATCCTCGGGGCGGGATGGCGGGCTCCGTGCTGGCAAGCCGGGTGAGCGAGGATCCCGACCGGTCCGAGTCGCCGAAGGAGGTCGGCGTCGAGCCAGGTGCGCAGATCCTCGACGGTACTGGCTTCGGTGAGCACTACCTTGTGCATGCTGGCCAGGCGCGCGGGCCGGGTCAGGTCGTACTCGGCGTGCCCGGACCAGTCGAGATGACGCGGAAGCGTCACCATGCCCTTGGTGGGGCCGTGCAGCGCGGCGAGGGTTTCGGCGATCGCATAAGGCTTCCGCTCGCCGTAGGGTCGGTAATCCGCCGGCGGCCGGGATGGGGTCCGACGCCGGTTGATATTGGTCGCCCGCCGGGCCAGTCGATCTACAACGCAAGTAGACGAGTTCCCCGAAAGCCTCCACGACCCGGAAAGGAGCGGCGCGGCGCCACCGCGTGAGCTGGCGAACTGGTTGTCGACGCCGGTTCTGGACCAGTTTCGGGCACATCCACCGCCTGATCCCGCCTGACCGGGGTAGCTCTGACCCCGGCCAGGCAGGCGCGGCCTCAGGCGGGGTTCGCCGTGGTGAGGACGTCGAAGGACCACAGCTCCCACTTGTTGGCGTAGGTCACCGACTCAGGGGCGCGATGCGGGCGGGTGGCGTACCAGGCGTCGTACGCCTCGGTGTCACGCCACTGGGTGACCACCAACCAGGTCGTGCGGTCGTCGGTGGGACGCAGCACCTGAAAGCCCTCGAATCCGTCCGCATGTTCGATCTTGCCTGGGCGTGCCGAGAACCGTTCGACGAATTCGTCACCGTGACCCTCGACGATGTCTATCGCATTAATTTTGACGATGCTCATTTGTCGCTCCTCAGGTCGGCGGCCGCGGGTGGCTCAGGCCGGCTGGCATCCTTGACGAACGTCAGCATGACAACCGCGTCACTGACCGCTCGCAGGTCGTGTTTGTGATCTGGAATCACCAGGTAGTCGCCCGCGGAGCCGTGCCACGTCATCTCGGTGGTGCTCACGGTGGCTGTTCCCGACAACAGTTGCAGGGTGGCCTGTCCTGGGTTCGCGTGCTCACTCAACGCCGATCCAGCCCGCAGTGCCAGCACTAGTTGCTTCAGGCTGCGGTGATCGGCGTTGAGCGTGGCCGCGGCGCGCCCGGACGAAGCTTCGTGGGCGCGGGTCAAGAGTTCCTGTCCGAGCTCGTGCAGACTTTTCATTGGCGTCGTGGGCATCAGTCTTTCCTCCCGGTGCGGCGGGTCAACGTGATCTGACACGAGTCAGGTCGCGGGAAAGGGGTGAGTTGGGCCGCCACCGATGTCCCGGCAGTGGCGCGGGTGATCCCGTCCACCATGCCGTCGTGTAGGGAACAGATGACGTCGCCGTAGTCAGGTATGAGGTCGAGGAAGGGGCAGTGCCATAACGTGATGTCGGCGCGGTCCCCGGTGAGCGTGGCGGTCGGCGCGAACTCGTGGGCGTCGAAGCGGGATGCGAGCGCGGTTGTGGCCCGGGTGAGTGGGGCGCCGTCGATGGCCTCCGTCGGCTGCTCGGATGCCCACGCCCGTCCGGCGGCACGTGCGATTGCACGACCATTCGGCTGCTCGCGCAATGCGCGCGCGAGGAGCCCCGCCAGCAAGCGGTACCGGGTCGGTCCGGCGGTGTCCATGCCGACGGTTGCGCGATAGGTCATCGGTGGGCGGCCACGGCCGCGAGGAGCACCGGGTACGCGCTCGGCAAGCTGCGCGCCAACCAACTCCTCCAAGTGCAGCCGGGTGGTCTCGACCGGCCAGCCCACTTCGTCTGCGACCTGCCGGGCGGTCATGGCACCGGCTGCCCGGTGGAGAACCTGCCGCAGGGCTGTTCGCCGACTCGTCACGAACCAAATATACACAAGGCAGCTTGGGTAAAATTCACGCTGTTCACCTCGGCCCCCTAGGGTCTGGTCCGTGGAGCGGTTGGCGCGGCGGCTGGGGGTAACTGATGCGGTGGTCATCGGGATGGGGGCGATGCTCGGCGCGGGCGTCTTCGTGGTGTTCACTCCAGCTGCGGCGGCCGCCGGCGGGACCGGACTACTGGTGGCACTTACGCTGGCCGGGTTCGTAGCATTTTGTAATGCGACCAGCTCGGCCCGGCTGGCGGCCCGCTACCCCGAGTCCGGCGGCACGTACGTCTACGGGCGGGAGCGGCTCGGCCCGTTCGCCGGGTTCGTGGCCGGCTGGGGCTTCGTGGTCGGCAAGACCGCAAGCTGCGCGGCGATGGCGCTGACGGTTGGGGCGTACCTCTGGCCGGACCGGGCCCGACTCGTTGCCGTCATCGCCATCGCGGCCGTCACCGCCGTGAACCTGCGCGGTGTGGGGAAGACGGCGCGGGCCACGAAGGTGCTGGTCGGGGTGGTGCTGGGGGTCCTGTCCCTGGTCGCGGTGGTCGGCCTGACCGGCTTCGCAGCGGAGCGGATCGGCGGCGTCGGCTCGGTCGGCGGCCGGGTACTCAGCGACGTCGGCGGTGCCGGTGCGCCCGGTGTGCTGACCGCCGCAGGGCTACTCTTCTTTGCTTTCGCCGGGTATGCCCGGATAGCCACTCTCGGCGAAGAGGTACGCGACCCGAGGCGAACGATCCCCCGAGCGGTGCCGCTGGCGCTGGGTACGGTGCTGGCGATCTACTTGGTACTAGCGGTGATCACGTTGGGGGTGCTCGGCCCAGACCGGCTGGCCGCCTCCGCCGCGCCCCTGGCCGACGCGGTGACCGCCGTCGGGCTGCCCGGCCTGTCCTGGGTGGTCCGGGCCGGCGCAGCCGTGGCGGTGATCGGGGTGCTGCTCTCGCTGCTCGCCGCCGTGGGTCGGACCCTGCTGGCGATGGGCCGCCGACGGGACGTGCCGGTCGGCTTGGCCGCCGTGCACCGGGTGCACCAAGTGCCATACCGAGCTGAGCTGGCGGTGGCCGTGGTGGTGGCGGCCGTGGTCTTCGTCGGTGACGTCCGCGGGGCAATCGGCTTCTCCAGCTGCACCGTGCTGGTCTACTACGCGATCACCAACGCCGCGGCGCTCACCCTTGGCCGTGACCCGGGCCGTCGGCTGCCGGTACGGCTGCTCGCCGTACTGGGGCTGGCCGGCTGCCTCACGCTGGCGGCCAGCCTCCCCCCAGCCACCGTTGGGGCGGGAATCGGCGTGCTCGCCATCGGCGCTGCCTGGTACGCGCTGCATCGGCGGTACCTCGACCGCGCCGGAGGCCGTTGACCCGCTCTAAAAACGTGTAGGGGCTCAATATTGCAGTATGGCGTTGACCAGCGGCGACGCGGCAAGTCGGTCGGGGGATAATGGTGAACCGTGGCGCCTCGCCTGCTGTATCTGATCTTCTGCCGGGTGCTGGGCTGGCTGGTGCTGCTCACGCGAAGCGCGGCTGCGAAGAAACGCGGAGATCCTCGTTCTGCGCCACGAGGTTGCGCTTCTGCGGCGGCAGCATCCGAAGCTGCGGTTGTCCTGGCCTGATCGTGTCATCCTCGCCGCGTTGATCCGGCTGCTGCCCAAGCAGTTGAAGGCCTGGCGGCTGGTTACCCCTGCGACGGTACTGACCTGGCATCGACGGCTAGGCCAGGAAGTGGACCTACCCGAGCCGCGGCCGGCCTTGTGTGGACGGCGAGCTCGCCGATCTGATCGGAGGGCTTGCGGTCGAGAACCCGTCCTGGGGCTATGTTCGGATTCAAGGCGAGTTGCGCAAGCTGGGCGCCGGGTCAGCCGCGCCACGATCCAGCGGCTGCTGCGCCTGCGCCGTATCCCGCCTGCCCCGCAGCGGGAGCGGGCCACGTGGCGGCAGTTCCTGCGTACCCAGGCGGGCACGGTGCTGGCCTGTGAGAGGGCGGTCTGGAGTATTAGGTCCGTTTTAGGGTGAGGGTGAACACTCCGGGTTCGTCCTCGGTCAGGACGTGGCGGTTGACCATGCGCTTGAGCTTCGCGCGGGTGGCTTCGACGTGTTTCGGTGAGGGTTCGACGCCGAGTGCGAGGCAGATGCCCTTGGCTCGCATGCCGGTGGGCGCGGTGGCGAGGACGTGCAGGATCTGCTGGTAGGGGGCGCTGGTTATCGCCGGGTCGTCGGCGGTGAACTCGGCTGCGGTGAGGGTGCGCAGGGTGGTGCGGGTGGTTGCCAGATCGGCCAGTTCGCCCTCGACG
>NZ_JCANTD010000045.1:0-27852 GCF_059570675.1 Salinispora goodfellowii | reverse complement strand
AAACGATCGAATAGTTCGCGGGGGTTCGGTCCGTCGTGGGGGTTGAGGTGGTAGAGGTCGTGCATGGCTTCGTAGAGGAGTCCGGCGAGGTAGATGGTGAGGCTTGGCTGTCGGTTTTCGTATTCGGCTTTGAGGAGGAGGCGGGCTTCGGCGCAGGGCCAGGGGTGGCCGCAGGCGCGGCAGGCCCACATGGGTCGTAGGGGTGTGTGGGGTGGTTGGTTCCGGGTGTGGTGGCGGGGGTGTTGGGGGTGGGGGCCGAGTCGTGGTTGGGGTAGGTGGTGGGGGTTCACCAGCGGCCTCCGTTGGCTCGCCACTGTTGGGCGGGGGTGAGCCAGCCGACGCGTCCGGGTTGGGGGTCGGCGAGGGTTGGTTGGGTCATCCACGCCGGCAGGTTCGCTGGGCGGCTGGGCTCACTTGCCTGATACGGCCTGCTTCCCCGGTGTGGTCCGCTTGCCCGGTACGGCGCGTTGCTGCGGGGTGCTCTGTTCGCGCGATGTGCCCCGCCTGCGCGATGTGCCCCGCCTGCGCGGTACGGCGCGTTGGTGCCGTGCGGGCGGGGTGGTGCGGTGTTTCTCCGCCGCCAACCAAACCAGCGGATTCGCATGGGGACCTCCTTGATGTTGGTGGAGGGACCGCCCCCACCGACAGCGCGGGGGTGGGGGCGGTCCGACAGCGCCTCCGGCGGGAATGCCCTCCACCGGCTCACGCCGTCTCAATTCACTCTGTGTGTTAACCACCTCGTGGCGGAAGGGCTTCATGCTGATCCTGGCGAGGGTCTGGCGATCTTGCTCTTTTCCTGGCGAAGCTTGGCGATCTTGCTGGTAGGGCTGGCGACGTCTGGCGATCTTGCTCATTTCCTGGCGACGCCTGGCGATCTTGGTGGTTCGGCTGGCGACGCTTGGCGATCTTGCTTGTTGGACTGGCGTGGTGTGGCGATCTAGAAGAATCTCTGGAGGGCCGATGAAATCTGAATGTGCCGCCGATCTCATCCGGGTGCAGCTCCGCCGCCAGCGGGGGCTGGCCGGCATGAGTCAGGAGGAGTACGGGCGTCGAACGAACTATTCGGCGTCGACCGTGTCGGCGGTGGAGACCGGCACCCGAATGGTTGACCTGCCGTACGCGTGCCGGGCGGACGAGATCCTGGAGACCGGCGGCCTCTTCGAGTCCCTGCTGCGGTTGGCGCATCGGGACGAGCAGCCGGCCTGGTTCAAGCCCTGGCTGGAGGCCGAGGCGGTCGCGCGGCAACTCCGCTACTTTCACCCGAACCTGATTCCGGGCCTGCTCCAGACCGAGAACTACGCCCGCACGGTGCTGCGGTTCGACGACACCCGGCCCGAGTCCGAGGTGGAGCAGCAGGTCTCGGCTCGGCTGGAGCGGCAGAAGATCCTGACCCGCGACCGGCCGCCGCAGATCGTCGCCGTCATCAACGAGGGCGCGCTGCGGCTCGGGGACACCATCATGGCCGAGCAGCTCGCGCATCTACTCCGGATGGCGGAGCTGCCGTACCTCCACATTCACATGATCCCCACGGCCGCGGGGTTGCACGTGGGACTCTCCGGTCCTCTCGCCCTGGCGATGATCCCGGATGGAGGCTGGGTGGGCTACCTGGAAAACCAGCTTGCCGGCGACCCTGTCAATGCCGAGGAAGAGATAGTTACCCTTCAGACCAGGTGGGAGTGCGTGCGAGGCGTCGCCCTCCCGCAAGCCTCATCGGTCGCGCTGATCAAGGAAGCGGAGTACCTGCATGAACCTCAGTAACGCTCGCTGGAAGAAGTCCACTCGCAGCGGCACGAGCGGCGGTGAGTGCGTCGAGGTCGCCGACAACCTTCCCGGCATCGTCGGGGTGCGGGATTCCAAGGACCCGACCGGGCCGGCGCTGGTGTTCGGGCCCCGGGCTTGGTCGGCGTTCGTCGCCCAGTTGCCCGGCCGCGACTGACCCGCCGCGACCCGACCCGCGCCCGTCTTACCGACCCGCGCCCGTCTTACCGACCCGCGCCCGTCTTACCGACCCGCGCCCGTCCCCACGTGGGGACGGGCGCTTCGTCGTCGTGGTGGCCGGGTGTACCGCTGGGCCTCGCGGCGCGGTGGGGGCGAGGTCACCCGGTGAGCAGGAGCGTGGCCGGGGTGGCGAGCAGGAGGAACGGGCCGAAGGGCAGGTGGCTGGACCAGCGGGCCCGGCCGGTGGCGAGCAGCGCCAGGGCGGTCCCGGCGGCGAGGGTGAAGGCGAGCAGCAACCCGAGTACCAGCAACGGCCACCCGTGCCAGCCCAGCAGCAGGCCCACCCCGACCGCGAGCTTCGCGTCGCCGAGCCCGAAGCCCCGCCGGCCGAGCAGGAGGGTGCTGGTGGCGAAGAGCAGGCCCAGGCCGAGCCCGGCGGCGGTGGCGCGCAGCCAGGGGGCGTACCCGGTGTCGAGGGTCGCGGCCAGGCCGAGTAGCAGCCAGGTGCCGAGCGTGGCGGGGCCGGTGAGTCGGTCCGGCAGCCGGTGCACCGCGGCGTCAACGAAGGCGAGCGGCACCGCCCAACCGAGCCACCAGGCCACCGCGGCCACCTCGATGATGGGCCCGCCGGCTAGCAGCAGCGTCAGGCCGGCGGCGAGCGCGGCGACCTCCACCGTGCCGGGTGGTGGGCCGACCCGCGCGCCGCACCCGCCGCACCGGGCGCGTGGCCCGATCGCCGGCCCCGGTTGGGTCAGGCTGATCGGGGCGCCGCAGGCGTCGCAGCCGAGCCGGGCCGTCACCCCCACCGGTACGGAGTGCCGTACGGCGGCGAGCCGGAGCGCCGGGGTGATCATGAGCGCGGCCAGCAGTGAACGGGGTGCGGTACGGCGGGAACCGGTCACCGTCATGTTGAACTCCATCGGATGAATACGGACAGTAGTTGTTGGGTGGCTCTTTGATCTCGGCTGACCTGACCCGAGAGCTGCACACCCCACCGCCTCTCATTACTGAGCGTGTTCACCTGAAATGCCCCTGTTGTATCGGCTGTCGTCAGCCTATGCTCGCCCATTGAGTGCAATGCGACCCTGCAACCATTCGATCAAGAAACTGTGGGCGGGGTGGGAGTCAGCTTTCTTACAAGTCGGTAACGGTAAATGCGGATGCCTTGTATGGGGCCCGGATGACACCATCCGGCCGCGCTTCCGCATGTCCGGATTCACCGGGTAGCGACCGCCCGGTGAAGGTCGACGAGGAGGGTCGGGACAGTGCGAGGAAGGCAGCGCAGGGGCGTGTCGGCGTACCTGGTGGTGGGCGCGGTGTTGGGTGCCGTGGCCGGCTGCGGCACCGACCGGGAAGCGCCGGTCGAGGCCGTGGGCGTGGTTGATCCACCTGCCCCGGCATCGGGGAAAGTGGACGAGCGAAATGCTCGGCGAGCCGCGCTCGCCGCCTATTCCGGATATCTCGCGGTGACCCAGGACGCGAGTGGCGACAGCGACCCACACCACCCGGAACTCACCACCTACCTGGCCGACCCGTTGTTGACCCGGGTTCGATTCACCATCCGCGCCGCCAAAGAGCACGGCGCCATCCGCATCGGTACCCTCCGTTCGGACCCCGTCGTGACCGCGGTGGACCTCGTGAGTGTCCCGGCCATCGTCGAGATCCAGGACTGCCTCGACGCGACCGGCTGGCGGCTGGTCTACGCAAAAGACGAGCGGGCCGTCCCCGGTAGCGAGAGCACCCGGCATCTGGCGACCGTGACCGTGGCCCGATATCCGGATGGCCGCTGGCTGGTCAACACCGGCGCCGCGCACGAGGACCAGCCATGCTGACCCGGGCCGCCCGATCGCGCCGCACCCCGCTGCGGGTGTTGATCACCAGCGGGCTGGCAGCGCTGATCACCACCGGCCTGACCGTTGCCGCCGCGCCGGCCGCCGCCGCACCACCTGTTGCCGCCGCACCACCTGTTGCCGCCGCGCCACCTGTTGCCGCCGCGCCGCCCGTTGCCGCCGCGCCGCCCGTTGCCGCCGCGTCGGCCGCCGATCCGCCGGATGTGATCTGCCCACCCTCGCAGACCACCTGCGAGGTCTGGGACGACGAGCCCGGTGACGGCGGTGGCCCGGGAGATGGTGGCCCCGGTGACGGCGGGGGCGGTGGCGGTGCGACCTGCCAGTGGGACGGCGAGGTCATCCCCTGCTACGACGAGGTGCTCGGCTGGTTCCACAACGGTGACGGCTGCTACTACAAGCTGATCGAGCCCCGGCCCGAGGGCACCCCGGACGGCTTCGACTGGTATGTGTTGACCTGCAACGGGGGTGACCTCGGCTCGCAGCGGACGGAGCTGCGCGACGCCCCGCCGCCCGGCTTCGGCACCCCGCCCGACCCGGCGGAACTGGCCCGGGCGGCGCTCGCCTCGATCGACCTGCTCCCGCCGCGGGTGGCCGTCGCCCCCCGCCGCCGGATCGGCGCCGGGCTGGTCGGCCTGCCGGTGTGGATGTGGGCCAGCACGGCCGGGTCCGGCCAGCCCCGCCACTACTTCGGCCCGCAGCAGGCATCCGCCAGCGACCGGGGGTTGACCGTTCAGATCGCGGCGGAAGTCACCCGGGTGCGCTGGGACATGGGCAACGGCACCAAGGTGACCTGCTCCGGCCCCGGAACGGCGTACGAGTCGGAGAGCCCGCTGGCCGGTAAACGCTCCCCGGACTGCGGCTACCACAGCGGCTACCCGGAGCCCGGCGCGTACCAGATCCAGGCGACCACGCACTGGACGGTGCGCTGGAGCGGCGGCGGCGAGAGCGGAAGCTTCGAGGTCACCCGGACCAGCGGCACCGTGACGATCGAGATCGATGAGCTTCAGGTGGTAACCCAGTGAGCCTCGCGACCAGCAACGCGGCGGCGACAGCCGACGCCCCGATCACCCCGCCGAAGGTGCTCCGGCAGCGCCGGATGCGCCCCGGCCTGCTCGGCCTCGCCGTCCTCCTGATCGCCCTCGGCGGCCTCGGTTCGGCCTTCGCCGTCAACGCGGTCCGGGCCACCGGCAGCTACCTGGCGGTGGCCCGACCGGTCGAGGTCGGCCGGGTGGTCAGCGCCGACGACCTGGTGACCGTGCAGGTCGCCGGTGGGGCGGGGCTCTCCCCGGTGCCGGCCGGGCAGCAGGGCGACGTGGTCGGGAAGCGGGCGAAGGTGTCGCTCGTCCCCGGAACGCTGCTCACCATGGAGCAGCTCACCGACAAACCGCTGCTCGCCCCCGGCCAGCAGCAGCTCTCGGTGGGCCTGGACCTGGCCCAGGCGCCGGCCCGCCGGCTGCACCCCGGGGACAAGGTCTCCCTGGTCAGCACCCCGGCCGGCAACGACGACCGGTCGGTCACCACGGCGACCCGGTTCGAGGCCACCGTGATCGACGCCAGCATCGTCGGGAACGACGACGAGATGGTGGTCTACCTGGCGCTCGCCGTGCGGGACGTGCCGGCGGTGGCGGCGCTGGTGGCCCAGGACCGGATCGCCATCGTGCTCACCGAGGCGGCCTGAGCATGGCGATCATCGCGCTGGTCGCCGCGAAGGGCTCGCCCGGGGTCACCACCTCGGCGCTGGCCTGCGCCCTGACCTGGCACCGGCGGCTGGTGCTCGCCGAGTGCGACCCGGCGGGCGGATCCCTGCTCGCCGGCTACCTCGGTGGCACGCTCGACGGTCCCCGGGGCATCGGCGAGCTGGCCGTCGGGGAACTGCGGGACGGCAACCTGGAGGCGGCGTTCTGGTCGCAGCTGGTCGACCTGGACGCGCCGAGACGGGAACGACTGCTGCTGCCCGGCGTGGTCGACCCCGCCCAGGCTGGCAGCGTCACCCCGCTCTGGCAGCGGTTCGCCGACTTCTTCACCGAACTCGACCACGGCGACCCGCCGTACGACGTGATCGTCGACTGTGGCCGCCTGCACGTACCCGGACCGCCCTGGCCGCTCCTGCGCGCCGCCTCGGTGGTGCTGGTGGTAACCCGGGCTCGGCTGCCCGAGGTCTCGGCCACCCGCGCGCTGGTCCGGACGATCCAGCGGGACTTCACCGAGCACCGGGTCGCCCCGGGCACGCTGCGGCTGCTGCTGGTCGGTGACGGGCACGGGAGTGGCGAGATCAGCAAGGCGTTGCAGGTGCCGGTCGTCGCGCGGCTGCCGCACGACCCGCGTACCGCTGAGGTGTTGACCCTCGGTGGGACCGTGCGGATCGGTCGGCCGCTGCTGTGCGCCGCCAGCGAGCTGGAGGTGCCGATCGGGACGCTGCTGGACCGGCGGCGGGCCCGCCTGGCCTGGCCGGCGGCGGGCCACGAAGGCGCCAGCGCTGCGCCGCAGGAGGCGTCGAATGCGATTTGAACCCGTCTCCGCCGACCCCCGGCGACACCCCCCGACCGCCGCCCCGACGGTCACCTCGACCGCGCCCCCGCTGGCCCCGCCGAACGGCGGGCAGCCGGGGCCCGCCGCTGCCCGGCCGGAGCCACCGCCCCGCCCCCGGGTTGACTTCCAGGTCGTCCGCGAGCTGCGCCGGGAGCTCAGCGAACGGCTCACCCACTGGCAGCGCGGCCGGGCGTTCGACCCCGACGCCGAGGACACCGAGCGCGCCCGGCTGGCGGTCGCGGTCGTCTCCGCGTACGCCGACGCTGTCCGCCGGGCCGGCACCCCGCTCACCGCCGACGAGGAACGGCTCCTGCTCGACCAGGTGACCGCCGAGCTGGCCGGGCTCGGCCGGCTGCAGACCCTGCTGGTGGACGAGAGCATCGAGGAGGTGCACATCCTCGGCTGCGACCAGGTGCGCGTCACCCGGCGCGGCGGCGGGGTCGACTGGATCGATCCGATCGCCGACAGCGACGAGGAGTTGGTGGAGATCCTGCAGGCGGCGGCCCGGCGGGCGGGCGCCACCGAACGTTCGCTCTCCACCTCCAAGCCCACCCTCGACCTGCAACTGCCCGACGGCAGCCGGCTCGCCGCGGTGTTCCTGGTCAGCCACCGCCCCTACGCGGTGATCCGCAAGCACAACACGCTCGATGTGGGGCTGGACGACCTCGCGGGCGGCCGGAACGACCTGGACGAGATGCTCGACCCGCTGCTGCGCGACTTCCTCCGCGCCGCCCTGCGCGCCGGCCTGAACATCATGGTCGCCGGCCTGGCCGGGGCGGGTAAGACGACCGTCATCCGGGCCCTGATGAACGAGATCCCGGCCGATGAGCCGTACGTGCTGCTGGAGGAGAGCCGGGAGCTGCTACCGGCCCACCGCGGCGACCGGCATCGGGCGGTGATGAGCTTCGAAGCCCGCGAGGGGCACGGTGAACGCGGACCGGACGGCCGCCCGGCCGGTGAGGTCAGCATCGCCGACCTCATCCCGGTGTCGCTGCGGATGGGCGTCCTGCGGATCATCGTCGGCGAGGTCCGCTCCCGGGAGATCGTGCCGATGCTCCAGGCGATGACCACCAGCCGCGGCTCGATGTGCACGATCCACGCCCGCACCCCGGCCGGCGTCGGCGACCGGATCATCGAGCTGGCCCTGGCGCACGGCCGGGAGATGACCGTGGACCAGGCCCGCCGGATGGCCGGCAACGCCCTCGACCTGATCATCTACGTCACCATCGAGGACGAGACCGCGATCGGCGGCCGCAAGCACCGCTTCGTCTCCCACATCGAGGAGGTGATCGGCGTCGGCGACAGCGACCGGATCACCACCACCACGGTCTTCGGGCCCGGCCCGGACGGGCGGGCGGTGCCCCGGCACCTGCCGGAGCGGATCCGCGCGCAGCTCCTGCGGGTCGGTTATGACACCCGACTGCTGAGCCGGTGGATCGAGGCGGGCAGCGGCGCCTGGCGACGCCCCAGACACCCGCGGCTGGCCCAACGATGACCGCCGCCGTCGACATCGAACTCGTCGCGGTGCTCGCCGGCGCCGCCTGCGTGGCCGGGCTGCTGCTGGCCGGCGTCGCGATCGTCGGCACCCGCCGTCCACCCGGACCCCGCCCCGGCGCCCGGCGCGGGCTCAGCTGGCTTGGCTTCGGCGCCACGGCGCGGGAACGCCACTCCCTCCAGCTGCTCCTCGTCGGCGCGGTGTTCGCCGGCGCGCTGGGCTTCCTGCTGACCGGGCTCCCAGTGGTCGGCCTGCTGGTCGCCGTCGCCGTTCCCGGCACGCCCTGGCTCTTCTCGGTGGGCCGGGCCGAGCAACAGGCCATCGCCCGGATCGAGGCGGTCGGTGAGTGGACCCGACGACTCAAGGACATCTCGGCCACCGGGCAGGGCCTGCAGGCCGCGATCACCGGTACCGTCGCCACCGCACCCGAGGAGATCCAAGAGGAGGTACGGCTGCTCGCCGCCCGCCTCCAGGCCGGCTGGCTGGCCCGCCCCGCCCTGCTGGCCTTCGCCGACGAGATCGCCGACCCGGTCTGCGACCAGGTGGTGGCGGCGCTGATCCTGCACCTGACCGACCGGGGTGAGCGCCTCGGCGACGTACTCGGCTCGATCGCCGCAGCCGCCAGCGCCGAAGTAGCCACCCGGCGCGAGATCGAGGCCAAACGTACCCAGCCCCGGTTCGCGGTCCGCTTCCTCACCGGCATGACCCTGGCGGTGCTCGCGTACGGGCTGCTCAACACCGACTACATCCGCCCGTACGGCACCCCGACCGGGCAAGTCGTGATGGCGGTGCTCGGGATCACCTTCGTCGTCCTGCTGGCCTGGGTCCGCGCGATGAGTCAGCCGCCGCGGCCGGCCCGCTTCCTGCCGGCGCCCGAGTCGCAGGAGGTGCTGGCGTGACGAACTGGCTGTTGACCATCGCGGTGACCGCCGGGGCGCTGGCCGGGCTCGGGGTTTTCCTGGTGGTCCAGGAGCTCCTTCCGGCGACCCCGGCGCTCGGCCCCGCGCTGCGGCGGCTGCACCAGCCGCCGGGAGGGTCCCACCCGGCCGGGGCCGCCGGCCAGCGGCTGGAGTGGCTGACCGGGCTTACCCGGTGGCTGCGTCCGCCGCACCAACAGCTCGCCCTGCTCGGCCGTACCCCCGAGCAGTACGCCCTGTCGCTGCTGCTCTCCGCGTTGATCGGACTCGCCTCGCCGACCCTGCTCAGTGTCACCTTCGCCGCCACGGGCGTCGGGCTGCCGGTGGCCGTACCGGTGCTGGGCAGTCTCGGCCTGGCGCTGATCTGCGCGTGGCTCGCGCACCGCGCGGTGCTGACCAAGGCGGAGGCGGCCCGCGGCGAGTTCCGGGCCGCCGTCTGCACCTACCTGGATCTGGTGGCGTTGCAGCTCTCCGCCGCGCACGGGCCGGTGCAGTCGCTGGAGCGGGCGGCGGAGGTCTGCGACGGCTGGGTCTTCGACCGGATCCGGGAGTCGCTGCGCCTGGCCCAACTCCAGATGCACTCACCCTGGGACGAACTGCGGGACCTCGCCGACCAGATCGGCATTCCGGAGCTCGGTGACGTGGGCGCGATCATGCGCTCCTCGGGCAGCGAGGGCGCGCAGGTGCACGAGACCCTGCGCAGCCGGGCCGACTCGCTGCGTGACCAGATCCGCACCGACAACCTGGCGCGGGCGGAGGGGGTGACCGGCCGACTGGACATCCCGGGTGCCCTGCTCGTCTTCGTACTGCTTGGTTTCGCCACCTACCCGTTCCTCGCCCGCCTCTGACGACCGTCCGATAAGGAGCCCGCCATGTCCCTGTTCGTTCACCTACAGGTCGCGTTGGCCGCGCGCCTGGCCGAGCTGCGTTCCGACCGCGAGCGGGGGGACAGCCCTGTCCCCACCGCCGTGATCATCTTTGGTTTGGTGGCCGCCGCGATCACCGTCACGGCGCTCGTCGCCACCCGGGCGGAGGGCTGGATGAACGCCATCCCGACCGCGCCCTGATCCGATGCGCGTGCGACGGGCCTGCCTCGCCCTGCGCCGACGGCTCGGCGGCACGGACCGGGGCGCCAACCCGGTGGAGCTGGCGGTAGTGATGCCGGTGATCTTCGTGCTGCTCTTCGGGGCGATCCAGGTGGCAGCCGTGTTCATCGCCCGATCCACGGCGATGCACGCGGCCCAGAGCGGGGTCAACGCGCAGCGGGTGCTCAACGCCCCGCCGGACGCGGGCGCGGACCGGGCGCGACGCTTCCTCACCGCGGCCGGCGGCTGGCTGGTCGACTGGGACTCCCCGGGACCGAGTTGCCAGACCGACGCGACCGACGTGACCTGCACCGTCCGCGGCCGTTCGCTCTCCGTCGTGCCCGGCGTCGACTTCCCGATCCGCGAGAGCGCACACGGGACGGTGGAACGGTGGACGGAGCCGTGATCCGCGACCGTGCCCGACGCGGCGACCTGCAACGCGACCGTGCCCGACGCGGCGACCTGCAACGCGACCGTGGTTCGGTCTCCGTCGAGGCGGCGATCCTCGCGCCGGCCTTCATCGCGCTGATGGTCCTCGCCGGGGTCGCCGGGCGTACCGCGGTCGCGGCCGAGGCCGTCGAGGCGGCGGCGCACGACGCCGCCCGCGCCGCCTCCATCTCCCGCGACGCGGGCACCGCCGCCGAGCGGGCCCGGGCGGCGGCCGTCCGGCAGCTCGACTGGCGCGGCCTGAACTGCACGAGTACGCCGACGGTCGACCTCAGCGGCACCGTCAACGGCCAGGCGACCAGCTTCGCCGCCGCGTTCGGGAGCCCGATCGGCCAGCAGGCCGCGGTGACCGTTCGCCTCTCCTGCACCGTCGACCTGTCCGACCTGCGGCTGGACACCATTCCCGGGATGCCAAGCAGCCGCCGGGTGTCGGCCAGCTTCACCTCACCGCTGGACCGTTACCGGGGCAGAGGATGACCGCCGTGCCGACCCGCCGCACCGCCTCGGGCCGCACCGGGTTGGGTCGTACCGGCCTGGGCCGGGACGACTCGGGCCGGGTCAGCATCTTCCTGGCCATCGCCGCCCTGGGCATTCTCACCGTGGTGGCGCTCGCTTTCGACGGGGCCGGGCAGCTGCGCGCGCTGCAACGAGCCGACAACCTCGCCAGCGAGGCCGCCCGTGCCGGGGGGCAGTCGATCGATTTGGCTACCGCGATCGAGGGCGGGCCGAAACGGATCGACGAGCCGCAGGCACGGCGGTCGGTGGCCGAGTATCTCGCCGTCGCCGGTGCCAGCGCACACACCGTCAGCTTCCCGGTGGTTGACGGGGAGACCGTGATTCGGGTGCGGGTCACCGTCACCTACGAGAGGTCGCTGCTCGGCCTCGTCGGCTTCGACGACACCGTCAACGTCACCGGGGAGGCGACCGCTCGGGCGCTGACCGGTGGACTGTAGGAAGGAAGGCCGCCATGTCCACATCGGCTCGTCTCCTTGGCCGGGTGCGCACCGGGTTCGGTGCCCTCGCCCTGCTCGGTGTGCTGCTGGTCGGCGCCCCGGTGGCGCTGCTCGCGTTCGCCGGTAACCCCCTGCCGGCGCAGGTGCCGACCCTCGGCGAGATCGGCACGGTATTGACCAGCCGCGACGATGGCCAGCTCTTCATCCGGGTGCTGGCGGTGGCCGGTTGGGTGGGTTGGGCCACGTTCGCCCTCTCGGTGCTGGTCGAGTTGGGCGCCCTCGCCGTCCGTCGCCCTGCCCCCCGGTTGCCGGGGATGGGCCGGCAACAGCGGGCCGCCGCTGCGCTGGTCGGCTCAGTAGCATTGATCTTGGCGGCGAGTCCGGTGGCGGCCAGCGCGGCGGCGGTGGCGGCGGGCCCGACAGCATCCACGGTGACGGTGGTAGCGGACCCAACAGCCCATGCGGCGGCAGGCCCAACAGCACCCAGGGCTGCGGCCGCACCGACCGCCGCATCCACTGCCTCAACCACAGCGCCAGCAGACGCGCCGGAGCGGGCACCGGTCTATCGGGTGGCCAGGGGCGACTACCTCGGATCGATCGCCGCGCGGTACCTGGACGGGTTCGAGGACTACCGGAGCCTGGCCACGCTGAACCGGCTGGCCGACCCCGACCGCATCCACCCGGGTCAGCTCCTGCGGCTGCCCGCCGAGGCACACGACCGTGGCCCCGGCCCCCACGCCACCGGACGGCTGGTCGCCCGACCGACCCCACCCCGGCCACCCGCGCCCGCACCGGCGTCGGCCGAGCAGTCAACGCCGCCGTCACCTGCGGAGTCGGCTGGTTCGGACTTGGCTGGTTCGGACTCGGCGGTTTCGGGGACGGCGGTTTCGGACGCGTCCTCGACGGATACGGCAGCTTCGGACCAGGTCGCTCCGGGCCCGGCGGCGGAGGTGCCGGTCGTGGCCGTGGGCGCAGCCGGCCCTGGCGATCCGAACCGGGTGAACCGGCCGCTCGCCGTCTCGGCGGTCCTCGCCGTGTCGAGTATCGTCGGCGCGCAGATCGGCGCGGCGCTCGGCCTACGTCGACGCCCGGCGACCGCTCGCACCGGGACCGACCGGCGCGCGCTGCCGGGTCAACGGCAGTGGGAACTGCCGGCTGGCCGGCACCGGCGAGACTGACCCCGGCCTACGACTGACCCAGTCCCCTACGCCGGCGGGTCGCCCCAGCCGTCGGTGTGCACGGCCTCGGCCAACGGGCGCTTGCTCCGCCAGCCGTGCCGGGCCAGGTCGGGTACCGCCTCGAAGTGGGTGACCGGGCCGAGGCAGAGCCAGGCCACCGGACGGATCCCGGCCGGGATCCGGAGCAGTTCGGCGAGCCACTGCTCCCGGTAGAACGACACCCAGCCGACGCCGAGCTGCTCGGCGGTCGCGGCGAGCCAGAGGTTCTGGATGGCCAGGCAGGCCGAGTAGAGCCCGGTGTCGGCGATGGCGTGCCGGCCGAGCACCGCCGGTCCGCCCCGGGCCGGGTCGTAGGTGACCACGATCGACAGGCTGGACTCCAACACTCCGTCGATCTTGATCCGGGCGAACCTCTCGGCCGCCTCCCCGGTCAGGGTTGCGGCGAAGACCTGCCGCTCGGCGCTGACGTGCTCGTGAAAGGCGCGGCGCAGCTCCGGGTCGCGGACCACGATGAAGTCCCACGGCTGCGAGTAGCCGACGCTCGGGGCCGCGTGGGCGGCGGCGAGCACCCGGTCCAGGGTCTCGGCGGGCACCGGCGCCCCGGTGAACTGCGACCGCACGTCCCGGCGGCGGTGGATGACGTCGTACAGGTCCATCGGGCACCTCGCATGATCACGTCGCCAAGCAATCTAATCCGATCTCCAGGGACGATGCCAGCCCGCACGCCGAGATCGGGCGCCCCGGCACCCCGCAGGTGGGCTGGCTCTGGCGGGCCGGACACCGCCGGGGTCATGCTGTCCCGATGGGCGTACGCGTCGAACGGTCCGTGACGGTGACCACAGTGATCCTGGATCGACCGTCGGCGCGGAACGCCGTGGACGGTCCAACCGCGCGGGCGCTGGCCGACGCGTTCCGCGGCTTCGAGGCCGACCCGGACGCGGCGGTGGCGGTGCTCTGCGGTGTGGGCGGCACGTTCTGCTCCGGTGCCGACCTGAAGGCGATCGGCACCCGCACCGGCAACCGGGTCGCACCGGACGGGGATGGCCCGATGGGTCCGACCCGGATGACGCTGTCCAAGCCGGTGATCGCGGCGATCTCCGGGTACGCGGTGGCGGGCGGGCTGGAGCTTGCGCTCTGGTGCGACCTCCGGGTCGCCGAGGCGGACGCGGTGCTCGGCGTCTTCTGCCGGCGTTGGGGCGTACCGCTGATCGACGGTGGGACATTTCGGCTGTCCCGACTGATCGGCGAGAGCCGGGCGATGGACCTGATCCTCACCGGCCGTCCGGTGCCGGCGCCCGAGGCGTACGCGATGGGTCTGGTGAACCGGCTGGTCGCCCCCGGTACGGCTCGGACCGCGGCCGAGCAGCTGGCCGCGGAGCTCGCCGGGCACCCGCAGACCTGTCTGCGCAACGATCGGGCCGCGGTGCTGGCCACGGCGGCGCTGCCGGAGCCGGCGGCGCTGGCGACCGAGCTGACCTACGGGATGGAGTCGTTGGCCGCCGACGCGGCGGCCGGGGCCGCCCGGTTCGCCGCGGGTGCCGGGCGGCACGGCGCCGGGGCCTGACGGGGCGGGTGCCGGACGGCACGGTGCCGGGCCTGACGGGTCAGTCCAGCGCGCCGCCGACCGCCGGGGCGAGCAGCGCGAGCAGCGTCGCCGGGGCGTCCTGGCGCTCGTCCAGGTGCAGCACCAGGTCCTCGATCGCCTGCTGTCGGTGCCGGTCCAGGATGCGCCCGGTCAGGTCCCGATACTTGTCCACGATGTCGGCGTTACTGAGTGGACGCCGCACCGAGCCGAGCGGCGTCTCGGTGCGCTGCTCGTGGGTCCGACCAGCATCGGTGGTCAGGCGCACCCGCCCGGTCGACGCCGGCGCGGACCCGCGGTTCACGGTCATCCGGTCGATCAGCCGCCACACGTCGTCCTGGTCCAGCCGGTCCGGTCGGAACTGCTCCACCGAGACCGCGCCGTCGAGGAGTGCCGCGGCCGTCGTGTAGCAGACGGACATCTGCGCGGCGACGCTCTCGATCGGCCGGTGCAGCGGGAAGACCGCGTGGTCGAAGATGGACTCGGCGACCTCGATCTCGATTTGTCCGATGGCGGCGGGGTCGAATCCGTCCGTCGCCCGCAACGCCAGCGCGGCCTCGATCGACGGGTGGGTGTACGCCATCGCCGCGTACGGTTTGATCGTCTGTTCCGGCAGATACCAGTGTTCGCCCAGCGCGTCGCCGATCGCCGCCGGATCGGTGTCGTGCCGTGCCATGAAGGCCGCCAGGTATCCGCCGTAGCCGCGTTCGAAGACCCGCTTGATCCCGATGTAGTCGCCGGCGGCCAGGGTCGCCGCGAGCAGGCCGTTGCGGGCCGCGAAGCCGTGCTGCATGCGCTTGACCATCGACTCGTACTGGGCGGCCATCAACCCACCGGACTGGGTCGCGGCGATGCCCAGCGCGTCTTCGAACCGGGCGGGGGTCAGGTCGTACAGCACCCCGCCGGCCGCTGCGGCCCCCAGCCCGCCGAAGACCGCGCCGGAGTGCCAGCCCCGGGCTATCAGCGCTGGTCCGCCCAGCGCGCGGCCGACCCGGACGCCGGTCTCGAAGCCCAACACCTCGGCCCGGAGGAGGTCGGCCCCGGTGACTGTCGCCCGCCGGCCGGCCACGGCCAGCAGCACCGGCAGCAACACCGCGTTGGCGTGCCAGGGAGTCCGGTACGACACGTCGTCGAGCTCGAAGCCCTGGATGAAGCTGCTGTTCAGCAGCACCGCCGTGGACGCGTCGGTGGTGCGGTCCCATCCGGCGACCAGGCTGGAGCCAGGCTCCACGGTCAGGCTCCGCACGGCGATCCGGGACCAGGGCAGCCGGGCGCCGACCAGGAGGCAGCCGATGCCGTCCAGGATCAGGTGTCGGGCCCGGGTGGTGACGTCGGCGGGGATGGCGTCGATCGAGGTCTCCGCCAGCCAGGTGACGAGCCGACCCGTCGGCCCGTCCGGGTCGGTCGGCCCGTCCGGGTCGGTCGGGGCCGCACCGGCCATGCTCGCCTCCGCTCCTCCCACGTTCGCCGCCGCTACTCGACCTGCCGGATCAGCCCAGGTCCCGCAGGGCGTCGGAGATGGCCCGGTAGAAGGTCGGGTACGCGTAGATCATGCTGCGGAGTTCGGCCAGCGGTACCGCCGCGTGCACGGCGACTGCCAGCCCGGAGAGCACCTCGCCGCCGGCTGGCCCGACCGACGTTCCACCGACCAGCACTCCCCGGTCGGCGTCGGCGACGAGTTTGATCAGGCCGTCGGCGCGGTGGATCCAACCGCGGGCCGAGGAGCCCAGCGACACGGAGCCGACCTGGACGTTGATCCCCCGCTGGCGGGCCTGCGACTCGGTGAGCCCGACCGCCCCGACCTCCGGGTCGGTGAAGGTGACCCGGGGCAGCGCCCGGTAGTCGGCCCGGGGGACGACGGTGCCGTTCGGGTCCGCCCCCGCTCCCACGTCGGATCGACGGACCCGGTCGAGCAGGTCGGCGACGACGATGCCCGCCTGGTAGGTCGCGACGTGGGTGAAGGCGCCGGCACCGGTCACGTCGCCGACCGCCCAGATTCCCTCGGTGACGCGCAGTCGGTCGTCAACCGGTAGGAAGCGCTGGTCGGCGCGGATGCCGACAGTGTCCAGGCCCAGTTCGTCCAGGTGCGCCCGGCGGCCGGTCACCACCAGTAGCCGTTCGGCGGGGTACCGCGCGTCGTTCGCCCGCAGGGTGAATTTCTGCCCGTCGTGGTCGACCCGGTCCGCCAACACTCCGGTGTGGATATTTACGCCGTCGGCACGGAGCGCGGCGGTGACCACCTCGGACGACTCCGGCTCCTCGGTCGCCAGCACCCGGTCCAACGCCTCGACCACGGTGACCTGGACGCCGAATCGCGCGAAGACCTGCGTCAGCTCCAGCCCGATCGCGCCGCCGCCGAGCACCAGCAGCGATTCCGGTAGCCGCTCCACCTCCATCGCCTGGTGGTTCGTCCAGAACGGAGTGTCGGCCAGCCCGTCGATCGGCGGCGCGGCGGGGCGGGTACCGGTGCTCAGTACGATTCCGTGTCGGGCCTGGAAGACCTGGTCGTTGACGCGGACCCGACCCGGGCCGTCGAGCCGTCCGCTGCCCCGGATGAAGCGCCCGCCCTGGTTGACGAATCGTTCCACCGCGACCCGGTCGTCCCAGGTGTCGGTGGCCTCCGCGCGGATCCGTTCCGCCACGGGTGCCCAGTCGGGTCGCACCTGCGCCGATCCGGCGAATTCGTGGACCCGGTGTGCCTCGGCGAGGGTGTTCGCGGCCCGGATCATCATTTTGCTGGGCACGCATCCCCAGTACGGGCACTCGCCGCCGACCAGGTCCCGCTCGATGCCGACGACGTTGAGTCCGGCCTCGGCGAGCCGACCTGCCACCTCCTCGCCGCCGACTCCGAGCCCGACAACGACCACGTCCACCAGTTCCGGCTCCATCCGGTCAGCCTAGGGAAGGGGCCGGGTGAGTGCCATCAATGGCGGGCCGGGCACCCGGACGGGAGTGCCGGTTCGGGTGAGCAGGGCACGGGCGGTCTCCGCCAGCCGGTGGTGCTGCGGTACCCGGGCCCGTCGGGCGAAGACGTCGAAGTCCTGCGTCGCGACCTCGTCGAGGATGCCCCCGTAGAGCGTGTACGCGGTGCGGATGCAGGCCTGCGAGGCGGGGTCGAGCAGGGTGACCCCGGGTGCGGCGGCAGCGTAGTGCGCCTGGGCCCGCGCCACCTCGTAGCGGATCAGTTTCCGAATCGGTTCGCTGGTCCGGCCGGTGGCGCGGGCGGCCAGGAGGTCGTCGCGGGTGACGCTGAAGCGGGCGAGGTCCGCGTCCGGTAGGTACGTCCGGCCACGGTCGAGGTCTTCGGCGACGTCCCGGATGAAGTTCGTCAGTTGGAAGGCGAAGCCGAGCTGGCGGGCGGGCTCGCGGGCGGTGACCGGGTCGGCGCTGCCGAGGATCGGCAGCATCATCGTGCCGATGACGGCGGCGGAGCCCTCCATGTAGTGGAGCAGGTCGGCGTAGGTGGGGTAGGAGCTGACGGTCAGGTCCATCGCCATGCTGCGCAGAAACGACGCGAAGTCGTCTCGGTTCAGGTCGAAGACGGCGATGGTGTGTAGCACGGCGGGGAGCAGTGGGTCGGTGACCGACTCGCCGTGCAGGCCGGCGAGGAACCGCGCGGCCCAGTCGTCCAGCTGGGCGGCCCGCCGCGCCGCGGGCAACTCCTCGGTTCGGTCAACAATCTCGTCCGCATAGCGGGTGAAACCGTATAAAGCATGTACATGTCGTCGTTTCCAGGCGGGAAGCAGCCGGGTGGCGAGATAGTAGGTGCGGCCGTGGTGGCGGTGTAGCTCACGGCATCGGTCGTAGGCGGCGGTGAGATCCGTGTCCACCGATCCTCCCTCAAATCGACGCATGAATCGACGCAACTCGTAACCCTAGGATATGCTCCCGCGCATGGCCAACGACGCAGTTGTGGGTAGAGCCCCCCGGGTCATCCCGGCCCGCCGTGGTGGCGAAACCGACCGGGTGCGCGCCCGCTTGGCCGCCTACACCGAGGAGGTCGTCGCCGCGGTTGACGACACCCTCGTCGCCTTCCTCAACACCGAGACCGACGCACTGGCCGCGATCGACCCGAGTGTCGGCGAGTTCGCCACCATCGCCCGCGACAGCGTGTTGGCCGGCGGAAAGCGGCTCCGCCCGACCTTCGCCTACTGGGGGTGGCGGGGCGTGGTCGGCGGGGCGGAGCCGCTGCCCCCCGTGCTGCCGGCGCTCGCCGCACTGGAAGTGCTGCACGCCTTCGCCCTCACCCATGACGACGTGATGGACGCCTCCGCCACCCGGCGTGGCCGGCCCACCGCACACGTCGCGGTCGCCGCCCAGCACGCCGCGGCCGGGCGGCGCGGTGATTCCGGCAAATTCGGCGAGAACGTCGCCATCCTCGTCGGCGACCTCTGCCTGGTCTGGGCCGACCGGCTCCTCGCGCAGGCCGTCCTGCCGCCGGCCCGGCTGCTGGCGGTCCGGCGCTGCTACGACCAGATGCGGGTGGAGACCGTCGCCGGGCAATACCTCGACGTCCTCGGCGAGAGCGACCCGACGAACTGGTCGGTGGAGCGGGCCCTGCAGGTCGCCCGCTACAAGACCGCCAGCTACACGGTGCGGTGGCCGCTACTCTTCGGTGCCGGCCTGGCCGGCGTCGGCGCCGACTCCCCGCTGATCGCGGCGTACACCCGCTATGGCCAGGCCGTCGGCGAGGCGTTCCAACTCTGCGACGACCTGCTCGGCGTCTACGGCGACCCGGCCACCACCGGTAAACCCGCCGGTGACGACCTGCGTACCGGCAAGCCGACCGCGCTGCTCATGCTGGCCCGTAGCCGGGCCGACCACACCCAGCGCCGGGCCCTCGACCAGATCGGCGCGGGCGCGGACGACCGGGAGGTCACCCGACTGGCGGAGGTGGTCGCGGAGACCGGTGCCGTCGCCCAGGTCGAGCAGATGATCTCCGATCGGGTAGCCGAGGCGCTCGACGCCCTTGCTGCTCCAATCATCGGTGACACCGCGCGGACCGCGCTCGCCGGTCTCGCGACCGTCGCCACCCACCGGCGAGCATGATGGGCGCGTATTCCCGAGGAGGTGGTCAGGTGCGCACGGTACGCGGTCGTACGGACCGGGTGGTGATCGTCGGTGCCGGGCTCGGCGGGCTGGCCTGCGCGCTGCACCTGGCGGGCAGCGGTCGCCAGGTGACAGTGCTGGAACGCGAGCCGGTGCCGGGCGGTCGGGCCGGTCGACTCAGCGTCAACGGGTACGACTTCGACACCGGTCCCACGGTGCTGACCATGCCGGATCTGATCGCCGAGGCGCTGCACGCCGTCGGTGAGGAACTCGACGACTGGCTCGAACTGACCCCACTCGACCCCGCTTACCGGGCGTACTATCCGGACGGCTCCACCCTGGACGTGATCACCGACACGACCCGGATGGCCGCCGAGATCGCGAAGGTCTGCGGTCCGCGGGAGGCCGACGGCTACCTCCGCTTCGTCGACTACGCCCGTGAGCTGTGGCGCCTCGAGCGGGCTGACTTCATCGAACGCAACCTGGACGCCCCCACCGACCTGCTCACCGGGAACCTGCTGAAGTTACTCGCCGGCGGTGCCTTCCGGCGGCTCCAGACGAAGATCAACCAGTTCTTCCGAGATCCACGTACCCAGCGTGTCTTCTCCTTCCAGGCGATGTATGCCGGGCTCGCGCCGCACGACGCGCTCGCCATCTACGCGGTGATCGCGTACCTCGACTCCGTCGCCGGGGTGCACTTTCCGCGCGGCGGCATCCACGCCGTCGCGCGGGCCATGGCCGGCGCCGCCGAGAAACACGGGGTGCAACTCCGGTACGACACCACCGTGACCCAGGTGGAGACGGCCGCCGACCGGGCGACCGGCGTCCGGACCGACAGCGGGGAGTTCGTCCCCGCCGACGTGGTGGTGCTCAACCCGGACCTACCGGTGGCGCACCGGGAACTGCTCCAGACCCGGCACCGCCGGTTGACCTACTCCCCCTCCTGCGTGGTCCTGCACGTCGGGTCGACCCAGGGCTATGCGAAGATCGCCCATCACAACATCCACTTCGGGCGGGCGTGGCGTGGCACCTTTGAGGAGGTCATCCGTCGGGGCGAACTGATGAGCGACCCGTCGCTGCTGGTCACCAACCCGAGTCGGACCGACCCGTCGGTAGCCCCCGCCGACCGGCACGCCTACTACGTGCTGGCGCCGGTGCCGAACCTCGACCGGGCCCCGTTTGACTGGCGGGGCGGCCTGGCCGACCGCTACGCCGACCGGCTGGTGCGAACGCTGGAGGAGCGGGGCTACGTGGGCTTTGACGACGGCATCGAGGTGCTGCGGACGGTCACTCCCGCCGACTGGGCGGAGCAGGGCATGGCCGCCGGCACGCCGTTCGCCGCCGCGCACAGCCTCTTCCAGACCGGGCCGTTTCGCCCGCCCACCCTGCACCGCGGGCTCGCGAACGTGGTCTTCGTCGGCTCGGGCACCCAGCCCGGAGTTGGGGTGCCGATGGTGCTGATCTCCGGCAAGCTCGCCGCCGCGCGGGTGACGGGGGTCGCTTCGTGACCGGCCGGGAAGCCCACCGGGTCGAGTTGGTGGACGAGGCCGGCGTGGTGACCGGGCAGACCACCGTGCGCGCCGCGCACCAGCCGCCGGGACGGCTGCACCGCGCCTTCTCGGTACTGCTCGTCGACCCCGACGGTCGGGTCCTGCTCCAGCGCCGGGCCGCGGTGAAGACCCGCTTCCCGCTGCGTTGGGCCAACGCCTGCTGCGGCCACCCGTTGCCCGGCGAGCCGCTGACGGTCGCCGCCAACCGCCGGCTCGGCGAGGAGTTGGGTGCCGCCCCGGTCGAGCTGACCGAGGTCGGCAGCTACGTCTATCGGGCTGAGGACCCGACCACCGGCAGGGTCGAGTTCGAGTACGACCACGTCCTCCGGGGCGACCTGCCGGCCCACGCCCCGCTGCGCCCGGATCCGGAGGAGGTCGCCGAGCTGCGCTGGGTGCTCCCGGCCGTGCTGGCAGCGGAGCTCGACGCCGACCCACCCGCGTACGCCCCGTGGTTGAGTGGGGTGCTCAACCGGCTGCTGCACCCGGGCGAGCCCACCCTGCGTCAGCCAGACCTGCGCCAACCCATGCTGGCGGTCGAGGACGCTCCGGAGCGGCCAGGTGGTGGATGAGGCACTGAGCGCTGGCGCCGTCGCCCGCCGGCTGGGGATCGCGGTGACGACCCTGCGCACCTGGCATCAGCGCTACGGGCTCGGGCCCAGCGAGCATGTCCCCGGGCACCACCGCCGCTACACCCCGGCCGACCTGGCCCGCCTGGAGACCATGCGGCGGCTCACCGCCAACGGGGTCGCCCCGGCCGAGGCCGCCCGTTGGACAGTTCAGGCCCCCGACGCAGCGCTTCCCGGTCCCACTCCCCGGACCGAGAGACGGGAGGCGCGCGACGGCGGCGGCGCGACAATCCCGGTGGGCCGGTCCGGCCCGGCCGCTCGGGGTCTGGCCCGGGCCGCCATGCGACTGGACTCGAACGCCATCAACGAGGTGATCGACCGGGCCATCCGCATCGACGGCGTGGTCACGACCTGGGACACGCTGCTGCGACCAGTGCTCGCCGGGATCGGTGAACGGCATGCCGCCACCGCGGCGCTGATCGAGGTCGAGCACCTGGTGTCCCGCTGCGTGTCGGAGGCGTTCGCCGCCGTGGTCCGCGCGCACGCGTCCACTGGGCCCCCTCGTATCCTGCTCTCCTGCGCCGACGAGGAGCAGCACAGTCTGCCGCTGGAGGCGCTCGGCGCGGCGCTGGCCGAAACCGGGATCGCGCACCGGCTGCTCGGGGCCCGAGTGCCGGTGCGGGCGCTGCTGGAGGCGGTCAACCGGATCGGGCCGGCCGCGGTCGTGCTGTGGTCGCAGACCCGGAGCACCGCCGACCCCGCACAGCTCACCGCCCTGCTCGCGGGCCCCCATCGGCCGCTGCTGGTGTTGGCGGCCGGACCGGGCTGGCGGGCAGACAGCCTCCCCGCCGGGGTGGTGCGCCCGGTGGACCTCGCCGAGGCGCTCTCGCTCGCGGCAGCCGTACGCGACTCGTTGGACCAGCCAGCCGCGGGGTAGGGGCCGCCCGTGGGGTTGCTCCGCTCGCGGGCCGAGCTGCCCGCGAGCGGAGCGCGGAGCCGCCCCCGGCTGGTGCGGCAGAGCCGGCCGGGTCTGGGCTTCACCTGCGGTTCCGCTCTGGTGGGGAACACCCGGGGTCGGTTTGGCTGAGCGGCGTGCCATCACGTATGCTTTCGAAGCCTCCGGCGGGGCCGGATGGGAGCAAGACCGTCAGAAGTTGTGAGTGTGCAATGATGGCGGGGCCGCCCTCATCGTCTAGCGGCCCAGGACGCCGCCCTTTCAAGGCGGTAGCACGGGTTCGAATCCCGTTGGGGGCACGGTCCGACCTCGGTCGGATGAGCTAGGTCCTGTGGAGCAGTTGGAGTGCTCGCCGCCCTGTCAAGGCGGAGGTCGCGGGTTCAAGTCCCGTCAGGACCGCCATAGTTGTGCCCACGACGAACGCGACCTGGGCGGTGGCTGCCCTGCCCTGCCCTGGACGTGGGTGAGGTTTGTGGCCTAGCAGCGGTTCGGGGCGCCGGCGACGAGGTCGCTCCCGACGAGGTCGGGAGCTCGCCCGACCACCCGCCGGGATCAGTTCCGCAGCGCCTCCCGGTGAAGGGTGATCAGGCGCGACCGAGGGGTTAATCCTCAGGAGTTTGCCTGTCGCTCGTTGGTATCGGCCGCAAGGCTTCGAGCGCGGTTGACAGGCGGGTGAGGGTGTCCACCGTCTCGCGGAACGACCTGGGGCAGCCGAGCTGCTGCTCCAGTCGCATGGCGAACTCCGCGTGCTGCGGATCGATCCGCCGAAGCGCGGCCCGGCCCTGGTCGGTGGGGCGCAGCAGTTTCGCCCGGCGGTGGGCGGGGTTGGGCTCGTAGGCGGCGAGTCCGTTGGTGACCAGGATGTCGGCGACGCGCTGCACGCTTTGCCGCGTGATGCCCATAGTGCGGGCGATGCCCGCGACGGGCAGCGGCTGGGGCAGGACCGCGCCGAGTACTTGCCACCAGGCCGCGGTGAGCCCGGCCGGTTGGGCGAGTTCTTCGGCGACAGCGAGGAACTGACCGTTGAGCCGAAACACGGCCAGCGCTGTGTCGGTGAGCAGCTGATCGCTGTCCCTCACCGCTGTGCCGCCGCCGCCAGCGTCGGGACGGCGTCAGCGTCGGAGTTGCCGAACAGCCGCTGCCAGGCGTCGAGCACCTTGGGCTCGTAGACATCGAGGCAGCGGAAGATCTCGCGGGCGAAGGCTACCTGCCCGGTCGGTCCCGCGGTGATCAGGTCACGGCCGGTGACAGCATCGGCATCGAGATAGTGGGCGTGGCCGTGGTAGCCCGGCTGGGCGGTGAGGTACTCGGCGAAGGCGCTGGTGTGCGGGCGGTCGTCGAGCAGCCCGGCGCGGGCGAGGCCGGCGGTGGCGCCGCAGATGGCCGCGACCGGAACGTTGGCGGCCAGGAATTCCGCCGCCTTGTCGGCGTAGGGCGCGAGCTCGTCGCCGTTCGACCACAGGTCGGCACCAGGCAAGATCAGCAGCGCGCTGCTCTCTGGGCGCAGGTCTTCCAGGGCCAGGTCGGGCAGGATCCTCACCCCGCCGGCCGTGGTGACCACCTGTCCGGCCACGGGACTGACGGTGACGACCTCGAAAACGTCCCGCGGCGGCCGGTGGTATTCGGTGTTGCGCAGGTAGGCGACAGCGTGCGCGGCCTCCCAGTCGGCGAGCGTGTCGTAGATGGCGAGGTGGACGGTCTTGCGTGCCATAGGAACCTCCCGAGGCGATTGACAGCACACTGTCATGTCAGTATCCGGCTATGACAGCACCCTGTCAATCATCTCGACCGGAGTGTCGCGACCGAATTCTCGGCGGTAATGAGGTGTGCCCGGAGCCATCCGCCTGACGTACCGTCCGGTAGGTGTCGCGATGCTGGCCGAGCTTCTTGCGGCAGAGGATGAGTGTGCGTTGAGGAGTTCTCGGCCTTGGCCGCGTGGCCGGGAAGGGTTCCCCTGGCGCATATTCGGGTCGGTGCTCGGCGTGGGCGGCCACGAGCGGGTGACCCCGCCCGCCGGCGACCTCGGTGGGCGGGTATCATCAACCGAAGCGCGGCCAGGTAGCTCAGTTGGTACGAGCGTCCGACTGAAAATCGGAAGGTCGACGGTTCGACCCCGTCCCTGGCCACATAGCCTTTCGCCGGGCTATTCAGATCCCCACCAGCGGAAACGTCGGTGGGGATCTTGCGTTTCCGGCGTTTCCTGGGAGCTCTGAGGATGACCATGGTTGACCCCGTGGTGCCACGGTTGGCTGTGCCTTATCGCATGTAGATCGCACGCTCAGCGGCGTCTCCCTGTCGCGCGTGGGACGTCATGTATGTCGATCTGTGGTGCCGATGATCCGAACATCGTTGGCTTCGTAGGTCTCCACGCCGCCGCCGGCTCTGGTGATCACCACAGTGCCGACCCCGTTGTACGTCACGGAGTCGTCTGGCCCGATGGGAACATCCTCGACCTGACCACGAGTGCGTACGTACGTGGATCGTGGGTGGCCCGGTCGCTGCTCGACTACGACCAGGCCGTCACTCTTCAGAGAAGCGATGACTGCCCGGATGGTGGTACGACTGACGCCGTAGCCCTGCGCGAGGTCCGTCTCGCTAGGCAGCCGTGACCCTTCGGTGTACTCGCCTGAGGTCACTTTCTGGCGGATGTCATCGGCCACTTGCCGCCAGATTGCCCGCTCCGGGTCGAAGTCGCTCACAAATCTGACGGTAGGTGAGTCCGTAGGCACCTAGGTTTGTACGTACTAATCTACGTAGCTCGTGTATCGAGCTTGGCTTCCTCGACCCACCGGGGCAGGCCAGAAGGGACAGGCGTGTGATGACTGAACAACGGCACCCAGCCGCTGGCGAGGAACTCGTGATCGGCCCGGCCGCCTCGGTGCAGTTCGCGCGACAGCCGGGCTTCGTGTTTCGGGTGATCTCGGTGTGTCCGCAACCCACGTACCCGGGCTGGGTTGGCTGACCGGCTACCAGCTCGATAGCCAGGGCCGTGCTGTCGCCCGCCGGGAGATCTACGTCCGGCTCGCCGGCCTACGCCGTGTTCCTCGCTCTGACGCGCGGCTGAGGTCGTAGCCGGCCGCGTGTCACGAGCCGGGCACCCGACGGACACCGCCACAGTGGCGCAGTTGACCTCAACCGCACCCAACGGCGGGCCCGGCTCCTGGAGGGTTTACCTGGTGCACGACGGCCACCTCCTCCCTCCCAGGTGCCATGTTTTGACCTCAACCGCGGCCAACGGCGGGCTCGGCTCCTGGAGGGTTTACCCGGTCTACGACGGACGCCGCCCCCTTGCCAGGTTTCTTGCGAGTGTTCTCCGGTCAGTGATCACTAGAGCTGTACTGCGACCACGCCGCGTGCGCCGGGACGTGACCGGCCGCCAGGCCGCACGCGCGGCCCGGCGCTGACGCGGCGCCCTTGACCAAGTAAAGAAGCTCTGAACACATACGCTTCAGCCACGTCCGGACAGGGGAGGCGTCGGCATGACTGCCGTCGATCCGGTGGGAGATCGCGGTGGTTCAAGGGCTGCGCGCTTCTCGTGGGCTGCGGTACTGTGACCAGCGCAGATGCACTACCGGCGGATCGCTGCAAAACATGGCTCAATCCGGTCGTGGAATGCGGCCGTGACCTGCGACTTAAGGTTCGGGTCGCTCATCACCCCTGGAGGGATCGCAACGCGATACCGGCCGGGACGTCCAGGGCCTGGCCGGGCAGGTCGCTCATCACCCCTGGAGGGATCGCAACAGCAGCTTGCGGGGGTCTCCGGGTACGCGGCCAGGTCGCTCATCACCCCTGGAGGGATCGCAACTGGACCTTGCGGAGTTTGCCGGTGGCGTTGGCGGCGCTGGTCGCTCATCACCCCTGGAGGGATCGCAACGGCACCCTGACGCCGACCACGTGTCCTACAGCGTGGGTCGCTCATCACCCCTGGAGGGATCGCAACACGGCGCCGAGAGTCCGGTACAGCAGGCCAGCCGTGGTCGCTCATCACCCCTGGAGGGATCGCAACTGGTGGCTTGAGTGGTGCTGAGGTAGATGCAGTTGAAGTCGCTCATCACCCCTGGAGGGATCGCAACTGCAGGCCGCACAACTCACCCCACCGTGGCCCACGGTGGTCGCTCATCACCCCTGGAGGGATCGCAACCGGTTCCGGGCTCGTAGATGCAGCGGGATGTCGAGTCGCTCATCACCCCTGGAGGGATCGCAACGGATCACATCGAGGTTGTGGCGCCATGGCGTAATGTCGCTCATCGCCCCTGGAGAGATCGCAACGTCTGTGTCAGCCGGTCTTCCATCGCCTGCGGGTTGATCCTCGGCCGGAAACTCTCGACATCCCACCCCTGGCCACTGCTCCCCGCACGCGCGGGGTGATCCGTGCCGGGCGGGCAGGGCCGTCAACTCGTGCCCTGTTTCCCACACATGCGGGGTGATCCCACACATGCTCAGTCGTAGGAGGACGACCTGCTACACGGCGGTGAGCTGCCGTTTACGACCCGAAGACGGAGGCGGGTAAGCGGACGGTCGGCATCCCATCGCATGTCATACCGGTGATCAAGCTGCATCTCGACGAGTACGCCGGGCGCGAACGACTGTTCATCAGTCGAGACGGGTCGCCGCTGCGAGGCCACACCCTTTATCAGGCATTCGTGCGGGCTCGCAAAAAGGTCTAAATGGACAACCTGACATTTCACGACCTCCGCCACACTGGGCAGACCCTGGCCGCGCAGACTGGCGCCACGCTGGCGGACCTCATGAAACGTCTGGGGCACTCGTCCATGGCGGCGGCTCGCCGATACCTTCACGCGGTCGACGGTCGTGACCAGGAGATCGCAAAGGCGCGGTCGGAGTTGGCGGCGCATGGAGACGTGGCACATCTTCCCAAAGCGATCACAATGTAACGAAGGGTGTGGTATGCCGTTAAAAGTGCGGGACGTGATCAAGATGATCGAGGCTGACGGGTGGATGCTGGTCGCCCCTCGCGGCAGCCACCGTCAGTACAAGCATCACAGCAAGCCGGGCCGGGTAACCATCCCCGGGAAACTGAGTCGCGACTTGCCGCCCGGGCTGGAGACCAGCATCCTGAAGCAAGCGGGCTTGATGGGAGGCAACAAGTGAACGCATACGTCGTGATCATCGAGCGCGCCGAGGATGGTGGCTACGGTGCTTGGTCACCAGATCTTCCTGGCTGCGTAGCGCTCGGGGAGACCCGTAGAGAGGCGTTGGCCGAGATGCGTGAGGCCATCGCTTTTCACCTAGAGGGCCTGCGCGAGGCGGGCGAGCCGGTTCCAGCACCGAAAGCGGTTGGCGTTGATCTGATCGCCGCGTGATGCACGTTGAGTGGTTGTAGTCGCACGTTGATCGCACGCGGCTTGCGCTCAAGCCCACCGAGCTGTGCATTTGTCTATGACTGAAAATCGGAAGGTCGACGGTTCGACCCCGTCCCTGGCCACATAGCCTTTCGCCGGGCTATTGCGGTCCCCACCAACGGAAACGTCGGTGGGGATCTTTTGTCTTCCTTGATCATCGATTATCCCGCACTGGAGTGGCCGCACCAGATGGCCGCAGTAGCGACTGCTCCACCTGGCCCGACGCCAGCATCTCCCCCAACCTCGTGACGGGGCGCGGGCAATAGGAGCCGTCAGTTCGGGACTACGGCGGCAAACTCCGCGGGAGCCGCAGCGTTCAGGCTGGCGACCGCCCACCGGTCGCCCTCCACCACAAACGCCCCGATCTCTCTCATTGAGTCAACCCACCCCGATTG
>NZ_JCANTD010000044.1:0-28525 GCF_059570675.1 Salinispora goodfellowii | reverse complement strand
GGTGGACCGAACAACCCCTACCACCAGCCCGGACCAGCCACCTCCAACGCCTCGACCACGACCTCGCTGCCTGAACCGAATTCGGCAGCAGAGTCACGGTGTCGTAGCCCTGGTCCATGAAGGTGTAAGCGCGGATCTTGGCAGCAAGCCCGATGCCGCGGCCTTCGTGGCACAGCATGTAGAGCAGGATCCCGTAGTCGGATGCGCCGATCATGCGCAGGGATGTGGCCAACTGGGGGCCGCAGTCACATTTGAGGGATCCGAGCAGGTCACCTGTGGCGCAGGCGCTGTGAATCCGTACCAGCGGATTCTGTTGGCCGGCGGGCTGAGGGCGGTGGACGGCGGCGAGCACCTCCTCAGGGCCGGTCTCGGGGCCGAAAGCATGGAGTTGGAATTGTCCGTACGCGGTGGGGAGGTCACAGCTGGCGAGCCGAACGGTAGTGGTCATCTCGTTTCCTTCGCAGCGGTGCTGTCGGGTGTGGGCTTGTGGGCGATGAGCAGGACGTGTTCAGACATGCCGAGGAGTGAGGGTTCTGCCTCGACCCGGCGGATCGCCCGCAGGAGGAGGTCGCGACGGTGTGGGTCGCGGAGGCGGTCGGCGAGGTCGGGCAGCAGTTTGGCGGCGCCTTCGACCGCGAGCAGGGCGTGCGGGCGCAGGCCTGCGGTGGTGGCTTCTGCAGCGAGACCATTCGGGTTGTGGAAGTAGCCGGTGGTGAACAGCCGTCGATCACCGGTCGGGTTGCGGTGTTGCCCGTCGCGAAGATGTCGGGCCAGGATCGCCTCCACCGCCGGGTCGTCGTAGAGGTTCTTGGCGAGGTACTCCCAGGTGGTGTAGTAGCGGGACGTCGCTGCGGCGGCGACCACGCCGCCTGGGACAAGTACGCGGTACGCCTCGCCCCAGGCGCGGGCGCGGTCAGCGGCGTTGGTGAGGTGATACAGCGGTCCGAGCAGAAGAACTGCGTCGCAGCTGGCGGAGCCGAGCGGCACCTGGCGCGCGTCCCCGCGCGAGATCGAGGCCAGCGGCGACTCGGCGCTGGCGGACGTGGTGGCGGCTTGCTCCAGGTGCAGCGGGACAGGGTCCACGAGGTGGACGCGGTAGCCGTCCGCGGCCAGCTGAAACGCGTACGCGCCAGGTCCTCCGCCGACGTCGGCAACAGTTCCGGCTGGGGGAAGGTGGCGGCCCAGGATGTCGCGGGTGCGCAGGTACTCGATGTGGCGGCGCGGGTCGCTCAGGCGTCCCTGCTCGGCCCCGTGGGCGTAGAAGGCGAGGACCTCCGGAGTGATGCTCGCCGCTGAGGTCACGTCGGGCGGGTGGAGATTCACGCTGCTGCCTCCGGCGCGCCATGCTCCAGGTCCGCGAGGAAGCCGTCCTGGAACTGTCGACGCAGGCGGGTCTGCTGCGCCGACATGATCGGGCCGCGGAAGCGGTCGAGGATCGATGCGACGCTGCCACCGATCGCCGGGCTGCTACCGATGGCGCTGAGCAGCTTGAACTGCATTACGAGGTAGACCGGCGGACATTCACGCGAGCTGCCAAGTCGCGCTGGAGACCAGAATCCGAGGTGGTAGTCCAAGCCAGCCAAGGTCAGGCACCGGTTCGCGAGATTCATGTTCGTTCGCAACAGGGCCATCTCGTGGGCGGTGATGTCCCGGAGTAACGCCCTCAGCATCACGAGACCTTGCCGGCCGGGTTCGGACAGCCAGGTGAGGTTGTTCAGGTTCGCCGCGACCTGGCCGGGCGGCAGCAGCCCCGGCCGAGTCCACGGGGGCGACGCCGCCGGGCTGCCGGTGAAGCACTCCCGCAGCTGCGCGTACGCGCCGGTGGCCACGTCATGAAGTTGGACGAGGAGGCGCGCGCAGGCGGTATCGAGGAGGAAGTCCCAGTCCGGAAGAGCGATCTTGAATCCGACTGGGCCACCAGCAGCGGACAGATCTGCGTCGCCCGCGAGGTGGCAGCCGGCGGGCAGCGGCTGCGTACGGGATGCGTCACGCATGACCTGGGCGGCCAGGTGCGCGATGGGGTCCACCAGCGCCCGTCGTCGGTTGAGGTCGTCTACCTCGCCCAGCGGCACGATCGAGGCGTCGCGGTAGGCGGCAGCGGGCCAGCAGTTGAGGTGCCAGTGCATCCGCTTGTCCCACCACTGCCCGTTGTCGCGGTCGACCGTGTACGGGTCGTGGTTCGTGCCGATCATGAGCTGCGCCCCGTCGAGGTCGAACCGGCGCCGAGTCGAGGAGGCGTCGACGTAGCCGACGAACTGCCTACAGAACTTGAGTAGCGCCGTCAGCATGGCCTCGGGGACATCGCTGACGGACGACGCGATTACTCTGTCGTCGCCGACTGTGGCAAGCAGCATCATGTCGTAGACGCTGTGCGGGAATGCCTTGTCGATGAACGCGAGCCGGTCCCCGGATCGTCCGGCGGGATATTCGCGCAGGATGTTGGCGCCGTAATGGTCGCGGTAGTGCGGGCTGAGGTTGCGCACGTCCGGTGGCGGCGCGGCGAATCTCGGCATCGGAAGGCTGGGAATGACCGGCAACGTCATCGCCGACGCCGGGTAGAGCGGCCCGAACCGGTCCGCGACCAGGTGACGAGTCGTGACGGCGGTCATGCCGGCATACCGGTCGCGATGGCGTCGCCGGCGGCAACGCCCATCATGGCGGCCTGCACGATGCCCTGGGCGATCCCTGCGGCGTCTCCGACCACGTAGATCGGCAGGCCCCGCACCTTGCAGTCCTCGTCGACCGGGACCCGGTCCCACAAGAACTCGACCTCAGGCCCGATCACGAGAACATCGTCGACAAGGTCATCCACGGACAAGCCTGCGCCGGCGTGGTCCAGGATCGAGCCCATGACCCGGCGGAGGCTCTCGATAAGGCTGACGTGCTCGGCGTCGGTGAACAAGCTGTCGAGCCGGGCGGTAGTCAAGTCCTTGACGGACGGCTCGAACGTCACTGCCGCAGCCAACTCCGGCCAACGACGCGGCTCGGTCGTCTTGTTCATGAACGCGCGCAGACTCTGCGCCACCGGCCGGCCTCCGCTGAGCCGCCAGTAATCGGACAGGATCTCGTCCCGGACTTCGGTGCTGGTGCCGGGTCTGGCGAGCTGGCACAACAGGCCGAAGTTGGCTGCCAGTGAACGTTCCCCCGGAAGGCGTTCAGTGGTTTCGTGCCCGTCGAGAGTGATCACCTCCCGCCCGAAGGAGCGCTGGTAGTTGGTGAACTTGATCCGACCACCGTTCGGGCCGCCGCAGAAACAGAACGTCTTCGTCTTACGGTCCACCCGCTCTAACTGGGTGATCTTCAGATCGGGGTGCTCGACGCCGATCGCGGCCAGCACCTCGGCCCTCGTCTCGAGACGCACGCCGAGCGACATGTCCGGCGCGATCGTCTGCACCCCGAATGCCGTCAGGAGGTTGTGAGTGCTGGTCACCCCGTGTCGGCCCGTGGCCAGCACCAGCCGTGCCGTCTCGGCGGTGACGAGGCCACCGTGGGTCGCTACCGTCAGCGTCAGGCGGTCCCCCTCCAGGGCGGCGGTGACAAGTTCCGATTTCTCCCAGACGGTCAGAGCGTCGTTGCGGAAGCCGTGCAGCGCCGTGAGCATGTCCCGAACCTGCGTCTCCCCCAAGACCGCGACCGGGTACTCCCGGATGGCCAGGCCGTTCCCGGCGAAGGCCTTGATGACTGGCGCGCCGAGTCTCGTGCCACTCAGAATGGGCGGCTCTGGCAGTGGAGCGGTCAGGAACTGGAACGCGCGCTCGCACAGTTCGTCCGCGCGGTCCTCACCGAAGTGATCGATCAGGCGGCGGCCGGACGGCAGCAAGCTCAACTTCACCCCGTCTCCGTAGTGCACACAGCCGCCAAAGCCACTGATCACATTGCAGATCCCGGCGCACCCCGTGCAACGCATCCCTCGGTCGACCGGGCACGGCCGATTCCGCATCCCCCGCCCGGCCTCCAACAGCAGCACCCGCAGGCCCTGGGCCTGGCGCACGACCTCGTGGGCACAAGCCAGACCACCTGGGCCAGCGCCGACGACGACGACATCGAAGAACATTGCAGACATTCCTTCCAACAGTCGCAGGCGATCGGGAGCGAACAGCCATCCCCGCCGCCGGACGCGCTGCATGTCCGTGGCTGAATCAGCAAATCGGCAGCAGCCGCGGCCAGCGCGATGATCACCACGTAGGGCAGCGAAGGTGCCGTCCGGACAGCTATGCGCGGACGAGCCGCCCAGGGCCTTTCGGGGAAGGCTCACTCACCGTCGCCGACGTCGGGTGTTGTCGGACAGGCATGTCATCGGACTATGACAATCCACCGACACCCGCTGCCGCGACCGCATCCGCCGCTTGGCCGTCTCGGTCCGACCGCGAACCCGGAGTGCTCGACAGGGTTAGCTGCTCGTGCCCGTGCGACGATGCATCGATGAACCACAGCAGCGCCGGCTTGGTCATCTGGGACGTTGACGGGACGCTCATCCCCGCGGACTTGCGTTGGCTGACGCGCGCGATCGCTCGTGCGTACGGCATCGCGCAGTCCGAGGTTGTCTTCCCTGACAAGAAGGTGCATGGGTATACGGACGAGTCGATCGCCGTGGACACGGCGATCGCTTCGGGCGTGGACCCTTCAGCCGCGGAGGCGGGCATACCCGCCTTCCGTCAGGCCATCGCCGCGGTCATGCAGGAGGGTCGGCAGGAGTTGGCTGAGGTCCAGCCGCCGTATCCAGGTGCAGCGGCGAGCATCGCGAAGCTGCACGAACGTGGCTTCATCCAGACCGTGCTGACCGGCAACCTGCGTTCGGCCGCCGAGGTGAAGCTGGACGTGGCGGGCTTGGACGATTTTCTTGATCTTCGCATCGGCGGGTTCGGATCGGACGCGCGAGATCGCTTCCAGCTCCCGGCAGTCGTAGCTCAGCGCTACTCCGCGATCTACGGTGACCCGCTCGATTCCGCTCAAACGATCGTCATCGGGGATGCGCCCAACGACATCGCTTGCGCACGTCACGCCGACTTTCGCGTCGCTGTCGTCGCTCACCGGATTGGGCGCCAAGAGCTGGCATCCTACGAACCTGACCTGGTACTCGACAGTCTCGACCCGACGACGGTGGTGGCCGCCGTTATGTCGCTATTGAGCTCGGGCAGGTCGCCGGCTGCCCGTTAGGCGGCCATCTGCTCATCGAGTTCGAGGACAATCCGCTCGTCGCGCCATCGGGCCAACCGCTGTCGGGCCCGTTGAGCTCGGGCGATGCCTCGATGGTTCCCACCTGCTCTCAGCTGATCGTAGGTGTTGCCAAGCAGGGCGCAGGACTGTCCGAGCTCGCCAGCCTCGGCGTAGTCGCTGGCGAGGTCTACGGCTGCCGCCAAGGCAACGTTCACGTTGGCCTGGTCGTGTTCCAGCATCTGTACTGCACTTTCGAGCACGGTCACAGCCTGGTGGAGCTGGCCGAGAAGAAGATGGCATGTGCCCGCATAGACGTGGAGGCGGGCGCTGAACCTACCCCGGGTCCTTGCAGGGCCCACCGTCCCGTGGCAGCGCTTAACCGGTAACGGTGTCGACGAGATCGAGGAGGCGGTGGGCCGCGTTGATAGCGGGACGCAGGACCTCGGTGGCGGCTTGGTCGACGCGTTCGTCGAGGATCTGCCGCAGCGTGACGATGTCGGCGCCGGAGGGAAGAGCCAAGTGTCGAGTGATGGCGACATGGCGCGGTCGGTCGCCACGGGCGAGATACTTTGCAGCCAACTGCACCAAGAACAGGAGGCTGGAAGGATGATTCGGGTCGGCACCGGTGGATTCCGGGGTGCGGTGCCGATCCAGCAGCGGCATGAACGCCAAACCGGTGCGTGGTGGTGGTGACGCGCGGTGCAGCAGGAGCCGACCGTCGGTGGGTAGGGCGGCGGTGGTGGTGGGCCACAAGTAGAGATCGATCAGGACGGGCAAAGTGGCCAGTTCTACGCAAACAGTCACGTAACCGCCACCGGCGGGGGCATTGCGGGGCTTGCCTCTGGTGAACAGCACCCGGCCAGGCAAATGTAGGCCGGCAACCGGATCGTCGAACACGCCCTGGGGTGTGGTGTCGTCAACGGCCACGACGAGGTCGACGTCGCTGTACGGGTCAGCGCTGCCTCGTCCGAGAGATCCCACCAACCACGCCGACCCTACAGATTGCCGCTGGTACAACACGTCGACAGTGGCAGAGAGCCAGGCCGTACGGGCTTCAACTACGGCTGTCAGCAGTGCAGCCGCTCGCCGCCGTCGCGGCGGTGGGACTTTGGCAGGCATGCGCTGGCTCATGCCTTGCGGCCCCGTCCGCTTGCGGGCACTACTGCCCCTATGACCGCACGGCCGTTCGTGATCGTCGGGAGGCGGAGCGACTCGATGACCGCTACGCAATTGGATTCGGCCGAAATGGAAACGTCAAGTCGCTTTGTTGGCAGGCCCGGCCAGTCGCCAGAGGTACGCATCTCGGTGGCGAATGCTTGCAAATACCCCAGGTATCCGGGCGTCACAGTCTGAGACGATATGAGTCGCGGAAGGGCCGTCTGGAGCGCCTTCTCGCCCTCGCCAAGTTCGATCGCCACACACGGCTGGACGTCGGTGAGCGCTCGGACCGAGGCGGCCAGGATTTCCCGAAGGGGTTCGAATGCCGTGTGTCGTTCGTGGGCGTGAGCGCGGGCGGATGTGTAGACGGTCTTCGGCCCGCGATCAACCAGGTGCACTCGGTCTTGTGCGACGCTCAGGTCGCGGAGATCATTGAGACGATCAATCATTGCCCCGATGAGCGCCTCTGCAACGTCCATACCTGGGGTACTGACGACCCAGGAAGCGAACTGTTCCCGCGCGGCGATCGTGGGGAGGTAATGCCACAGTGGGCTGGAGACGACTGCTTCAATGCCACTGCTGGTGAGGGCGGTGGCAAGGTGTCTGATCAGAGTCGTCTTCCCGCTACCATCGATCCCGTCGACGAAAATGATCATAGGGATGCCGACTCTTCGAGCATGCTCCTCACGGCCACAAGCGCACCTGGCACCCGTGCGGCGAGCAGTTCGGCCTGCGCTACGTCGTCTGCGCCTGCACGGCGGTAGGCGTCGTAGGCTCCAAGGAGCGATCTGAGCTCGGTGTCCGGCCAGTCCCGCAGCGCCTCAACTACCTCGGGAAGCCGCAGGCCGACCTCTGGCGCTCGATGTGCAACAAGCAGTCGACCGGCGCTCGACAGCACCGACAACACCCGGCGTGCGGTGTCCTCGCGCTCCGATTCTGTGTGGTGGCTGGCGGCCAGACGGGCGACGGCGAACGCGTGCAGTACGCCAACATCACCAGCGAGATCGGTCAGTTCTGAGGTGACGGCCGGCGTAGGGGCGGCGGCACCTGCGATCACGGCGGTGTCTAGTCCTGCGCGGCGCAACACCACCCGCATCTTCATGTCGTACAGCGGACCGAGACGATGGACGTCGCCCCCGTGGCTGTCGGCGAGGTGCAGTGACGCTCGAGCACCGTGGCGTCGGGCCGCTTCACTGACGATCTCGTGGAGCGACGTGGCGGCGGCCGACGTGGGGGGCAGGTTCCAGGCAACGAAGTCGACGTCGCTCCAGCCTTCGACGAAGTCTCCTCGTGCGGCGGATCCGCACAGCCCGACCCCGGCATTCGGATGCCCGGCGATGGCTGCCTCGGCCTCTACTGCCACCTCGTTGACCAGGTGACTGAGCTTCTGGCTGAACGGCAAGGGATGAGCGCCACGCCAGGTGATGACGGCAAGGGCGCGATCCAGCACTTGTTGGAACTGGGGGTGGCTGGCGGCCTGCCGGGCGGCGGAAGCCGCGAGCCAGCGGGCCTGGACGAAGCCTTCGTCCCGGGCCGGCGTCGTGGCGGTGGTGGATGTCGTGAAGAGGAACCAGTCGACAGTCTTCGCCGCTGGCGTGCCGTCGTTGTCGGTGAACGTGTAGGCCTCCTGCCCGAGATAGCCGCTGTAGTACGTGTCGGTGAGGCCGGTTTCCTCGGCCACCTCCCTCTTGGCGGCGAGAAGCGGGGCCTCGCCCGGCTCGAGTCGGCCTTTCGGGGCGACGGTCTGTCGTTCGCCTGTCTTCCGGACCTGATCCAGGAGCAGGACTTGTGGAGACCTCAGGTCGTCGGTCGCGACGACGGCACCGGCGGAGGCGTATCGACGAGTCATGGCTGGAGGCCTCCTGAGGTTGTCTTCATGGTCTGGAACGCGTCGCGGAGACGAGCCCTGAAGGTGATGATGTTGGCAGTGTTGTCGACCCAATGATCGGTAATTGCGCGCCAGGCCGGAAGCTGTTCATGGACGCGTTTCCGCTCGTCTTTGCGTCGGATGATGCGTCGGGCCTCGTCGGCAGTCAGCCCTCTGGCCTGCGCGAGGCGTTTGACGCGGACGAGTTCTGGTGCCGTGATGAAGATGATCGAGCATGGCGCCGGCCACGTGCGCTTTACAGTCATAGCCAAAGCGGCGTCGATGAAGCTCTCGACTGCCAAGGGGGTCTCGCCGCGGTCGGAGAGTTCGAGGAGTTTCGAGACGAACTCGTCGTACCCGAAGCCTTCCCGCGTCTCCACGCCCTCGTGGTAGGCCTGTCGACCTGAGGTGAGTTGCACAAGGATCGTCCTGATCTTGACGCGGCGGGCGCCAAGGGCGGCCAAGTACTCGCCCGCGCTCGACTTTCCGGCCTCGCTGGTGCCGGCGAGGAGGAGTATCGATGGCGCCGCTAGCTGCCGCATCACGAACTTCCTCTTATCCGACGGATCACCGCGGCAACGCTGGTGGGTAAATCGTCTGGTTTGCCGATGCCGACGCGGACGACCGGTACAACGGCCAGTGCGTCGAGCGCCTTCTCCCCGAAGTTGAATGCGGGAAGGCTGCCGCTGATGGTGACCTCGTCAGCCGAGGAAAAGATCGAGACGTGGTCCAGAGTCGGATCGCGTAGCTTCGCCTCATGGTCGGTCACCGCCGCGCGCAGCAGATCGCGGACTGCTGGAGCAGGCGTCTCGCGCAGTTCGCCCGGCGCAAGGCCCTGATCCGGAATGACGATGAGGCTCAGCGGCAGCGGGCGGTGTCCGGCGGTGGTGGGGGCGGGAAGATCCACCGCGTAGAGGAGCCGTTCGGTGGCGTGAGGTGCCAGCAGCGGCGCCATGTCGGCGCGCACGTGCCAGGGCAGGGTGGGCATCGGCACCACGCAGGGCTGACCGCAGGGGAAGGCGGTGAAGGTGAACTCGTCGACCAACAGGCTGCCTTCGTGAGCGGCGACGCCCAGCGCGAGTGATGTCTTGCCCTGCCCGCGTCCGCCGTCCAGCACCGCTATGGCCGACCGTCCGCCGTCTGCGGTCACCGCACTCCCGTGCAGGAGCGCCAGCTCGCCGTCCCCCATGACGGCCAAGGAACGTGCCGCGGCCTGGAGCACCCCGATCTCCAACATGGCGGGATCGCCAGCCAGCTCCGCGGCCAGTTCCAGTAGGACCTCACCTCTATTGACGTCGACGGTCAGCCGGGTTCGGCGCCCACCACGTACCTGCATGCCCTGCCCGGGGGGTACGGTCAGCAGTTCCGTGCCAGCGAGTCGGGCGACAAAACGCCGCAGGCAGCGTGGTGCCGACCCAGCGATCCGGATCTCCAGCGCGCGGTTGCCGACTCTCAACACGCTCATGACCGCTCCCCGGGCTTACGGAGGACAAGCCACATCGAGTACCGGCGGTGTCTGCCACGTACCGGGGGCGCGGGGGTCGACAGGACACCCTCCTCCGATGTCACGGTCGCGTACTGCCGCATGCCGCACGCCGCCGTGAGGAGGTACAACTCGTGGGCGGTGGTGAGGTGGGCGTAGCCGGGCGCGGCTCCACTGGTCTTGTTGGCGAGGTAGATGATGTCGCGCGCTGGCAGGGGACGTGAGCCGCTGCGACGCTGCCCCCGCCATCGCGCGGCGCGGGCGGCTAGGTCCAGCAGATTGGCGATACGCACAAGCCCGAGCCGGCCGGCGTAGTGCCAGTTGAACGTCTCCACCAGGACGGTGCCTCCCGGGGCGCACACGCGCCACATCTCATGCAGGGTCTCCACCCGTTCGGCCTCGGTCGCCAGCGCATTGAAGGAGAAGCGCAGGCACCACACCTGGTCGAAACTGTCCGTCGGTAGTGGCAGAGCGTTCATGCTGCCGTGCACGAAGGTGCCGTTCGGGCACGCTGCCTGGGCAACGGCCAGGGCCGCGTCGTTGATGTCGACGCCGACGATGTCGCCGCCCAGTGCGGTTATCGCCCGGGTGACGCGACCTGCACCGCATCCCACATCGAGGATTCGCGCCCCCACACCGAGCCGGTGGTAGAGCGCCTCCTCGCAAGGGCGCAGCGGTGCGTTGTTGTAGAACGACGTCTCGCCCGCGTAGTGGACCTGGTTCAGGGCGCGGATCATCGCTGCGTAGTCGATCTCGGTGATGCCGCCGTGGGTAGTCGTCATCGCAGCCCCAGTCCTCCATCGACGTGCAGCGTGCTGCCGGTGATGTACGACGCCTCCGGTGACAGCAGGAACATGATCGCGTCCGCCACCTCCTCCGGTTCACCGCAGCGCCTGAGAAGGCAGCGGTGACCGGCGGCCTTGTCGGGGGTCATCTGTGTAGCGATCGCACCCGGCACGACGGTGTTGACGCGGATGCCTCGATCGGCCAGTTGTCGGGCGGTCGCTCGGGTGAGCGCCTCCACGCCACCTTTGGCCACCGCGTACCCGAGTCGCTCCGGGTGCCCGTAGTGGGCGTTGACGGAACTGACGTTGACGATGGCGGCAGGAGCGGCGGCATACGCGACGAACTCACGGATCACCAGGAAAGCCGAGCTCAGATTGACCGCGAGCATCCGCTCCCACTCCGCGACGTCCGCGTCGATGATCGAGGTGCGCTCCACCGCTCCCGCGCAGTTCACCAGCCCACCCACCGAACCAGGCTTGACGTGATCGGCGAAGAACGACTGCACCTGCTGCTCGTCCGCGACGTCGACGTCGTGCCAGGAGGGGCCCTGGTCTCCGCGCGGAACGTCCGCGGGCACGTGAATATCCAACCCGTACACCTGAAGGCCCCTGCTCATGGTCGCCCGCACGGTGGCGAGCCCGATACCCCGCCCGGCACCCGTCACGATCAGGGTGGATGGGACTAATACGTGCTCCACTGGCACCTCCCAGGGTCGTGGAGAACCAGGGCGGATCTGACGAGTGGTCGCGCCCCGTTCTCCTCACACTCGCCCTCAGCGTCGCTGTCGTGAATGCCGGGCATGCGGACGATGGGGTTGTCCGCATGCGGCGCGCCTCATAGGCCGACGGTCATGCGGCGCAGTTCCTGGCGATCCTGGTTGCGCCGCGCTGAACACTGAGTGACCCTATGTGCGCGATGTCCACGCTGCTCAATGCCGTCGGCGGCGAGCAGCCCGAAAGGCGGTGTCATGGGCCAGACCCCGCGGGCGCTCCAGCCATCCCTGTCCGAGCGCCACTTCTTCGGCGCCGAACTGCGCCGGCTACGCGAACGCGCCAACCTCTCACAGGCGCGGCTCGGCATCATGATCCGTTTTAGTGCCGATCTCGTGCGTCGTGTGGAGACGGCCGACCGGTTCCCCTCCCGCGAGTTCGTCGAGGCCTGCGACAAGGCGCTGGCGACCGGCGGCTCCCTGATGCGCCTGCTACCACTGCTCGACAAAAACCGGACCAGCGACGGCACGCCGAGTACCCCCTCACCGGCCGGCGCCCTCAGCAGCGCGCTGTCCAAGCGCCCGACAGAAACGTTGGGGCTGGCCGAGATGGTCGCTCGGGTTCCGTTCCAACCCGGTGTCCTCGATCGCGCCGCCCTTGACTGGCTGAACGCTGCGGCGGGACCCCGGCCGCCCGTGGCCGGACGACCCGGCTCACCCGACCAGGTTGACGTAGAGGATCTTCATGCGGCGGAGACCGCTCTGACGATGTTCCGGCAGTTGGACCACACCCACGGCGCCGGAAGAGTCCACGCGCAGGTGCAGCGGTACGTCGAACGTGAACTGAACCGGCTGTTGGCGAACACTCCCACCTCCGAGGCTGTCGGCCAGCACCTCTACACGCTGGCGGCGGGATTCTTTGAGCTCTGCGGGTACCAGGCGGTCGACACCGGCGCCCATGGCCTCGCCCAGCGCCGCTACCTTCGCGCTCTACGTTTGACGGAAGCTGCCGACGACCGCCTGTACGGCAGCTACCTGCTCGCCGTGAACATCGGCCACCTCGCGCTGCACTGCGGGCACCCCGAGCCGGCACGCAGGATGGCGCTGACGGCGGTGAGAGGAAGCGAGACCCAGGCGACGCCCGCTGTGACAGCCGCGCTGCAAGCAGTGGTGGCGCGCACGCACGCCCGCCTTGGACGCGAAGACGACTGCCTGGCCCACCTCGACATCGCGGAGAGGCAACTGGCCTGTAGCAAGCCCGACGACGAGCCGGCTTGGATCCGATATTTCGACGCGGCCTACCTCGCCGACGAGATCGCCCACTGCTTCCACGACCTGGGCCGACCGCAGTACACCCAACGGTACCTGGGTGACGCCCTCACCGCGCTGAGCCCCACCCATGTCCGGAGACTCGCCATCGACACCGCGCTCCTGGCCTCGTCGCTGGCCGCCGCCGGCCGCATCGACGAAGCCTGCGCCACCGCACGCGAGGCAGTCGACCACGCCGCACGAACCACCTCACACCGCTGCCTGCAGCGCATCGTCGAGGTGCAGGCCGACCTCGAGCCCTACCGGTGCGAGCCGGAGGTCCGCGAGTTCGGCGAGTACGTGCGTCACCGACTACCGCTGGCCGCTGTGTAACGCCCGTTGATCGTTGGCGGCATCCGCCATCACCGAACGGTAGTGAGCCAGCTCCGCCTCCAGCGCCGCGCCCGCTCGATGGGACGACGCCACGTAGTGGCCGACATCGGCGAGAAGCAACACCTCGGGTGCCATACCGGGAGACGTCAACTCGTCGGCGAGGTCGCGGACATCCTCGACCACGGCCACCTCGTCGGCGGTGCCATGAATGAGCAGCACCGGCCGTTGGACAGCGGCGGCACGGACCCGGCCGGCACCACCTCGCAGCCGCATCGCGTGCGGCCGCTGGAATCGGGGCACCGTCTGCGCCCACCGGTCAGGATCCACGATCGCCGACACGGCGGTGGCAGCAGCGAACGGGCTGTCTTGGGCCACCGCGTGCAATGCGGTGTAGCCGCCGGCACTGGCACCACGGATGAACACCTGCCCCGGCACCGCTCGCCCCGTCGACAACAGGTGACCCGCCACCGCCGCGCAGTCACCTACATCGTCCAGACCCCACCGGCCGTACAACGATTCCCGGAACGCCCGGCCGTACCCGGTGCTACCCAGGTAGTCGACATCCACCACGGCGAACCCGCGACTGGTGAAGAACTGCGCCTGCCAATCCAAACGCAGCAGGCAGGAGGCGGTAGGCCCAGGATGCGCCCGAACGACCACCGGCGCCTGCCAGTCCGCCGCCGCGCCCGTCGGCGGATACACCAGGGCAAGCACCTCCCGACCATTGGCCACCCGAACGCGCAGCTCCGTCGGCGTCGAAACGCCCGCCCCCTCGAGTCCGGCATCCTCTGGCCTGGCAAGCACCTCCACCTCAGGGTTGGTGCCCGCCAGATCCACGAGCGCGACCTGCGGGGCTGCGGTAGGCGACGATCCGATCATCGCCACCGTCGTGCCCCGGACGGCGAGGTACGGCTTGATCGACGTGTACGGAAGGTCGACCGGGCGGACAATGCCGTCGGGCTCGATAACGACAAGGCGGTGTCGCGGCCCCTCCTGCACGGCCACGACGATCCGACCGTCGTCGAGGAAGCCATACGACGCATAACCCAACTCCCACGGCTCCGCAGCGCACTCACCCGCGATCGGCGCTACCGCCTCCACCTTGAGGCCGTCCCACCGGTAGAGGTTCCACCAGCCAGTGCGGTCCGAGACGAAGTACAGCGCCCCGTCGGGTCCCCACTGCGGCTCCGCCGCAGACTCATTCGGACCGCCCGCCAGTTTCACGGGATTCTCGATCACGCCGCGCGGCGAGTAGGAGGCCACCCACACCTCGCACGCATCCCAGGGCATGTCGCGCTCGCTCCACGCTGTCCAGGCCAACCGACCCGGACCCGGCCGAGGCGCACCGAGGAATCCCCGGGACACGGCGAGAGTCCGCATCGGCGGAACACCGGTGAGCGTCACCGCGACGAGCTCGTCACCCTGATCCGACTCCCGCACTGCCAGCAACTCGCCGGCGCCGACCGTCAGGTCACCGAAGGACCCATGAGCGACCAATTGGAGTTCGTCGCCGCGACGACGGCTCCGGTAGAGGCCACCTCCGCCGACGCACCACAACTTCCCCTCGTCGACGGCGAACGACCCGCCCCCGTACGCGTGAACGCTGCTGGCGACATCAAAGCCCTTCGGACTGACATCACGCTTGCCCTCGCCGGATCGCCACTGTGTCACCGTCGTACCCCCGCCAGCGTCGGGGCGAGTCTCCAGCCAGAAAAAGCCGTCATCACCGGTACGCAGTTGGTCGTAGCTCACCGAGGCGCGGACGGCATCGTCCACCGACACTTCAGCGACCCTGTCGCCCAGCCTCACGGATCCTCCTCGAACAACTTCCAGGCGGGCCGGACGACGGCGGGCTCATCAACCGGTCGCCGGGACACCGGCGCGACCACCGGCAGGGCTTCGGCCGGTGTGAGTGTCTAGACGTGGCCGACTCTACGTCCGAGCGCCTTGTCCCTGCCCCCGGATCACCCCCGCAAATTGCCGTTCTCCCGAGGCAATGCCGACGCGAACAACAGCTTTCGCCCAGGATCATTCCTGATCATGCCTTGGCGCTCGGCAGGAGGGCGTAATGGTCGGCGAAGGAGCGAACAAGTTCTTCGAGTACGGCTTTGCCCTTGGCCGCAGTGGCGTGGGACGGCAGACCGATGACGCCGCTGCTGGTGTAGCCACTCATGCCCCGCGTGAGGAGGTGACGTCGGTCGTCCGCTAGGTGGTCGGCATGCTGGAAGCCATCACGCACCACCTCGGGCGCAACGTGCAGAAGCAGCGAAACCTCGAGCTCGCCAGCGTGCATGTCCTGGTGGGCTGTGCTGTGCAGGCCGGCGGCAACTCGAGCGTCGTCCCAGTCGGCCCGAGCGGGGAAAAGAGTCATCCTCGGTCCAGCGGCGTTGGCTTCCTGAACGACGTTGGCAAGCGCGTAGTTCCCCCCATGGCCGTTGATCACAGCGAGCTGATCGATGCCCGATTCATGCAGAGAGCCGGCGATGTCAACGACCACGGCGGCGAGGGTGGTGGCGCTGATACTGACCGTGCCACGCCATCCCGCGTGCTCATGGGAGCAGGAGATCGTCACCGGCGGCAGCAGAAAGAGGTCGTAGCGCTCGGCGACGGCCTTCGCGATCGCGCATGCCACGATGGTGTCCGTCAGCAGCGGCAGATGGGCGCCGTGCTGCTCGAAACTCCCGACTGGGAGGACCGCGACCGACGCCCCTCGCTCGGACTCGTCGGTGCTCGTCGCCGTGGTGATCAGATCCACGGACTAATGGTTGCATGCTTCGAGGGCCGCCTGCCGATAGGCGAGCACGAAGGCCGCCGCCTCGGGAACGGATGACTGCTGCCGAAGGGCCACCGCCGTCGGGTTCAACCAGCGCAAAGCCCGCGCGGAAGAGGTACCTGTGGCCAACGCCAGGGCGTGGGTAGCCTCGGTCGCCGCGCGCTCGACATCGCCCATGCTGACGTAGGCGCTGGACAGGGTCGATCGCCAAAGGGCCTCGTCGACGCGCCACTGAGCTGGCCAATGGCGCAGGAGCTGCTCATAGAGATCGGCTGCAGCCACCGGTTGGCCGAGGAGCAGACGGCATTGCGCCTCGTGGGCAGCAACGTACACCGGGTCGCAGTGGACGCCAACATCAATCGGCAGCTCCGAGCCCCAGTCGGCGCTACCGGCGACCCTGTGCGCCTTGTCGATGCTGGCTGCACAGGCGTTCTGGTCGCCTCCCATCGCGTAAGCCTGGGCCTGGCGGATCAGCAGTAGAGTGCGGATACGGCCGGGTAACCGAGCCTCCTCCAGCGCCCGCTGCGCCAGGGCAATGGCATTGCGCGGGTCGAAGCGCTCGAGGGCGCGTTGGCTCTGCCTCATCAGGATGTAGCTTGTCAGCGTCGGCGCGTTAGCTTCGACGGCATGCTGCTGGGCGCGTCGCAACCAGGCGTCAGCCTCGGCGGCGTCACTCTGCTCGTCGATCCAGCTGAGGAACTCCGCCCACAGTGCCTGCGTGATCAGTACGTCTCGGCGGTCGGCTGAACGGCTTCGCCGCCCGATGGCAGCGGCGACGCTGATCTGCGCATGGGCGGTGGACGCCATCCCGGCGTATCCGGTGCGGTTTCCGTCAATGGCCAGACCGGCGAGCTGCTCATGCCACGAGCGGAGCAGGTCGGTCTTGTCGGGGTGATCGATGGAGGCCCGGAGTTGGCCCTCCGCACCCTCGGCCAAGCGGTAGCCGACACTGGTGAGGCGGCGCGCACTCTCTAGGTCTGCCAGGAAGCGGACCAGCTCACCACCTGCCTGCAGTGCGCACTCACACGACTCGACGAAGCGGGCGGACGGCCAACGTTCGGCTTTCTCCACCTTGCTGATGAGGTCCCCACTGACGTGTACGAGCCTGCCTAGAGCACGCTGGGACAACCCGCGGCACTCTCGCCACTGCCGAAGCGCGGCACCGAATCCATGCAGCGCCGATCGATGCGGGCTCAGCTGTCGTGGAGTTTGCGCCACCGGTACTCCTGGTTGCCGTCTGTCCGTCTCTGCTGGATCCGGACAGGTCTGACCGTACGTGGTCGAACGCTACGCGGACAGTTGCATGCGGACAACACCGTATGTCCGCATCAACGGTATCGACTCACCTAACCCGGTGAGCAATTCTCGTTGTCGAGACACCCGTTCGCATGCTCGACGAAATCGTTTGTGGCGGCTCAAGATCGAAGAATTATTTGCCTTCGCTGACGAGTGGGCTGCGAAATAGCGTGATTAGCCAGGACCGAAAAAGCTTGAGGAGTCTGATGAGTTCCCAGAATGACCTCTCCAAATATGGCTATCGGCAGGAGTTGAGCCGTCACCTACGGTTCCGGGACCTGGTCGCGTACGGCCTGGTGTACATGGTGCCGATCGCGCCGATGGCGATCTTCGGAAGCGTGTACGCCGGTTCCGGCGGGATGGTGGCTCTGGCGTACGCGGTCGGTGTGGTGGCGTTGGTGTTCACCGCGTTCTCGTACGCGCAGATGGTGAAGGCGTTCCCGATGTCGGGCAGCGTCTACAACTACGCCGGCCGGGGTATCAGCGCGCCGGTCGGGTTCCTGGCTGGCTGGGTGATTCTGCTCGACTACGTTCTCGTACCGGGCCTGCTGTACCTGGTGGCGTCGGTGGCGATGCACTCCACCGTGCCGGCCGTGCCAGTGTGGCTGTGGTTGCTCGGGTTCGTCGCGGTCAACACGGTCGTCAACTCGGTGGGGATCCGGATGACCGCATTGGTGACCCGGGTGATGCTCGTCGGCGAGCTGATCGTCTTGGCGATCTTCCTTGCCGTCGCCGGTTGGGCCGTCGCAACGGGCAGGGGCCGGTTCAGCTGGGATGCGTTCTACAACGCCGACACGTTCACCTGGTCTCTCGTGGCGGGGGCGGTGTCGATCGCGGTGCTGTCCTTCCTCGGCTTCGACGGGATCAGCATGCTGGCGGAGGAGACCAAGGGCGGTTCCCGGCAGATCGGCCGGGCGATGGCCGCTGTCCTCGTCCTGGCCGGCGTGCTGTTCATCGCCCAGACTTGGCTGGCCGCGATGCTCGTCCCCGAGCCGGCCGCGCTGCTCAGTGACGGTGATCCGGACGGCACCGCCTTCTACGATGCCGCGCAGGTGGCTGGCGGAGGTTGGCTGGCAACGTCGTGTGCGGTCGCGACCGCGATCGCGTGGGGCCTGCCGAATTCGATGGTCGCGCAGGTCGCTACCTCACGTCTGCTGTACGCGATGGCCCGGGACCGGCAACTGCCCGCCTTCTTGGCGAAGGTGTCGATCCGCCGCAACGTGCCGATCAACGCGACCCTGCTCACCGGTGCCGTGTCCCTCGCGCTGGGTCTGTACATGGCGACCCGGGCGGACGGGATCACGCTGCTGTCGTCGCTGATCAATTTCGGGGCGATGGTCGCGTTCCTGGTCCTGCACGTCTCCGTCGTCGTGCACCACCTCATCCGCCAGCGCAGCGGCAACTGGTGGGCGCACCTGGTCATGCCCGGTATCGGCTTCGCGATCCTCGCGTACGTGGTGGTCAACGCGAACATCGCCGCGCAGCGTCTCGGTCTGGCCTGGCTCGCCCTCGGCATGGTCGTACTCGCCAGCCTGTACCTGTCCGGCCGCCGGCCCGCCCTGTCGGGTCTGGCGCCCGCGCAGCCGCAGGCCCGCCACGTCGAGCGGGTGTGACGACCATGGACACGATCACCTACCGGCCCGCCCGTGACGAGCTGGCCTACACCTTCGGCGGCCGGATGCCGGTGGCCCACGTCCGCTCCGGCGACGTGCTGCGGGTGCACACCGAGGACTGCTTCGGCGGATTGGTGCGCGGTCCGGCGGACTTGCCGTCGCAGGTGTGTCGCATGCCCTACCTGAACCCGGTGTCCGGGCCGTTCTTCGTCGAGGACGCAGAGCCAGGCGACACCCTGGCCGTCCACCTCGCCTCGATCGTTCCGGCCCGTGACTGGGGAGTCTCCTCGACGTTTCCGCACTTCGGGGCACTGACCTCCACCTCGCACACGGCGACCCTGCAGCCGCCTCTCGAGGAGCGGGTGTGGGTGTACGACATCGACCAGCAGGCGGGTACGGTCCGCTTCCACGCCACCGACAGCGACCACACGGTCGACCTGCCGCTGGACCCGATGATCGGCACCATCGGCGTGGCGCCGGGCGGTTTCGAGTCGCGTTCGACCATCGTGCCCGACAGCCATGGCGGGAACCTCGACACACCGGAGCTGCGCGCCGGTACCACCCTCTACCTGGGGGTGAACGTGCACGGGGCGATGCTCGCCCTCGGCGACGGCCACGCCCGCCAAGGCGAGGGTGAGGCCTGCGGCGTCGGGGTGGAGATCGCCACCACCACCACCCTGATCATCGAGGTCATCAAAGGCGTCCCGACGGTGTGGCCCCGCCTGGAGACCGACACGTCGATCATGTCAGTTGGCTGCGCCCGTCCCCTGGAAGACGCCTACCGGATCGCGCACCGCGACATGGTCGGCTGGGTGGGTGACCTCACCGGTCTGGAGCAGCTTGACGCGTACCAGTTGGTGTCGCAGGCGGCAAGGGCGCCGATCGGCAACGTCTGCGACCCGAACTACACGGTCCTCGCCGCCGTCGACAAGCTGCTGCTTCCGCAGCCGCAGGCCGCCCACGACGGGATGCACGCCCGCCTCCGGCAGCACGCCGGTGGGCCACGGTAAGGGGACGGGATCCAGATGACCTCGTCCATCCCGCAGTTGCCGTTGCGGGACGAGTTGTTCCTGCTGGGCCACGACGACGACACCGGCCAGCCGCACATCCACCGCCAAGCCCTCGCCCTCGGCCTGGCCGGTGCGGTGCTGATCGACCTATTCCTGGCCGGACGGATCGCCCTCGACACCACCGACGACGGCACCGGGTCGGGCGGGGAGCAGCGGCTGTGGCTGCACCTAGACCGCCCGGTCGGGGACCTGATCGCCGACACCGCCCTGGCCTCCATCCGCTACGCCCACCCGACCCCGTCGCTGCGGGGATGGCTGCGCGGGTTCGCCGACGACCTGTACGACCGCACCCGCGCCGGCCTGCACGCTGGCGGGATCCTGCGCCACGACGTGCGTCGTCGCCTCGGCGGGCTCGCCCGCACCGACCGCTACCTGCCCACGGACCTCAAGTGGCCGGTCGTCGCCCGCGCCCGGCTGCACTACATCGCCGCCGGCCGTGACCAGCCCGACAACCACACCGCCGCCCTCGGCGGCCTCGTCGCGACCCTCGGCCTGACCAATCACCTGTACCTCGCCGACGACATCGCCGCCCTCACCGCGCAGCTACGCACTATCGCCGCGCAGCACCACCGGCAGGTACGCGACATCACCGCCGCGGTCGACGCCGCCGTCGGTGACCTCGCCACCGCCGCCTACCGGTAAGCCCGCCCCATTCCACCCGATCCGCTGCCCTTGGAGGCATCCCATGGACGTCATCCCGCGTATCCGTGCCGCCCGGTGGGCGGACAAGGAACCCGTCGCCGCGCTGATCGCTGACGCCCTGCACTCCGGCCCGCTCGCCCAGTGGCTGGTGCCCGATCCGACCTGCCGGCGGCGGATCCTGGCCGACGTGGCGGTGATCTGGGTGGAACACGCCATGTTCTTCGGCGACATCCAGATCACCGACGATCTGAGCGCCGCCGCGATGGGGTTTCACCGCTACCGCAGCATCCCGCCACCGTCGAACTACCGCAGCCGATTGGCCGACGCCGCCGGCCCGCACGCGCGGCAGTTCGAACTCCTCGACCAACTACTCACTCCGGTCCGACCCACCGAACCTCACTACCACCTGGCAGTTCTCGCCGTCCTTCCCGCCGCCCGGCGGCGCGGTGTCGGCGCGGCGATGCTTACCCACCATGAGAGCCGCCTCGACCGCATCGACATGCCCTCCTGGACCGAAACCACCCCCAACAGCCAGGACGTGTACCGCCGGTACGGCTACCTCCCGAGGCCCGCGCTCACCCTGCCCGACGGGCCAGTCATCGCCCCGATGCGCCGCAACCCTCACCCGAACCGCGGCTCCTGGCCCGTGAACACCGCCAAGCCGGCGACCGTCACCGCCCCGGCGCGCGCCCAGTCCGACGCCCAACGCTAGGCCCTGGGTTCCGGCGGCCAGGCCACAGATCGCACTGCATCTCTCTGTCACCGTCCACGATCTGCGCTGAGCCCACATCGGGGCGTTCAAGCCGGTCGCCCGCCCGTTGAGGGAGGGCAGCGGCGACCGACGTGGCCGGCGACGACAGCCCCCCACTGTCCTCGCCGGCCACACCCTCCGCCCATCTGCGCCGCCCCCGGTCGTTACAACCTGGACAAACCCGGCGTGCAGCCCAACCGCCCGAACGCGAACATGAACCCCAGGAAGGAACGCCGATGCCGACGCGGACGACAGTCCTCCCCGCGTGGACACCCGCCTTCGTCGCCGAGGTCGTCGCCGCGACCATCGCACTCGCCGCCGTCCACGGCCTGCACCAAGCGCCCCGGGATGTTGCCCGCAGCCACAACCTGTCGCCCGCGACGGTTGAGGAATGGGTCTCGCGGGCCCGCGCCGTGCAGGCCGCGCCCGTACCACCCGGCCTCCTGGCCTGCCACACCTGCGCGCGATCCATGATCCTCATCCAGCTGCCCGGCAGCGGCAGGGTCTACCTGTGCGCGCCGTCATGCGGGCGCACACCGGTGCCGGCCGAGGAGATCCGCGACGCCGTCGCCGCGGTGATCCTGCACCGCACCCCACACCTCGTCCCACCCGGCAAGACGACCCAGGCCGCCTCCTACGCGCTCGGCCCGATCCAACGCGTCACCATCGGCGCGACCGGCACAGACCTGCACATCACCTGGAGAGCCGTCTCCCTACAGGTCACCGGCCCGATGATGGCCATGGCCCAGCGTCTACACCTAGCCCAGCGCCACGCCGCCGACAACAAGCCCGAGCGCGCCATCGACGTCCTGCGCAGCGGGCTCCTGCACATCGACCCCACCAGCGGCAGGCTCGCCCTGGACACCGCGACCGCCCGCGCCGCCGCGCTCCTGGCCACCCTCACCCTCACCAGCGGCGACCCAGCCGCCGCGCTCCCCTGGGCCCGGTGGGGACACCGCAGCCTGCGCCACCTGCTCCGAGACCCCACCAACCCGGAAGTCCGCGCCGCCCTGCGCGTCCTGGCCGCCACCCACCGCGCCGCCGGGAACCTCACCGCCGCCGCCGACTGCTACAGCGACCTCATCCGCCACCACACCCAAGCCGACGGACCCTACGCACTCACCACCCTCGCCACCCAAGCCACCCTCGCCGTCGTCCTGCACGAATACGGCCGCCAGGAACCGGCGCAGCAACTCCTCGCCCGCACCATCGCCGACCACCGCCGTGTCCATCCCCACCACCCCGCCATCGCGCGCATGACAGCCGCCCTGTACCGCATGCACACCACAGCTACCGGCCCGCCGGGTCATCCCCCGCGCATCGCAACGTCCGCCACGCCCGGCGCCAGCTAGACCGCCGCGCACCTGACCACCCACCACCGGGACAACCGGCCTGGGCGCACCCGAAACAAATGCGCATCGAAAGGACACCAAACACCTTGCTCCGCACCACCCCCACCACGCGCCGATGGTCGGCAGGACTGATCGCTGGCCTCCTCCTCGCCGGCTGCCAACCCGGACCCGCCAGCCCGACACCGGCCACACCAGCCCCCACGACGCCTCCGGCGCCCCCATCCCCGGCACTCGTAGCGACCGCGCCCGGCCTCACCCCACCGCAGCGCCTGCGTCTGCTCGCCGGCACCATCACGGCCGCCCCCACCGATCGCACCATCGACATGCCCTACACCTACCTCCACACCCAATCCTGGACTCGTGCCACCAATGTCATCACCCGCTCGGACCTACAGCGCTGGCGCCGCGACGCCGACGACTCCGGCCGCGAGGTGACGCGCCGGCTCCCCGACGTGCGTGGCCTCGCCCACCGTCCGACACCTGACGAGCGCCGCCAGTTCGCCGCTGCCGGGACGAAGACGACGCGATACGTCAGCGGCGAACTCGAGCCCTACCTTCCCGAACCGCTGACCACCGACATCGCCGAGCTTGCTGGTGCGCTGGCCCCACGCGAACTGGCCGGTGAGCCCGCGTACCCGCGCATGCTCGTCCAAGGCGTCATCGGCGTCGCCACCAGCCAGTACCTCAATCAGGAACAGCGCGCAGCCGCACTGGGAGTCCTCGCAGACGTGCCGGCCATCTCCTACCAGGGCGAGCAGACTGACCTCGCCGGACGAACTGGCCTCGGCTTCACCGTGAGTGCCGACAACTCCCAGACGCAGCTCATCGTCCACCCCCGCACAGGCGAGATCCTCTCTGCCCAAGAACGAGTGCACGGCGCGAAGGCGGGCTTGTTCTCCTACGTGCTGATCCTCGAACACGGCCACACCGGCACCGACACCGCAACGCTTGGCGGGCGGCCCTGAGCTGCCCCGTCCGCTCGAGGGCGTGCACCGGCGCATCGGCTCCGCACGGTGGTGACGTCGCCCTCGACGACGGTCACGTCGTGGCCCGCCAGGTTCGCTCGCCGCCGGGCCGCCAGCCGACCACCGATCTCCACGGCCAGCGCCGACGCGCCAGCGGCCATGAGGGGACCGAGTCACCTGCCCTGCTCTGGGCCCCAATCTCCGAGACGCGCGTACCCGGTCGCAGCCCGCACCCGGCATGCACCTCATACCCTACGCAGCTACCCCGGCCGAGCTGCCGGGAATTGTCGGGATCATCGTCGAAGCTGCCCGCTGCCTCATCCACTGGCCGTCACCTCACGGCGCGAGCGTCGTCCGGAATGACCGAGGCCTCGTAGGAGGGCGGCCTGCTACAGCTCGGCGACGATAGTGGTATCACCCCGCGAGGCGCGGACCGCGGCGCCTCCGGTTGATCTTCTTGGCGACGGCATCAGCGGCGTCCCGGTGCATCCGCTTGGTGACACTCTGGTAGGTGTCGCGGGTCAGGGTAGTGGTGGAGTGGCCGAGTTGCTCGGAGACGACCTTGATGTCGACGCCGGCGTCGAGGGCGATGGTGGCGGCACTGTGGCGCAGGTCGTGCAGCCGGATCGGGGGCAGCCCGGCTTTGCGGACGAGCTTGCGGAACCGTTGGGTGACGGCGTTGGGGTGCCACGGCTTCCCGTCGGGGCGGACGAAGAACAGGCCGGTGTCGGGCCATGCGTCGCCGGCGGCGAGTTGCCAGGCGGCGCGGCGGGCCTTGTAGGCGATGAGGACCTTGGTCGTGTCGGTGTCGAGGGCGACGTCGCGGTTCCCGGCTCTGCTCTTCGGTGGTTTCTGCACGGCGGTGTAGCCGTGGGTGGCGATCTGGTTGTTGATGGTGGTCTCGCGGCGGTGCAGCCGCACCTCGCTGTCGCGCAGTCCGCACGCCTCGCCGCGGCGGGGCCCGCGGTAGGCCATGTAGTGCCACATGGGGTGCAGGTCGGGGGCGTGTGCGGCGGCGTAGTCGAGGAACTGCACGACCTGCGAGTCGGTCCAGACCATCACCGGTCCCGGGACCTCGCCGGTGGCCTTCCACCGCCGTACGCGTTCGTCCTCCCACACGATCGGTAGGGGCCGGTCGGCGGGGACCTTGACCAGGGCGGCGGGGTTGGCGCCGACGATGAGTTCGTCGGCGAGGGCGTCGTTGATCGCCTTGCGCAGGCAGGCGCGGATGCGCTGGCGTGTGCTGGCACCAGTGGGTCGCACCCCGGTGACAGACGCGCGGATGGCCGGGTCGGTGCTCGCCTTCGCGGCGGCGATCTCGTCGTTGCGGCGCTCGATGGCGGCGAACATGGCGCGGACGTGGGTGGTGCGCAGCTTGTCCAGCGGGATGTCACCCAGGTGTGGGATCAAGTGGACCCGCGCGATCGATTCGTAGCCGCGCTGCGTGTTCGCGTCGACCGTCAGGTGGGTCAGCCAGCCGGTGAGGTACTCGGCGACGGTGGGCATGTCGGCGAGCGCGCCGTCGCCGCGCAGCCGCTGGCGGATACGGTCGACCTCGGGCAGGGGACGTTTGGCGCGTACGGCGGTTTGCAGCAGGTCGGCGATCTCGGTACGGCGGCGCCGGTCACCGCCGGCGAGGGCGAGCAGGTCGCGGGCATGGTCGAGTTCGTCGGCGGCGGCACGGCGGGTGGGAAAGCTGGAGCGGCGCAGCTGCCGGCGCCCGCCGTCGGTGGTGGGTGGTAGTTCGAGCTGGTAGGCCCAGTGGCCGTGGTCGGAGCTCCAGGCGCGGTTCGCGCGGCGTAGTTTCGGGCAGTCGTTTCCCAGTGGTTTGCCGGTGTCGGGGTGGCGGCAGCCGCAGCGCTTGAAGATGCTTCCGTCTGGCATCGGAGGTGGTGCTCCCGTTCGTCTGGGTAGTGGGGCATCGGTTTGGTCGATCGACATCCACGCGTGACCGGCGGGCAGGATCAAGTCGCCGCGGTTCCAGGTCCGGTGGGTGGTCCATCCGCTGGGGCCGGTAAGAGGCGAAAGTCAGATGCGCCCTGCTGAGGAGTCTGGGATCCTGTCCGGTTCGCGTGAGATCGGGCATGGAGGACGGCCAATGGTGGCGGCAGGTGACGTGGCGACGGGTCGGGCGCGACGCCCGGAGCTGCGGGCGGCAGTAGCCCAGCTGATGGCGACGGTGCTCGGCGACCTCGCCGCTCGCGACGGCGCGCCGGTGTTCGCGACCGTCCCCGACTTTCGCGAGTGGCACCGCCACGACCAAGAATCGTTCGTCGCGATCCGCCGCGGGGTCTGGCAGATGCCGGGCCGGGTCACCGACTACCGGTTCTTGGACACCTTCCCCGAGATGGGGGCGGTGCGGGCCGTCGTGGCCGCCGATGAGGTGCTGCGCGAGCGGGTGGACTGCCTCGTCGGGGTGGAGTTCGCCCTCACACTGCGGCAATTGGGGTGGACGCTCGTGCAGCACGTCCTGGAACCCATGGTTGCCGCCGGCCGGCGCTACCGGTTCGACCAGGACGCCTTCGACGCCGCGTACAGCAGGCTGGAGGAAGGTCTGCTGGCCACGCGGGCGCGACTGGTCGAGGTGGTCCCGCTCAACGCCTTCACCCCCACCGCGGGCATCGAGGCGGTCACGTTGCCGGACGGCCTAGTGCTGCAAGCGATGAGCGACCGGCAGGTGAGCGCCGCGATCGGCTACCTCGCGGTGCCGATCGCCTTCGCGGGTGCCCCGAACTCGGTGACCGTGTCGCGGTTCCACCAGTGGGCCCTGACCCGCTGCACCTCGTACCCGGTGTGCTCGGAGATGGACGTACCCGCCCAACCGACGGCGCCGGATTCTGGCGCGCTGGTCGAGCCAGCCAGCCGGCTGGTGACGGCGCTGCGGCTGGTGTGCGGCGGGTCCGTCACCGCGACTCGGGCGATCCGCTGCCCACCGGACGACGACTTTCCCCAGGGACTGGGGCCGACGGCGTCACTGTCGGCGCTACCCGCCTTCGACGAGGAGCGGCCGACGATCCTTGGGCGAGAGCAGGTTGAGGCGGTGCGCGAGGTGTACGGCCTCCTCGCGCATCCCGCGGTCCGGGACAACCGGGCTCTGCAGACCGCGCTGCGCCGGCTGGTCCTGGCCGGGGCCGACCGGGTACCGACCGACCGGCTCATCGACCTGATCGTCTGCGCCGAAGTGCTGTTCATCAAACTGCCAGGCCTGCCAGCGGATCGTTGGAAACAGGACAAGGTCGTTGCCGGAGCGACCATGCTGTTGGCAGACGACCCTGTCCTGCAGGCGCCGCCCGAGCGGCTCGAGGCACTCCTGCGTCTGGGATACCGGCTCCGCAACGACGAGATGCACGGCGACGACCCGAGCAGGCAGGAACTGCGCACCCTCACCGACCAGCCGACAAATGACCTGTCAGCGGTCGTGGATGACATCGAGCGGGTGTTGCGTCGCGCCCTGGTCCGGCTCCTCCCCGGCGTCGCCGAGCAGTAGTCGGCGGCTGCACCGGCACGACATACGGAGCCGCGCATTGGGCGTCCTACCCGCGGGGTCACGGCGGAAGGCTGCAGCCCGTGGTGTCCCTGGCCCCGCCCGAATACCCGCCGTCCTCGTCGGCACCCGCCCCGCCGGTGTCACCAGATGTCGGTACCGGCGGGGAATCGAGGTGCAGTTTCCGCAGGATCGGGGCGGTCGGCACGCGGTAGTACGCGCCGGCCCGGAACAGTGGCACCGGGAAGGCGTCGCGGGCGGCCAGCTTGTAGGCCGCCGAGCGAGAGATGCCGAGGATGGCGGCGGCGGTGGCGAGGTCCGTGGTCGCCCCGAGCGCCAGGATGCGCTCGGTGGTCCAGGTACAAGCTGCGTCGTCGCTGTCGGGGTTGGCGGCGGGGGTGAGGTTGCGGGCTCGTCGTGCTGATCGCATGGGCTGGACTCCTATTTCTCGGACCACCAGGCGCAGCGGTAGGTGGGTTCCTGGGTTTCGGACGAGGGCTGCCTCTCCGCAGGCGGCACCGCCGTCGCGTCGGACTGGCGGTGCCGCCTGCGGAGCGAGGCCGTGAAGGTACGGAGCACGCCGATGCCGGTTAGCCGGAGCTCACTGGCACCCTGGCCTCAGCCGGCGCGCCATCACTGGCCACGTCGGTAGGCCAAAGGATCTTCTCTCGCTACCACGTGTGTGGGCACAGCAGCAGCCGCAGGGCCGCGGCGGCCTGTTGGGGCACGACGCCGTTGCCGAGGACCCGCAGCGCGAGCGTGCGCGGCAGCCCCAGGCCGGCGTCGGTGACATGGCCTGGGTCGAGGCCCATGAGCCACTCCACGAACGGCGGCGCGAGGACGGGTTTGCCGTGCCGGCCGATCTGCGTGGGGTGTGGTGCGGGCCGGCCGAGCAGCCGCTCCCAGCGGGCCACCGCGTCGGCGTAGCCGCCCCACCGCTGCTCGTCGGGCCGCCCGAGCCCGGCGATGGTGGTGCGCAGATCCGCACCGCCGTCGCCGTGCCGCCCGGGACCGCGCCCGTCGGACGCGCGTGGGGTGGGCAGGGTCTGGGCCGGGACCCGCACCGCCGCGGACGGCAGGGTCAGGTCGCCGTGCGAACCCCGCTGCCCTGGGCAGCCTTTCTCACCGTCGGTAGCCCGTGGGGTGGGTAGCAGCACCTGCGACAGCGGGGGCCGGAACCCGGCCCCCGCGCGTCGCCCGGGCGTCCCGGTGTCGCTCGCTCTGGGGGTGGGCAGCAGACGCGCGACATCCTGCCGCTTATGCCCCTGCTCACCGGTACGAGCGGTGCGCCCCGCGGTGGAGGTGGATAGGAGGCCGTGGGTGGAGCCTGACGGTTCGATGAGGTCGGGCAGCCCGTGCTGGTGGCCGGGGCCTTTGCCGTCACGGGCGCACGGTGTCGGCAGCGTCCGCACCCCCTCCGAGTCGTCCGGCAGGCGCGGCCAACAGGAACAGCCTGTCCCGGCGGTGGGCGGCGCCGATGTCGGACGCCCGTAGGCACGTCCACCTCGTGTCGTACCCGATCGCGGCCAGGTCGGCTTCGACGACGTCGAACCCTCGCCGTAGGAGCGCGGCGACGTTCTCCACGAACACGAGCGGTGGTCGAAGGACGCGAACGGCGTCGGCGACGGCGCTCCACAGGCTGGAGTGCGCTCCGGTGATGCCGGCGCGTTTGCCGGCGTTGGAGACTCTGCTGCCGAATTCGGTTCAGGCAGCGAGGTCGTGGTCGAGGCGTTGGAGGTGGCTGGTCCGGGCTGGTGGTAGGGGTTGTTCGGTCCACC
>NZ_JCANTD010000043.1:0-29538 GCF_059570675.1 Salinispora goodfellowii | reverse complement strand
TAGACGACTGGGTTGATAGGCCGGAAATGTAAGCTCGGTAACGGGTTCAGTTGACCGGTACTAATAGGCCGAGGACTTGACTACTAAGTTGCTACGCGTCCACTGTGTAACTCTTGACAAACAAACATTGCCTGTGGTGTTGGGTGTGTTTGATATGTCGATAAGTGTTACGGCGGTCATGGCGGAGGGGAAACGCCCGGTTACATTCCGAACCCGGAAGCTAAGCCCTCCAGCGCCGATGGTACTGCACTCGGGAGGGTGTGGGAGAGTAGGACACCGCCGGGCAAAACTTCAGTTGAGGGCCGACCCTACCCGGGTCGGCCCTCAACCTGTTTCCCGCCGGACAACACCACCCGCCAACAGCCTCGCCAGACCACCCGCCAACGGCCTCGCCAGCACAGCCCCTTTGATCGATCAGCGGGTCTGCATCTCGTTGCGCATTTTCCGGAACAGGTCAGCGGCGTCCCCTAACGGATGATCCGGAAACAGGCCCATCACCACGCTTCCATGGTCCGCCCAGCCGCACACGGTGAAATCCCCGCCCGTACCGCTGCTGGTGCCACACTTCAGCACACCACCGAGTGGGCCCGGGGAGAGGCTCCGCAGCCCGCTGACCTGGCCAGTTTCGTCGGCCATCAGCCCGAACAGACTGTCCAGGTCGCGTTCGGGCTGCCAGAGCAGCGTGGTGCCGCCGAAGACGAGCACCGGCCGGCGCTCGCCCGTCGGATCTCGGTAGACGGTGCCGAAGCTCTGGTCCAACTCGATGCCGGCCGCGAACCCGTTCCGGAGATAGTCGGCCGTACTGCGGGCCGGCTCGCTGTCGTCCCGAGTCAACCCGGCCACCTGTGCTGGGCTGGCTACCGTGGCGTCCTGCTGCTGGAAGATGCGCCAGCCCACCGCGCCGAAGGTTCCCGCGCCGGCGAGCCCCACGGCGGTCGCCAGCAGCCAGGCCAACCGGCGGCGACGAACCCGGATGCCCGCTCGGTTGGGCTTCGGAGCCGGGTCCTCGCCGTCGAGTCGGATCGGCTCGTCGGTCAGGTCGACTGGCTCGGGAGCCCCTTCGACGGCGCGCTCACTGAGGTGCCCGTTGGACATAACCGACACCGTACGCGAAGCCCTGGTGGCGCACGTAAGGTCCGCGGAAGCTCTCCGTAGACTTCCAGGGGTGACCGAGAGACTGGATGCCCAACGCCCCGACGCCCCGACCCTTGCCGGCCAGTACCTGCCGGGCGAGGTGGAGCAGCGACGGTACGAGCAGTGGGTAGCCGGCGGACACTTCCGCGCGTCGGCGGAGAGCGACAAGCCCCCGTACACCATCGTCATCCCGCCGCCGAACGTCACCGGCTCGCTGCACATGGGGCACGCGCTGGACCACACGATGCAGGACGCTCTGGCCCGGCGGAAGCGCATGCAGGGCTACGAGACGCTCTGGCTACCCGGGATGGATCACGCCGGTATCGCCACCCAGAACGTCGTGGAGCGGCAGCTGGGCGAGCAGGGCCGGTCCCGGCATGACCTCGGCCGCGAGGCGTTCGTGGAACGGGTCTGGCAGTGGAAGGCCGAGTCCGGGGGCGCGATTCTCGGGCAGATGCGCCGGCTCGGCGATTCCGTCGACTGGGAGCGGGAGCGCTTCACCATGGACGCGGGCCTGTCGCGGGCCGTCCAAACCATGTTCAAGGCGTTGTACGACGACGGGTTGATCTACCGGGCCGAGCGGATCATCAACTGGTGCCCGCGGTGCCTCACCGCGCTGTCGGACATCGAGGTGGAGCACACGGACGACGACGGTGAGCTGGTGTCGATCCGATACAGCGACGAGGTCGTGGTGGCCACCACCCGGGCGGAGACGATGCTCGGCGACACCGCCGTCGCAGTGCATCCCGAGGACGAGCGCTACCAGCACCTGATCGGCACCGAGGTCGAGCTGCCGCTGACCGGCCGGCGCATTCCGATCGTCGGGGACGAGCACGTTGACCCGACCTTCGGCACTGGCATGGTGAAGGTGACCCCGGCGCACGACCCAAACGACTTCGAGATCGGCCAGCGGCGCGACCTGCCGTCCCACACGATCATGGATGAGCGGGGGGTCATCACCGCGCCCGGGCCGTTCGCCGGCCTGGACCGGTATGAGGCGCGTCCCGCCATCGTCGCCGCCCTGCGGGAACAGGGCCGGATCGTGGCCGAGAAGCGCCCGTACTCGCATGCGGTCGGTCACTGCTCGCGCTGCCGTACGACGGTGGAGCCCCGCCTGTCGTTGCAGTGGTTCATCAACACCTCGCCGTTGGCCAAGGCGGCTGGCGACGCGGTGCGGGACGGACGGGTGCGGATTGAGCCGGCGGAGCTGGCCAAGCGGTACTTCGCCTGGGTCGACAACATGCACGACTGGTGCATCTCCCGCCAGCTGTGGTGGGGGCACCGCATCCCGGTCTGGTACGGCCCGGCCGGTGAGGTCGTCTGCGTTGGTCCGGACGAGACGCCGCCGACCGGCGACGGCTGGCGCCAGGACGAGGACGTGCTGGACACCTGGTTCTCCAGCGGGCTGTGGCCGTTCTCCACCCTCGGCTGGCCGGAGCAGACTCCGGAGCTGGCCAAGTTCTACCCGACGAGCGTCCTGGTCACCGGCTACGACATCCTCTTCTTCTGGGTCGCCCGGATGATGATGTTCGGCCTCTACGCGATGGACGGCCGGCAGCCCTTCGATGTGGTCGCGCTGCACGGCATGGTCCGCGACGAGCACGGCAAGAAGATGTCGAAGTCGTTCGGCAATGTGGTTGATCCGCTGGACTGGATTGATCGGTTCGGCGCCGACGCCACCCGGTTCACCCTGGCCCGTGGTGCGAACCCCGGCGGGGACGTCGCCGTCAGCGAAGAGTGGTGCCAGGGCTCCCGTAACTTCTGCAACAAGCTCTGGAACGCGACTCGGTTCGCCTTGTTGAACGGCGCGCACACCCGGGGGGCGCTACCGCCGGCCACGGAACTGTCAACAGTTGACCGGTGGATTCTTTCCCGGCTCGCGCGGGTCACCGCGGAGGCGGACGAGCAGTTCGAGGCGTACGAGTTCGCAAAGGTTTGTGACCTGCTGTACCACTTCGCGTGGGATGAGGTCTGCGACTGGTACGTGGAGCTGACCAAGCCACTCCTGGCGGCCGGCGGTCCGGCTGCGGACGTCACTCGGCGCGTCCTCGGGCAGGTGCTGGACCAACTGCTGCGGCTGCTGCACCCGGTCATCCCGTTCCTCACCGACGAGTTGTGGATCGCGCTGACCGGCGGCGAGACCGTCATGACGGCAGCCTGGCCGACCGCCGACCGGGTGTCGGTTGACGCTGCCGCGGAGACGGAGATCGCCGCGCTCCAGCGGGTGGTCACCGAGATCCGGCGGTTCCGTTCCGACCAGGGGCTGCGTCCGACCCAGCGGGTCGTGGCCCGGCTCGACGGATTGGCCGGCGCCGGCATTGCCGGGCACGAACCGTTGATCCGGTCGCTGGTGCGCCTGGACGCGGCAGGGACGGACTTCCAGGCCAGTGCCACGCTGACCCTCCCCGGCGAGGTGGGTGTTGCGCTGGACACCCGCGGGTCGATCGACGTGGCGGCCGAGCGGGCGCGGTTGACCAAGGACCGGGCGGCGGCGGCGAAGGAGGCCGGACAGGCCCGGACCAAGCTCGACAACCCGGCGTTCGTGGGGAAGGCGCCCGAGCCGGTGGTGCAGAAGATCCGCGACCGGCTCGCCGCCGCCGAGGCCGACCTGGTGCGGATCGACGCAGCTTTGGAGGCCCTACCCTCATGATCGAGCAGACCGACTTCGCTGCCGTCGAGGCGGAACTCGCCACTCGTGGGTTCACCCGGATGGTCTTCGAGCTGGACCGGATCGAGATGCTGCTGGATCTGCTCGGAAGCCCACAGCGGGCATACCCGTCGATCCACCTCACCGGCACCAACGGAAAGACCTCGACAGCTCGCATGATCGACTCGCTGTTGCAGGCGTTCGGGCTGCACACCGGGCGGTACACCAGTCCACACCTGGAGACCGTCCGCGAGCGGATCAGCCTGGACGGCGAGCCGGTGGACGAACAGCGGTTCGTCGCCTCCTACCGCGAGGTGGCGCCGCTGGCCCAACTCGTTGACCAGCGGTCCGCGGAGCCCTTGACCTACTTCGACCTGACCACGGCGTTGGCCTTCGCCACCTTCGCCGACGCACCGGTGGATGTCGCTGTCGTCGAGGTGGGCCTCGGTGGCGCGGAGGACTCGACCAACGTCCTTCAGGCCGGGGTCACGGTGTTGACTCCGATCGGGCTCGATCACACCGAGTGGCTCGGCGACACGATCTCCGACATCGCCCTCCACAAGGCGGGCATCATCCACAAGGGCGCAACGGTGATCTTGGCCGGGCAGGAGGAGGAGGCAGCGCGTCCCGTGCTCGAGCGCTGCGCCGAGGTCGGCGCGACGATCGCCCGGGAAGGCGCCGAGTTTGGGGTGTTGCGTCGGGCCGTCGCGGTCGGCGGCCAGGTACTCACCCTGCAGGGGCTCGGCGGGCAGTACGAGGAGCTCTTCGTCCCGTTGCACGGTGCCCACCAGGCGCAGAACGCCGCCGTGGCGCTCGCGGCCGTGGAAGCGTTCCTCGGCGCGGGTGCGCGCCGCCAACTGAACGTCGAGACGGTCCGGGAGGGGTTCGCCGCGGTGAGCTCACCGGGGCGGTTGGAGCGGGTCCGTACCGCCCCGACCGTGCTGCTCGACGGCGCACACAACCCGCCGGGCATGGCGGCCACGGTCACCGCGCTGCAGGAGGAGTTCGCGTTCAGCAAGCTGGTCGCCGTCCTCGGTGTCCTCGGTGACAAGGACGCGTTCGGCCTGCTCGAACTGCTGGAGCCGGTGGTTGACCAGCTGGTCGTCACCCGAAACAGCTCGCCGCGGGCGATGCCCACCCGGGAACTGGCGACCCTCGCCGCCGACGTTTTCGGCCCGGACCGGGTGGTGGTGGCGGAGCAGATGCCGGACGCCATTGCGGCGGCGGTGGCGCTGGCCGAGCAGGATGTCCCCGGTGAGCTGGCCGGGATCGGCGTACTCGTCACCGGTTCGGTGGTGACCGTGGCCGACGCCCGCCGGCTGCTGAAGCGATGACCGCCGCCGGGCGTCCAGCCGACTCCGGACCGGCGGCCGGGCAGCCGAAGGGCTCAGGACCGGCGCCCGGATTGTCGCCGGGCTCGGCGTCGCCGTCGCGCCGCTCCGGGTTGCGTAGTCCGCAGCGGGCGGTGGCCGGTCTCGGTGCCGGGCTCCTGAGCCTTGAGGCGCTGGTCCTGGTGCTGGCCATCCAGCCGATCCGGGTGGTCGGCGGCGGGTTGAGTGCTGCCGCGATCGCCGCTGTGGTGGCGCTGGCGGTGGCGGCGGTGCTGCTGGCCGGAATGATCCGTCGGGCCTGGGCCTGGCCGGCGGGGATCGTTCTGCAGGGCGCGTTGCTGCTCGCCGGCGCGTTGCACTGGTCGCTGTTGGTGCTCGGGGTCATCTTCGCGTTGGTGTGGGCGTACGCCCTGCACGTGCGGCGGGTGATCCTCGGCTGACCCACTCAGGCCTCGGCGCGTTCCCGCCACTGGGTGAGGGCGATGCCGTGCCCGTCCGGGTCGCGGAAGGCGGCCGCCCACACCTCCAGCTTCGAGCCGCGGTTGACGACCCGCGGCGGATAGGTGAAGCGGACGCCGGATTCGCGCAGCCGCGTGTACGCCTCCTCGATGTCGTCAACCTCAAGGTTGACATGTACGAGTCGACGGCTGATGGGGACGGCCTCGGTGGCCTCCCGGAGCACCAGGCGGGTCGCCCCGGAGGCGAGCACCGCGTTCCCGGAGCCCTGGTCAACCTCGATGAAGCCGAGGTCCTGATAGAAGGTGAGCGACCGCGTCAGGTTGGTGACGAGCAGGGTGAATCCCACCCCGGCGATCGGCGGGTCACCAGCGGGCTCCCCGAAGATCGCCTCGTCCAGGTCCGGGATCACCGATTCCTCGGCGTACGGCGGCATCGGGTCGTCCAGGGGTAGGTCGACCGGGTCTGCCGGGGCAGGAACCCGGAACCCCTCGGCTGTCGGTCTGGGCCCTTCGGCGGTCGGGCGAGCCGGCGTGGCGGTGGACGAGGTCTCGACTGGCGCCGCCGGGAACGGTGTCGCCTCGGTCGATGGGTCGAATCGTTGTTCGGCGGGAGGTCGAGGGCTCGGCGCGGCGCGCCGCGGTAGGCCGCCCGGGGCGGGCGGGTTGACCAGTTCCCCGTCCAGAACCGTCGGGCCACCGGGGACCTGGTGTACGACGACCGTGCTGGTTTCGGTCGGCGACGGGACCGGGTCGCCGTACGGGTCCCGGAACTCGTCGTCGGCTGCCCGGCCGGCCCACGGCGGTGCCTCCTGCTGGATCAGTAGCTCTTCTGCCGGTAGGTCCGGATCCGGGTAGTGCGGGGGCAGGTCCGCCCCGCTGACCCGCGCGGCTTCGGTGTGGGTGAGCACCTCGTCCCAGAGAACGCGAACGTGCCGCTGGTCGTCGAGCGCCACCCGGATCGGTAGGGTCTGGCCCGGTGCCGGCCACTTGGCGACCGGCACCCGCGGCTCGATGATCTTCTTGGATCGGGGTGGTAGCCCCGGTGCGTCGATGAAGAGCTGCAGCTCGCAGCGGCCGAACGCGTACTGGGTTGGTGGTTCGGAGACGGTGTGCATGGTCCCTTCACCGATGACCCAGGTGCGCCCGCCGGCGCGAACCGTGGCGAGGGCGACCGCCAGCACCAGGATGGCGCCGCCGAGCGCCACGATCGACCAACTTGGCATGCCCAGGCCGAACAAGACCACGAACGTAGCCACCGTGCCCAGCGCCGCGCCGACCAGCTTGCGGACCGGCGCGATCGGGCGGCTACCGCCATTCGCCACTGTGGACCTCCTGGGGGGGGTAGGGGTCAGGCTAGGCCGGCTCGCCCGTCGGGGGAAGGACCGACCGCCGCGCCGACGCCGAGACCGGGCCGATACGCTGACCGTACCCAGCCCGGTCGCCTTCGGTGTACAGGAGGAACAGCGTGTCCAGCAGCAGTCCGGAGGAGCGTACGCTCGTATTGATCAAGCCTGACGCGGTCCGCCGCGGGCTGGTCGGCGAGATTCTCTCCCGATTCGAGGATAAGGGCCTGCGGCTCGACGCGATGGTGCAGCGGATGCTGGATGAGGACCTCGCCGATCAGCACTACGCCGAGCACGTCGGAAAGCCCTTCTACCCGCCGCTGAAGACCTTCATGACCAGCGGCCCACTGGTCGCGCTCGTACTCTCGGGCGACCAGGTCATCGAGGTGGTACGGGGCATGATCGGCGTCACCGATGGCCGGCGGGCCGCGGCCGGCACCGTCCGGGGTGACCTGTCGCTGTCGAACCGGGAGAACCTCGTGCACGCCTCCGACTCCGTCGACAGCGCGAAGCGCGAGATCGGGCTCTGGTTCCCGGAACTGGTCTGAGGATCGCGGCTGCGGCGTTGTCGCGCGACGGCAGGGTCGCGCCGACGGCAGGGTCGCGCCGACGGCAGGGTTGCGCCGACGGCAGGGTCGCGTTCACGCCAAGGTGGTGTCGCGTCCCCGGCGCGGTCGTCATGGGGTGTTCCCAGGTTGGCCATCTGGGCCGTGGGGAAAGGTCATGTCGGCTCGGTAGACCGGTGGGGTAAGTACCCCGTCCCCGGAGGAACCATGACCGAGTTTGATCGACGTACGCTCCTGCGGACCGGCCTCGCCGTGGGGGCGGGAGTCGCTGGCGGAACGCTCCTGGGGGGCGTCGGTGGCGCCGCCGGGCCGGTCGCCGCGGGCTGGCGCCCAGCCGGTCGTCCCGTTCTGACGCACGGGGTGCAGAGCGGCGGCGTCTCCGCCGAGTCGGCGGTGGTGTGGACCCGGGCTGATCGGCCCGGCCGGATGCTGGTGGAGGTGAGCCGCCGGCCGGACCTGCGGGACGCCCGGCGGCTGCGGGGGCCGGTCCTGGACCCGGCCGGGGACTTCACCGGCAAGGTACGACTGCGCGGGTTGCCGGCCGGTGAGCGCTGGTACTACCGGGTCCGGGCGGAGAGCCTGGACCGGCCCGGGTTGTGCAGCGAGCCGCTGACCGGCTCCCTGCGGGCCGCCCCCGGTCCCCGCGCGCGGCGCGACATCCGGTTCGTCTGGACCGCAGATATCGCGGGGCAGGGCTGGGGCATCGCCCCCGACTTCGGTGGCATGTCCATCTTCGCCGCCATGCGCGCCGCCGAACCCGACTTCTTCCTCTGTAGCGGCGACACGGTGTACGCCGACAACCCGCTGCCCGAGACGGTGTCGCTGCCGGACGGGCGGGTCTGGCGGAACCTCGTCACCCCGGAGAAGAGCAAGGTCGCCGAGACCCTGGCGGAGTTCCGGGGGCAGTACGCGTACAACCTGCTCGACGAGCACCTGCGGGCGTTCGCGGCCGAGGTGCCGCAGGTCAACCAGTGGGACGACCACGAGGTGACGAACAACTGGTATCCGGGCGAGGTGCTGACCGATGACCGGTACACGGAGAAGCGGGTCGACGTGCTCGCCGCCCGCGCCCGGCAGGCGTTCGACGAGTGGTTACCCACCCCGATCCGGGGACCCCGCTACCGGCGGCTGCCGTACGGGCCGTTGTTGGACGTCTTCGTGCTGGACATGCGTACGCACAAGGACCCGAACGATGGGAACACCTACCCGGACCCGGACCGGGGGCTGCTCGGCCAGGAGCAGCGGGAGTGGCTGATCCGTGAGCTGACCCGCTCCCGGGCGATGTGGAAGGTGATCGCCGCCGACCTGCCGCTCGGGCTGGTGGTGCCGGACAGTTCGGGGGCCCAGGAGGGGGTGGCGCAGGGCGACCCGGGGGCGCCGGCGGGCCGGGAGTTGGAGTTCGCCGAGGTGCTCCGGGCGGCCCATCGCGCCGGGGTGACCGGCATCTTCTTCCTCACCGCCGACGTCCACTACACCGCCGCCCACCACTATGACCCCGCCCGGGCGGCGATCGGGGACTTCACGCCGTTCTGGGAGTTTGTCTCCGGCCCGGCGCACGCCGGCGCCTTCGGCCCCAACCGGCTGGACGGCACGTTCGGCCCGCAGGCGGTCTTCGTCAACGCGCCGCCCAGCGGGAACACCAGCCCCGCGGTGGGTTTCCAGCACTTCGGCGAGGTGCGTATCGACGCCGACAGCGGTGCCTGCACGGTCCACCTGCGGGAACGCACCGGCAACTCACTCTGGAGCACGACGCTTCCCGCTCCGCGGTGACCCCGCCGGCCGATCAAGGAGCTGGTCGGAGCTTCGTGATCGGCCGGTCCGGCGGTGGGAAAGTGGGCCGCGATCTCTGCCCGGGGTCGGGTAGGGTTGGCGACCACATGGCGACGAACCGGCTATCACCGGTGAGCCTCCGGAAGAAAGGGCCGCCGTGCCCGAGTAGAACCGGACGGGTCCGGCCCGTCACAGCCGGCCAACGAGCGGGCGGTCGATCCTGGCCGCCAAGCGGGGTGGTACCGCGGGCCCGGCCCGGCGCGCCGACGGCGTCCGGAGCGGGTTCGTCCTCGCAGACCCACAAAGAGTGAGCTGCGAAGGAGCGCGACCCCCCGATGGCCTATCCGTTGCATGACCCGACCGCGACCGGAGTCCCCGCGAGCCCGGACCTGCCCGCGATCGAGCGTCGGGTCCTGGAGCACTGGACGGCCGACAAAACCTTCGAGGCATCCGTCGAGGCCCGGCCGGCCTCCCGCCGACCCGCGGACGGCGTCGTCGCCGGCGGCGCGCCCGCCGACAACGAGTACGTCTGCTACGACGGCCCGCCGTTCGCCAACGGCCTGCCGCACTACGGCCACCTCTTCACCGGCTACGTCAAGGACGTGGTGCCGCGCTACCAGACCATGCGTGGCCGGCGGGTGGAGCGTCGGTTCGGCTGGGACTGCCATGGCCTGCCCGCCGAGGTGGTCGCCGAGAAGCAGCTCGGCATCACCAGCAAGGCAGAGATCCTCGACCTGGGCGTGGATCGGTTCAACGAGGCATGCCGGAGCTCGGTGCTGGAGTTCACCCAGGACTGGGAGCGTTACGTCACCCGTCAGGCCCGTTGGGTGGACTTCTCCAATGACTACAAGACGCTGGACCTGGACTACATGGAGAGCGTCCTGTGGGCCTTCAAGAGCCTGCACGACAAGGGCCTGGTCTACGAGGGTTTCCGGGTGCTCGCGTACTGCTGGCGGTGCGAGACACCGCTGTCGAACACCGAGACCCGGATGGATGACGTCTACCGGGACCGGCATGACCCGACGCTCAGCGTGTGGTTGACGCTCACCCCGGATTCCAGCGCGCCGGAGCTGCTGCGCGGCGCCGTCGCGCTGGGGGTGTGGACCACCACGCCGTGGACGCTGCCGTCCAACCTCGCGCTCGCCGTCGGCCCGGACATCGAGTATGCGGTGCTGGAGCGGGACGGGCAGCGCTACGTGGTGGGCGCCGCCCGGGTCGCCGCGTACGCCAAGGAGTTGGAGGGCTACCAGCAGGTCGGCACCGTGTACGGCCGGGACCTGGTCGGTCGCCGGTACACCCCGCTGTACGACTTCCTGGTCGAGCCGGCGGGGGAGCACGCGTACCAGGTGCTCGGCGCGGATTTCGTGACCACCGAGGACGGCACCGGGATCGTGCACCTGGCGCCGGCGTTCGGCGAGGACGACCAGAACACCTGTAACGCCGCCGGCATACCGACGGTGGTCACGGTGGACGAACGTACCCGGTTCACCGCGCTGGTCCCGCCGTACCAGGGGGAGCAGGTCTTCGACGTCAACAAGCCGGTGATCCGGGAGTTGAAGGAGCGGGGCGTGGTGCTCCGGCAGGACACCTACACCCACGCGTACCCACACTGTTGGCGCTGCGACACCCCGCTGGTCTACAAGGCGGTGTCGTCCTGGTTCGTCGCGGTGACCCGGTTCAAGGATCGGATGGTCGAGCTCAACCAGCAGATCAACTGGACTCCGGGGCACATCAAGGACGGCTCGTTCGGCAAGTGGCTGGCCAATGCCCGGGACTGGTCGATCAGCCGGAACCGGTTCTGGGGCTCACCGATCCCGGTGTGGAGGTCCGACGACCCGGCCTATCCGCGGGTGGATGTCTACGGCTCCCTCGCCGAGTTGGAGCGGGACTTCGGCGTCCGCCTGACCGACCTGCACCGGCCGGCGGTGGACGAGCTGGTCCGCCCCAACCCGGACGACCCGACCGGGAAGTCCATGATGCGCCGGGTCCCGGAGGTGCTGGACTGCTGGTTTGAGTCCGGTGCGATGCCGTTCGCCCAGGTGCACTACCCGTTCGAGAACGCCGACTGGTTCGAGTCGCACTACCCGGGTGACTTCATCGTCGAGTACATCGGGCAGACCCGCGGCTGGTTCTACACGATGCACGTGCTCGCCACGGCGTTGTTTGACCGGCCGGCGTTCCGCAACTGCCTGAGCCACGGCATCCTGCTCGGGTCGGATGGGCGCAAGATGTCCAAGAGCCTGCGCAACTACCCGGATGTCTATCACATCTTTGACACCTACGGCTCGGACGCGATGCGCTGGATGCTGGTGTCCTCCCCCGTGCTGCGCGGTGGTGACATGGCGGTGCACGAGGCCGGCATCCGGGACGCGGTCCGGCAGGTGCTGCTGCCGCTCTGGAACGTCTGGTACTTCTTCTCGCTCTACGCCAACGCCGACGGGCGTCAGGCGCGGCGGAGCACCGCCTCGGCGCACCTGCTCGACCGGTACGTGCTGGCGAAGACGAACGAGCTGGTCTCCACGGTGCAGGCGCAGCTGGACGGGTACGACATCTCCGGTGCCTGCGCCACCGTCCGGTCCTATCTGGACGCGTTGACCAACTGGTACGTACGTCGTTCGCGGGACCGGTTCTGGTCCGGCGACGAGGACGCCTTCGGCACCTTGTGGACGGTGCTGGAGGCGGTCTGCCGCGTGGTCGCACCGCTGGCACCGCTGACGGCCGAGGAGATCTGGCGGGGCCTGACCGGTGAGCGTTCGGTGCACCTGACGGACTGGCCGGTGGCGGAGGAGTTCCCCGCCGACCACGACCTGGTCGCCGCGATGGACGCCGTGCGGGGGGTCGCCTCGGCGGCGTTGTCCCTGCGTAAGGCGCGGGGTCTGCGGGTACGGCTGCCGCTGTCGGTGCTGACCGTGGCCACGCCGGCCGCCGCCGCGCTGCGGCCCTTCGCCGACCTGGTCGCCGACGAGGTCAATGTGAAGCGGGTCGAGTTCACCGACGAACTGGGCAGCTACTGCGAGCAGGTGTTGACGGTGGTGCCCCGGGCCCTCGGCCCGCGGGTCGGTAAGGCGGTCCAGCAGGTGATCAGGGCGGTCAAGGCCGGTGAGTGGGAGCTGGTCAACGGTGCACCGGTCGCCGCCGGGGTCACCCTCGCCGAGGGCGAGTACGAGCTGCGGCTGGTCGCCGCTGACGCCGAGCAGTCGGCGCCGCTGCCCGGTGGTGAGGGCGTGGTCGTCCTAGACACCGAGGTCACCCCGGAGTTGGCGGCCGAAGGGCTGGCCCGGGATGTGATCCGGGTGGTGCAGCAGGCCCGCCGGGACGCCGACCTGGATGTCTCGGACCGGATCGTGGTCGCGCTAGCCGCATCCGAGCAGGTGTGGGCGGCGGTCTCCACGTACCGCGAGGTGGTGGCCCGGGAGGTGCTGGCCGATTCGGTGGAGCTCGTCCCGGGGCTGTCCGGGTTCACCGGTGAGGTGGGCGACGGCGAGCAGGTTGCGGTGACCGTCCGTCAGGTTTAGGAGAGGTGCGGGAGGGCTCGGGCCGTAGCCGGCGGCCCGCGCCCTCCCGCGCCCCGCCCGGCCAGGTTGATCTTAAAATTGGTCACTCGGTCAGCGGACCCGCTGCACCTCGCGCGGGGTGCCTGGTGGGGGTCCGCTACCGTGACACCGCCCCTGTGCCCGCATTCGACCTGCCGGAGGACCAGTGCCGCTGCTCTACACCATCGGCAAGCTCACCTTGGGGCCCGCGCTTCGGTTGGGCTTCCGTCCGACCGTGGAAGGGCTGGAGCACGTGCCGGAGACCGGCGGCGCGATCTTCGCCGGCAATCACCTCTCGGTCGCCGACGAGCTCTTCCTCGGCACGACGGTTCCCCGGCACCTGGCCTTCTGGGCCAAGTCCGAGTACTTCAAGGGCACCGGGCTGAAGGGGCGGTTCTCCAACTTCGTGCTCACCGGTCTCGGCGCCATCCCGGTCGAGCGGGGCGGCGGGCGCGCGGCGCTGTCCGCCTTCGACGCGGCCATCCCCGCGCTCCGCTCCGGTGACCTCGTCGTCGTCTACCCGGAGGGGACCCGCTCCCCGGACGGGCGGCTCTACCGTGGACGTACCGGTGCGGTCCGGCTCGCGGTGTCGGCGGGGGTGCCGATCATCCCGGTCGGCATGATCGGCACCGACAAGGTGCAGCCGATCGGTGCGCGCGTGCCCCGCCCCTTCACCGGGCGGATCACCGTTCGGTTCGGCAAGCCGTTGGACTTCACCGGGCGGTCGGACGACCGCAGCTCGCTGCGGGTCATGACCGATGAGGTGATGAGCGAGATTCAGAAGCTCACCGGTCAGGAGTATGTCCCGCGGTACGCGCCGGCACGTGGGCGTCCGCCGATGGACGGGGAACCGGGCCCGGTCTGAACCGACGCCGAAGGAGCGGTGGCTCCGGCGGTTGACCTCGCCGGGCCGGGCCGAGTCGCGGGAACGGACGCCGGAGGGGTCAGTCCGACTGGACGACGATCTGCTTCCGTAGGGCGCCGAGCAGGGTGGCGCTGTCTGGCACCGAGAGCCGGGTGAAGACGGCGGTGGCGATGCTGCCGTGGTCAACGGAGGTGCAGACCACGACGTCGGTGTCGTCGTCGTGGCCAAGAGCACAGCTTCCGTGCCGGCTGCGGACCCCGGTCCCGACGACCTGCGACGGGCCGAGCGCGTACTGGCCGGTGAGCCGCTCCAGCTCGGCCTCCGCTGTCGACTTCGGCGTGAGCCAGAGGCCGGTGCCACCGAAGACCGTCACCTGCTTGCCGGCGCCGGTGCGGTATATGCCGGCGAAGGAATCGCTGGCCGTCCAGTGCGCCTCGTCCACCTGCCGCGCCAACTCCGCCGCGGTCTCCGTGCTGTGGTGGTCGTCGAGTAGGCGCAGGTCCCCGAACGTGGTCGGGAGGGTGGCGTGTGCCGGGAACTGGTTGAGCACCGGTGTCGCCCAGTAGGCCGGGCCGCCGCAGCAGCATGCGATGACGAACAGCAGCGCCCAGGGCCACTGCCGGCGGTTGCGGCTCGGTGTCGCGCCGGTTGGCTTCGATGTCGGCCGACCGGGGGCTGGTGGACTGGTGGAGCCGGCGGGCCGTGGGGTCGGGTTGCTGTGGTCAGGTGAGGCGGGAGCGCCGGTGGGAGCCGGTGCGGCCGGCGAAGGAAACGGGGCCGGCGGGGCAGGTGGGGCTGGCGGGTTCGACCGGGCCGGCGGGGCAGGTGGGGTCGACGGCAGCTCGATGGAGAGCAGGTCCCACCCGGTGGTGTCGGTGCCGGCCCACGGATCAACGGGGGTCTGGTCCTCCGGTGCCTCCGGGTGCCCCTCCGCCGCGGCGGGCTCGATCGACTCCTCCCGGGACCGGCGGCGTGGCAGCGGCGCGGCAGCGGACCCGCTCCCGGCGGGAGGCGGTGGTGGGGCGCTCCCGCGGGCAGGGAACCTCCGGGTCGGGGTCGGGCCGTCCGGTTCGGCGTTGGTCGGCTCCGGCATCGTGGCAATCTCCTCTCGGCGACCCGAGGCTAGTACCGATCTACCCGCGTCCGTGAGCCGCCGCCGTTGGGCTCGTGGTCGGGCGCGTATCCTTGAGCATCATGAGTGCCCCGTCCACCACGCCGCGCAGCGCCGTGGCCAACTCCGTGTGGCCCCGGCTGGAGCCGTTGCTGCCCCAGGTCGCCAAGCCCATCCAGTACGTCGGCGGTGAGTTGGGGGCGGTGGTCAAGGACTGGGACACGGCCGCCGTGCGCTGGGCCCTGATGTACCCCGACGCGTACGAGGTCGGCCTGCCCAACCAGGGCGTGCAGATCCTGTACGAGGTACTCAACGAGCAGCCTGACGTGCTCGCCGAGCGGACGTACGCGGTCTGGCCGGACCTGGAGCGGTTGATGCGTGCCCACCAGGTGCCGCAGTTCACCATCGAGGCGCACCGTCCGGTGCGGGGCTTCGACGTCTTCGGCGTCTCCTTCGCCACCGAGTTGGGCTACACGAACCTGCTCACCGCGATCGACCTGGCGGGAATTCCGCTCCTGGCCGCCGACCGCAGCGACGCCGACCCGGTGGTCGTCGCCGGTGGCCACGCTGCGTTCAACCCGGAACCGATCGCCGCCTTTGTTGACGCCGCGGTGCTCGGCGACGGCGAGGAGGCGGTCCTGGAGGTCACCACGATCGTTCGGGAGTGGAAGGCGGAGGGTTCTCCCGGCGGTCGGGACGAGCTGCTGCTGCGGCTGGCCCGCACCGAGAGTGTCTACGTGCCGCGCTTCTACGACGTGGACTACCTGCCCGACGGTCGAATCCAGCGGGTCGTGCCGAACCGCCCGGACGTGCCGTTTCGGGTGCACAAGCGGACGACGATGGACCTGGACGCGTGGCCGTACCCGAAGAAGCCGATCGTGCCACTGGCGGAGACGGTCCACGAGCGGTACGCGGTGGAGATCTTCCGGGGCTGCACCCGGGGCTGCCGGTTCTGCCAGGCCGGCATGATCACCCGCCCGGTGCGGGAACGCTCGATCACCACGGTGGGGCAGATGGTACGGGAGGGGCTGGAGTTCTCCGGCTTCCACGAGGTGGGCCTGCTCTCGCTCTCCTCGGCCGACCACTCGGAGATCGGCGACATGTGCTCCGGCCTGGCCCAGCAGTACGAGGGCACCAACGTGTCGCTCTCGCTGCCCTCCACCCGGGTGGACGCGTTCAACATCGACCTGGCGCAGGAGTTGGCCCGCAACGGCCGGCGGACCGGTCTGACCTTCGCCCCGGAGGGCGGGTCGGAGCGGATCCGCAAGGTGATCAACAAGATGGTGTCGAAGGAAGACCTCATCCGGACCGTGGTCACCGCCTACACCAACGGCTGGCGGCAGGTGAAGCTCTACTTCATGTGCGGCCTGCCGACCGAGACCGACGAGGACGTCCTCGAGATCGCGGCGATGGCACACGAGGTGATCCGGGCCGGCCGTGCGGCGACCGGCAGCCGGGACATCCGCTGCACGGTCTCGATCGGCGGGTTCGTGCCGAAGCCCCACACCCCGTTCCAGTGGGCCGCGATGGCCGGGCCGGAGGTCATCGACAATCGGCTGCGGCTACTCAAGCAGGCCGTCAACGCGGATCGCTCACTGGGCCGGGCGATCGGCTTCCGCTACCACGACGGCGAGCCGTCGCTGATCGAGGGCCTACTCTCCCGCGGTGACCGCCGGGTCGGCGCGGTGATCCGGCGGGTCTGGGAGAACGGCGGCCGGTTCGACGGGTGGAGCGAGCACTTCTCGTACCAGCGTTGGATGGAGGCCGCCGCGGAGGTGCTGCCCGACTTCGGCGTCGACGTTGACTGGTACACCACCCGGGAGCGCGACGAGTTGGAGGTCCTACCCTGGGACCACCTGGACTCGGGCCTGGACAAGGACTGGCTCTGGCAGGACTGGCAGGACGCCCTGGGCGAGTACGAGCAGGATGACTGCCGGTGGACGCCGTGCTTCGACTGCGGTGTCTGCCCGGCCATGGACACCGAGATTCAGATCGGCCCGACGGGTAGGAAACTGCTTCCGTTGACCCCGGTCAACGGGCTGCGGGTCCCCAGCGCCCAGCAGGAGCAGTAGGTCCCGGGGACCGGCGACCGTCGTCGGCCTGAAACCGAGGAGCGCAACGATCAGTAGGAAACGACAGCCGGAGGGCGGGCAGGCGCCGGTCGTCCAGCGGATTCGCCTCCGGTACGCCAAGCGGGGGCCACTGCGGTTCACCTCGCACCGAGACTTCGCGCGCGCCTTTGAGCGGGCGCTGCGTCGGGCCGGCGTACCGATGGCGTACTCCCAGGGCTTCACCCCGCACCCGAAGATCTCCTATGCCAGCGCCGCGCCGACCGGCGTGGCGAGCGAGGCCGAGTACCTGGAGATCGGGTTGCGGGAGCCGGTCGACCCGGCGGCGTTGCGGGCTGCGCTTGACGCGGCCCTCTCGCCCGGACTCGACGTGCTGGATGCCGTGGTGGCGACCGGCGGCAGCCTGGTCGACCGGATCGAGGCGGCGCACTGGCGGATCGAGTTGCCGGAGGTGGACCCGGATGTGCTGCGCGCGGCGGTGGCCGCCTTCACCGCCGCGGACGAGGTCTTCGTCGAGCGGATGACCAAGCAGGGCCGGCGGACTTTTGACGCTCGGGCAGCTGTCATCGATGTCAATGTGATCATGTCGGATGAGACACCTTCCGAGGCCGCGGGAGTACCGTGTGCGATACTCGAGCTGGTCGTGCGGCAGGTCACTCCCGCCGTTCGACCCGATGACGTCCTTTCCGGCCTCCGCGTGGTGGCCGACCTGGAGCCGCCGGTGTCGCCGCGGGTGACCCGGCTGGCTCAGGGCACGTTGACCACGCAGGGTGCGATCGCGGATCCGTTGGACGCGGGCCGCGACGGGGCAGTTATCGATGGACGCTGACCGACGGTCGGTGTCTGGCTAGGCAGACTTCGCCGGTCGCGTCGATCGCGACTGGCGGAAACACCTTTTGCGGCGACCCTGCGTGGCAGCGCTCACCCGCGCCCGGGGTAGCCAGAACTGGAGACGTCCATGCTCGAGAACGAGCCCGAGGGCGGCGAACGCACCGGCTTCCACCCGGATGGCGAGACCGCCGAACACCGTGTTGGCGACAGTGCCGCCTCCGCGAGCACCGCGTCGGAGAAGGGCGACCGGGCTGCCCGGGAACCCGCCGGGGGCACCCCGGAGTTGGTCGGCCCAACGACGAGTGAGGCGGTGGGTACCGGCGCGGCCGAGCCGGCGACTCGGGTCCGCAAGCGGGTCAGCCGGAAGCGGGTGACCCCGGTCAGCCGACCGGAACAGAGTGAGGCGCCGATCGAGGCGGGTAGCGCCGCCACGCCGGGGGCGGGCGAGGCACCCCAGGCCGAGGTGCTTGCCCCGATCGCGGGCGACGATGAGTCACCGACGAAGGCGACGCGTCGTCGTCGGAAGGCTACGACGGCCAAGACGCCGGCGGAGCCGGTACCGGCCTCCGGCGCGCCGGAGGAGGAGGCGGCGGCGGACACCGTGCGGCCGGTGAAGGCGACGCGGACCCGCCGCAAGAAGACTGCCGCCCCCGCGCCGGTCGAGCCCATCGCTACGCCGACTGAGGCCGCTGCTCCGGTTGACCCGATTGCACCCGTCGAGCCGGCTGCTCCGGTCGAGCCGGCTGCTCCGGTCGACCCGATTGCACCGGTCGAACCAGCCGCGCCCGAACCGGTTGCCGCGACTGAAGCGGAGCAGACCGAGTCAACTCCACCCGGCGGTGCCGCGGTGGGGGAGGTACCGCCCGGGGTGGCGGTAGCCGACCCGGTCGAGCCGGAGCGCCCGGCCCGTGGCCGACGCGCCCGGCTCTCCGCCCCAACAGTGCTGTTCATGGCTCCGTTGCCCGAGGAGCCGGTGCCGGCCCGGGCCGCCGAGGCACCGGCCGCCGCTGAGCCGGCCGCGGAGGAGCCGGTCGAGACGTCGCGGCGCCGCCGGCGGGGCCGCCGCAGCGGCGAGTCGACCGCGGAGGCCGAGGCCGTCGAGGCCGGGGAGGACCGGAAGGCCGAGGAGGTCGCGGCGGCCGAGGAGGTCGCGGCGGCCGAGGAGGTCGCGGCCGCCGGGGAGGTCCCCGAGGGCGAGGACGAGGACGACACCCTTGGTGGCCGGCGCCGCCGTCGGCGGGGTCGTCGCGGGCGTGGCCGGGGCAAGGGGGGCGCCGACGAGGTCGAGGAGCAGGAGGCCGAGGAGGCCGCTGTCCAGACCGAGGCGGTGGAGCCGGAGGCCGAGGAGGACGATGAGGCCGAGGCCGGAGGAGGCGACGGGTTGACCCGCCGCCGCCGCCGTCGGCGCCGGCGTGGTGCCGGAGACGTGGAGGCCGCCGCAGAGGACGGGGTGCCCACGGTCGTCAAGATCCGGGAGCCGCGTCGCACCGTTGACGAGGTACAGGGTGTCTCCGGCTCGACCCGGCTGGAGGCCAAGCGCCAGCGCCGCCGGGACGGCCGCGAGCAGCGCCGGACCCGGCCGCCGATCCTCAGCGAGGCAGAGTTCCTGGCCCGCCGGGAGGCGGTGGACCGGGTGATGGCGGTCCGGCAGCGGGGCGACCGGACGCAGATCGCCGTACTGGAGGACGGGGTGCTGGTCGAGCACTACGTCACCCGCAACTCGGCGGTCACCATGGCCGGCAACGTCTATCTGGGCAAGGTGCAGAACGTCCTGCCCAGCATGGAGGCGGCGTTCGTTGACATCGGGCGCGGCCGCAACGCCGTGCTGTACGCGGGTGAGGTCAACTGGGACGCCACCGGGCTGGAAGGGCGAGCTCGCTCGATCGAGCAGGCCCTCAAGTCCGGTGACTCGGTCCTGGTACAGGTCACCAAGGACCCGATCGGACACAAGGGCGCGCGGCTGACCAGCCATGTGGCGCTCTCCGGCCGGCACCTCGTCTACGTGCCGGGCGGCAACGCCTCCGGGATCAGCCGCAAGCTGCCGGACAACGAGCGCAAGCGGCTGCGGGACGCACTGAAGAAGCTGGTTCCGGAGGGAGCGGGCGTGATCGTGCGTACCGCCGCCGAGGGGGCCACGGAGGACGAGCTGGCGCGGGATGTCAAGCGGTTGCAGGCGCAGTGGGAGGACATCCAGGCGAAGGCGGGCCGAGGCGGTGCGCCGGTGCTGCTCTACGAGGAGCCAGATCTGGTCATCCGGGTTGTCCGAGACCTCTTCAACGAGGACTTCCGGGAGCTGGTGATTGAGGGTGAGGGCGCGTACGACCTGGTTGAGTCGTACCTGTCGCACGTCTCGCCGGACCTGGTCGCCCGGCTGCGCCGGCACGTGGGCACCGTGGACGTCTTCACCGAGTACCGGATCGACGAGCAGATCCTGAAGGGTCTGGACCGCAAGGTCTTCCTCCCCTCCGGGGGACACCTGGTGATCGACCGAACTGAGGCGATGACCGTGGTGGACGTGAACACCGGTAAGTACACCGGTGCCGGCGGGAACCTGGAGGAGACGGTTACCCGGAACAACCTGGAAGCCGCCGAGGAGATCGTCCGGCAGCTGCGGCTGCGGGACATCGGTGGCATCGTGGTCATCGACTTCATCGATATGGTCCTGGAGTCGAACCGGGAGTTGGTGCTGCGTCGGTTGACCGAGTGCCTGGGTCGGGACCGTACCAAGCACCAGGTGACGGAGATCACCTCACTTGGTCTGGTGCAGATGACCCGGAAGCGGATCGGTGCCGGCCTGCTGGAGGCGTTCAGCGAGGCCTGTGAGTGCTGCAAGGGTCGTGGGTTGATCCTGCACACCGAGCCGGTGCCGGAGAAGCCACGTGCGGGCGGCAGCGGAGAGAAGGTCAAGGCGGTGGCGCCGGCCGAGTCGGGCGGGTCGTCCCGCCGGCGGGCGCGGAAGGGAACTTCCGCCGCCGAGCGGACCGTGGCCGAGAGCGAGGAGGCCCGGGGCGCTGGTACCGCCACGGAGGCCACCTCCACGACGTCCGGTGCTGACTATTACGACACGATGGGCTATGACCTCTCCCGATATGAGGTTGAAACACCGGCTGCCCCGAGCGCGGTAGCGAGCCAGAGCGGCGACATGGCGCGGCTCGCGGCGCCCGACGACCCGGACGCGGTGGGCGGCGAGGACGGCGAGGAGCCCGAAACCGCGGGCCGGCGGCGCTCCCGCCGGGGCGGTACGCGACGCCGTACCCGCCCCTGATAGCGCGCCGTGCCCGCCCCTGACGGCGGTGCCGCGCCGACCGGACCCGCCCCGCGGGTCCGGTCGGCGCACCCTCCTGCCGGGTAGCGCTGGGCGTTTCGGCCGGCCGGTTTGGGGGAGCTCCGGACCATGGCGTACGCTTGCCGGCGGCGCACTTTGGTGTGCCGACCTCCCGCGTGCCCGCGCCGCCGTGCCTTGTGTCATCCGGCGAGCCGCCGTGGGAACGACCGCCAGCAGCCTCAACGACAGGGAGTCCGCCTCCGATGTACGCGATCGTCAAGACCGGCGGCAAGCAGTACAAGGTCGCCGAGGGCGACGTGATCGAGGTCGAGAAGCTCGCCGGTGCCCCCGGTGACGCGGTGCAGCTTGCCGCGGTGCTCCTCGTCGACGGTGACGACCTGGTGACCGACGCGGCGAAGCTTGCCAAGGTCGAGGTGTCCGGTGAGATCGCCGCGCACACCAAGGGCCCGAAGATCCGGATCCACAAGTTCAAGAACAAGACCGGCTACCACAAGCGCCAGGGTCACCGTCAGCCGTTGACCCAGGTGAAGGTGACCGGCATCTCCAGCGGGAAGTAGGTCGTCCTCCAATGGCTCACAAAAAGGGTGCGTCCAGCTCGCGTAACGGTCGTGAGTCTGCGGCCCAGCGGCTCGGCGTGAAGCGCTTCGGTGGTCAGCTCGTCAGCGCGGGCGAGATCATCATCCGCCAGCGTGGCACCAAGTTCCACCCGGGTGACCTGGTCGGCCGGGGCGGGGACGACACGCTCTTCGCGCTGGCCACCGGCTCGGTCCAGTTCGGTACTAAGCGCGGTCGCAAGACCGTCAGCATCGTTCCGCAGCAGTAGGCTCCGGCGAAGCGGGCCGCGGACCTGGCGTCCCGGCCCGCTTCGGCTTTTCTTGTGCTCAGTACGACCCCCGCTGGAAGGATTGGTGGCGTGACGACGTTCGTTGACCGGGTCGTCCTACACCTGCAGGCCGGCGACGGCGGGCACGGCTGTGTCTCGGTCCACCGAGAGAAGTTCAAGCCGTTCGGCGGCCCGGACGGGGGTAACGGTGGGCACGGCGGCAGCGTCTCACTGGTGGTTGATCCGCAGGTGCACACGCTGCTCGACTTCCACTTCCGCCCGCACGTCAAGGCCGCCAACGGCCGGGGCGGGGCCGGCTCGAACCGGGACGGCGCGAACGGCGTCGACTTGGTCCTCAAGGTTCCCAACGGCACCGTCGTGCAGACCACCGACGGTACGGTCCTCGCCGACCTGGTGGGTGCCGGGACGACCTTCGAGGTGGCCCGGGGCGGCCGCGGTGGCCGCGGTAACGCCTCGCTGGCCAACGCCCGCCGCAAGGCGCCGGGCTTCGCCGAGCTGGGCGAACCCGGCGACCAGATGGACGTGGTGCTGGAGCTGAAGAGCGTCGCCGACATCGGTCTGGTCGGCTACCCGTCCGCGGGTAAGTCCTCGCTGATCTCGGTGATGTCGGCCGCGAAGCCGAAGATCGCTGACTACCCGTTCACCACCCTGGTGCCGAACCTCGGCGTGGTCCGGGCAGACAACCACACCTTCACCGTCGCGGACGTACCCGGCCTGATTCCGGGCGCGGCCACCGGCAAGGGGCTCGGCCTGGAGTTTCTCCGGCACATCGAGCGCTGCGCGGTGCTCGTGCACGTCGTCGACACCGCGGCCCTGGAGACGGAGCGCGACCCGGTGGCCGACATCGACGCCCTCGAGGCGGAGCTGGCCGCGTACGGTGGGCTGGTTGATCGGCCGCGCCTGGTCGCGCTCAACAAGGTCGACGTGCCGGACGGGCGGGACCTGGCCGAGATGGTCCGGCCGGAGCTGGAGGCCCGCGGCTTCCGCGTCTTCGAGGTTTCGGCGGCTACCCGGGCCGGGCTCAAGGAACTGATGTACGCCATGGGTGAACTGGTGACGGCGGCGCGTGCTGCCGCACCGCCGGCGGAGCCCGCCCGGATCGTGATCCGGCCCAAGGCGGTCGACGACGCGGGCTTCTCCGTGGAGGCTGCGTCGGGCGGTGCCTGGGTGGTGCGGGGCACCCGCCCGGAACGGTGGGTCCGGCAGACGAACTTCGACAACGAGGAGGCGGTCGGCTACCTGGCTGACCGACTGGCCCGGCTCGGCGTCGAGGAGAAGCTCGGCAAGGCCGGTGCGCAGGCGGGCGACCTGGTCCGAATCGGCGAACGCGAGTTCGACTGGCAGCCGACGCTGTACACCGAGTTCGTCCCCGGGATACGCGGCGGTGACCAGCGGCTGGCGGATAAGTCGGAGCGGCCGTCGGCCGCCGAGCGGCTGGCAGCCCGCAAGGCCCGGCGGCAGCGCCCGGAGGATGAGGCCGAATCCGGTGAGCCGGTCGGCGACGACGCGGAGTGACCGACCGTACCGACTGATCCGCCTGGGCCTCCACACCGGGTGCGGGCCAGTTTTGGGCTGATGGGTGGCCGCACCGGGTGCGGGCCACGTCGGGGCGGCGGGCGAGCCAGACGGGCCGATGGACGGCGTCAGGGCCGGTCCAGGGGAGTGTCGAGCCGGCCCCCGGTGCCTTTCTGGTTGGACAGGAGCAGGCCGAGCACGAGCATCGCGAAGCCGAGCCCGAGGTGTAGCCAGTTGTCGGCGTCGTTCACCGGGATCACGTTCGCCGAGCTGGACCGGTCGATCACGAGTCCATAGATCCACAGGGCGAGGGTGAGCGCACCACCCACGGTGAGGAAGACCCGTGCCCCGCCTACCCGGCGGGCCAGCAGCAGGCCGGCGAGGCCGGAGCCCAGCAGCAGGATGTTGTGCAGGAAAGAGACCTGGAACAGGCCAAACAGCTGTGCTTCGGAGTCTGGCCCGGCGAACCGCAACTCGGCATAGTTGGTGGTGATCCCGGGCACGAACCCGAGCACCCCCAGTAGGAGGAGGATACCCGCCACGGCGAGGGCCGCGACCTGGAGCCCGGTCCGCGACCGCGCTCGTGGCTGCTCTGCCATGCCTGCACCTCCGTCGATCCGCGGCCCATGGCGCCGTGGCGCGGGCTCGCCCCCCGACCCGACAGTCCATCATTGTCCGGTCCCACCAGCGGACTCCGCAGCCAAACGGTGGATCACACCGGTGGCCGGCCGGAACCCGGGCGGGCGAAGGGCCGGACGCACCGCCTCGACCCGGACCGTCGATCCAGGCCGAGGCGGTCCAGCCGAATCAGTCCAGGTCGAACTCGCCGTCCTGGGCGCCGGCGACGAAGGCGTCCCACTCGGCCTGGGTGAACACGAGTACCGGCCCGTCCGGCTCGGCGGAGTTCCGCATGCCGATCAGGTCGTCGACGAACGCGACCTCGACGGCGGCCTCGGAGGTGTCGCCCTCGGCTCGCTGCCAGACGGCCCGCGAGACATCGAAGTCGCCTTTGGGGTGCGTCGTCATGGTGCTTTCCTCCAGTGCGTGGGTTGGGGGGCAATTCGTATTGTTCCATCGGGCAGGATAAGCGGATGCCGAGCCTTACCCGCGTAGAGGCGACCGCGCGCGCCGCGGTGATTTCTGTCGAGTCCTATCAGGTGGACCTCGACGTGACCGGCGAGGAAGGGTTTCGTTCGCAGGTCACCATCCGGTTTCGGGCGACCCCGGGTTCCCGGACGTTCGTCGAGTGCCAGCCGCAGCGCCTGCGCTCCGTCCGAATCAACGACATCGACCTTGACCCCGCCCTGCTGGTCGACAACCGGCTGCCGCTGACCGGCCTCGCCGAGCGGAATACGCTGACGGTCGAGGCGGAGATGGGGTACACCAACACCGGTGAGGGGATGCACCGCTTTGTCGACCCGGCCGACGGGGAGACCTACCTGTACGCCATGTCCTTCCTCGACCAGGCCCAGCGCATCTTCGCCGCCTTCGACCAACCCGATCTCAAGGCCCCGGTCACCCTCGCGGTGACCGCCCCCGAGCACTGGACCGTCGCCGCGAATGGCGTACTGGCTGCCTCGCCGCGTCCTGGGCGGTGGGAGTTCGCCCCGACCGCACCGCTGGCCACGTACCTGGTCTCGGTGATCGCCGGGCCCTGGTATGTCCACCGGGACGAGCATGACGGCATCCCGCTCGGCGTCTGGTGTCGTCGGTCGCTCGCGCCACACCTGGACGCGGAGATCGACGAGATTCTCACAATCACGAAGCAGTGCCTGGACCGGTATCACCAGCTCTTCGCGCAGCGGTACCCGTTCGGCAAGTACGACCAGGCGTTCGTACCGGAGTTCAACGCCGGGGCGATGGAGAATCCGGGGCTGGTGACCATCCGGGATGACTACGTCTTCCGGTCCGCGGTCACCGAGAGCGAGCGCGAGTGGCGGGCCAGCACCATCGCGCACGAGATGGCGCACATGTGGTTCGGGGACCTGGTCACCATGCAGTGGTGGGACGACCTGTGGCTGAACGAGTCGTTCGCCGAGTACCTGGCCACCCGGGTGACCGCGGAGGCCACCCGCTTCGATCGCGGCTGGACGACCTTCGCGATGCGGCGCAAGATCTGGGGGTACGCGGCCGACCAGCGCCCGTCGACCCACCCGGTCGCCCCGGCGGAGGTGACCGACGCCGCCCAGGGCCTGCTCAACTTCGACGGCATCTCGTACGCGAAGGGCGCCGCGGTGCTGCGCCAGCTCGTGGCCTGGCTCGGCGACGACGACTTCCTGGCCGGGCTCAACGCGTACTTCGCCGAGCACCGGTTCGGCAACGCCACCCTGGCGGACCTGCTGGCCAGCCTGACGGCGGCCAGCGGGCGTGACCTGACCGGCTGGGCCCGGTGCTGGCTGCGTACCGCGCAGGTCAACACGCTGCGGGCGGAGGTCTCGCTCGATGCCGATGGTCGATACACCGAGGTGGCCCTGGTGCAGAGCGGGCCGGAGTCCCACCCGGTGCTGCGCCCGCACCGGGTCGGTGTCGCCCGGTACGCCGCTGACGGCACCGTGCAGCACCGCCTGGTGGATCTTGAACCCTCCGTCGACGGCGGTCGCACGGTGCTCACGGACCTGGCCGGGCAGGTGGGCGCCCAGCTGCTGCTGCCGAACGCGGGCGACCTGACCTACGCCAAGATCCGACTGGATCCGGCCTCGGCGGACGCGGTACCACTGTTGCTGCCCCGCCTGACCGACTCGCTCGCGCGGGCGCTGCTCTGGGGCGCTGAGCTGGACGCCGTCACTGATGGGGAACGGCCGGTCACGGAGCTGGTGCAGCTGATCACCACCGCGCTGCCGGCCGAGAACGAGGTGGTGATCGTCGAGGACGTGGTCGCGATCAGTCGATCGCTGATCAACCGTTACCTCGCCCCCCGCGCCCGGGAGGCGGCCCTAGCCCAGGTCGCCGTGGCCACCGGGCAGCTGCTCGACACCGCGCCGCCCGGTGGCTCACTGCAGCTCGCCGCGGCCCGCGGTTGGGTCGCCACGACCGACGACGTGGACCGACTGACCGGTTGGTTGGCCGGCCGGGTCGGGCCGCCGGGGCTCGCGATCGACGCGGAGCTGCGGTGGGAGGTGCTGGGGCGGCTGGTGGCGTTGGGTGGGGCCGGTGCGGCGGAGATCGCCGCCGAGGCGGCAACCGACCCGAGCGCCACCGGGGCCGAGCGGGCCGCCCGTTGTCGTGCGGCCCTGCCCGACCCGGCGGCCAAACAGGTTGCCTGGGAGATCATCGTGGCGGACACGGAATGCTCCAACCGCCTGGTCGCGGCTACCGCGAAGGGATTCTGGCAGCCGGAGCAGGCGACGGTGACTGCCCCGTACGTGGGGCGGTACCTTGCCGACATGCCAACCGCCTCGCGGTTGCGCACCCCGTGGGCGGCGGAGCGGATCGCGGAGCGGGCGTTTCCGCGTTATGCGGTCGCGCAGAGCACCCGGGAGGGCGTCGCGGAGCTGCTCACCCGGGGAGATCTCACCCGGGGTCTTCGTCGGACGTTGATCGACGCGGACGACGACATGCGCCGGGCGCTGGTCGCGCGGACCGCCGTCGCGGCGGTGGACGCCTGAGGAGCGTGGGCTCGGCCGGTGGGGAAGCCGGGGTGGCGTCGGCGCTGGCTGCGCGGTCGGCCTAAGATCGCGGAGTGGAGGAAGACATCCGGCGGGTGGGGATCATGGGCGGCACGTTTGACCCGATCCACCACGGGCACCTGGTCGCAGCGAGCGAGGTGGCCGACCGGTTCGGGCTGGATGAGGTGATCTTCGTCCCCACCGGGCAGCCGTGGCAGAAGGAGGACGAGCCGGTCAGCCCGGCCGAGGACCGATACCTGATGACGGTCATCGCCACCGCCTCCAACCCCCGCTTCCAGGTCAGTCGGGTCGACATTGACCGTGGCGGCCCCACCTACACCATCGACACGCTGCGTGACCTGCGGGCCGTGTACGGCGCCAAGGTGCAGCTCTTCTTCATCACCGGCGCGGACGCCCTGGCGAAGATCCTCTCCTGGAAGGACCTGGACGAGGCCTTCGGGTTGGCCCACTTCATCGGCGTGACCCGGCCCGGCTTCAGGTTGTCCGACGCGCACCTGCCCGCCGACACGGTGAGTCTGGTGCAGGTGCCCGCGATGGCGATCTCCTCCACCGACTGCCGGGTCCGGGTCTCCCGCGGCCAGCCGTTGTGGTACCTGGTGCCCGACGGCGTGGTGCAGTACATCGCAAAGCGGCGGCTCTACCAGCAGTGATCCATCCTGGTCTGCGACCCTTTCTGCCCGAATGCGCCGTAACCGACCGGCTGGGTCGCGCTTTCATGTGAGACGCTTAAGGGGTCGCACGCATGATCGAAGGAGAACGGTGACAGTTTCCGAACGCGCACACGAGCTGGCGACCGCCGCCGCCCAGGCCGCCGCCGACAAGAGGGCGCAGGACATCGTCATCATTGATGTGGGTGATCAGCTCGCCATCACCGACGCGTTCCTGCTCGCCGCCGCCCCAAACGAGCGTCAGGTGCTCGCCATCGTTGACGCAATCGAGGAGCGCCTGCTCCAGCTGCCGGAGAAGGCCAAGCCGGTCCGGCGCGAGGGGGAGCGGGGCGGTCGTTGGGTGCTGCTCGACTACGTGGATATCGTCGTGCACGTCCAGCACACCGAGGAGCGCGAGTTCTACGCGTTGGACCGGCTCTGGAAGGACTGCCCGCAGATCCCCTTCGTGGACCGCGACCTCGCCGCCGCTGAGCCCGGCGCCGCCGAATGACTCGGCTGATCGTCTGGCGGCACGGCAACACCGACTGGAACGCCAGCGGCCGGGTGCAGGGGCAGACCGACATCGGTCTGAACGATCTCGGTCGGGATCAGGCCCGGGCTGCCGCCCAGCTGCTCGCCGGGTTCCACCCCGAAGTGATCTTCGCTAGTGACCTGCAGCGGGCAGCGGACACGGCCGCCGCTCTGGCCGCCCTGACCGGTCTGCCGGTCCACACCGATGTACGGCTGCGGGAACGGCACTTCGGGCCCTGGCAGGGGCTGCGGCTCACCGAGGCGGCCGAACAGTACCCGGACGAGTACGCCCGCTGGCGAGCTGGTCACCCAGATCCAGGAGCCGGCATCGAGACCTTGGACGACGTCGGTAAGCGGCTGGGAATCGCGTTCCAGGAGGCCGCCGATACCGCCGCCGGTGGGACGGTGGTGGTCGCCACCCATGCTGGTGCCGCCCGTCAGGGCGTCGGTCAGCTACTGGGCTGGGAGCCCGCCGTGCTGCGCACGATCGACTCATTGCGCAACTGCCACTGGACTGAGCTGTGGCACGACGAACAGCGGGGTTGGCGCCTCCGGGCACACAACATCGGGCCGCGCTACGACGCCGACTCCACTGCTGGCCACCGATAGCGGCTCCGATAGCGGCTATCCGGTTTGTGGCCGTTCATCCGGTTGAGGCGTTCTGGTCTATGCCGGTTTGGGGTGTGGTCGGGGGCACGGTGGTGGTGGAATCTCGGCGGGCGTGGGGGCGTTACACCCTGCGTACGGCCGAGGAGGTGCCCCCGCGTGAGCGGGTGCCGCCGGGTGGCCGCCGCCGGGAATGCTGGTGGCCGGCCGGTCGTTACATCTGGACCCGGCACCGTGCAGGCCCCCGGTGAGGGCCCGCGGTCGCCGACCCTCTTCCCTTGATCTTTTTGAGCGCCGGACGGTGCTTGCACCCTGCCGCCTGACCCCCCTTTCGGGCGTGTGTGTGGGTGTCGACCCCCGAATGGAGCAACCCTGATGAACACGATTCTGCGTCGTAGTGTCCTTGGTGTCGCTGGTCTGGCCCTGTCCACCGGTGTCATCGCCGGCCCCCTGGCCGCCCTGACCGACGCCACCCCCGCCCCGGCCTCGGCCGCTGCTGCGGCGGTGCAGGCGGACAAGCCGGATATGGGCACGCTGATCCCGCACGGCACCCAGGGCGAGCAGTCCCGCATCACCCTCGGCGACGAGCAGACCGGCAACGTGAAGGCCATCATCGAGGCCACCAAGGCCGCCGGCATGGACGAGCGGGCCGCCGTGGTCGCCATCGGCACCAGCCTGCAGGAGTCGAAGCTGGAAAACCTCGGCCACCTGGGTGACCGTAACGACCACGACTCGCAGGGCCTGTTCCAGCAGCGCCCCTCCAGTGGTTGGGGCACGGTGGAGCAGATCACCGACCCCGCCTACTCCACCACCGCCTTCCTGGAC
>NZ_JCANTD010000042.1:0-30020 GCF_059570675.1 Salinispora goodfellowii | reverse complement strand
AACGAGGGGATACCGGCGGCCCCGCGGATCCCGCGGGTCGTCCACCGCTGCCAACGCGACGAACAAGCTCCGCCGGTCACCATCGGTGACCACGGTCGGGCACGGCAGGTGCGGGGGTCGCTGCGGCAGCACGATCTCGGTCAGTGATGATGACATCAGCGGGTGCGTCCAGTTCTCGATCACGGTTGTCTTCGCAAACACCATGATCACGAACAGGCCGCACCCGTCCTACATGGACCCGGCCCCACCCATTCAGCCGCCAAAAACCCCAGCTCACAGACCCTTCAACCGACTACGCAACCGCCCTGGTGGGCACCTGTGTCCCGACGAGTCATCAGGTCGGTGGGGCGCTGCGGCACCTTGGCTTCGAGGCCGAGGCGGTCGCCGCTTGCGCCACGCTGTACCGGGTGACCGACACGTTCACCGAGGTGTCCGAAGTCGGCGTGTGGAAACGACCGCCGGTCGTCCACCCCGATGGCACCACGGATGGCCACATGGTCGTGTGGACGCCGTCGTTTGCGCAGCTCGTGGACGCCACCTTGGTGCAGGACCCGCTTCTGCTGGCCGCGTCCCGGGTTGATCCGGTCTACTCGACGCCGGTGTACGTCGAGGTTTCCACCAGCCGGAGGAGTTCCTCGCGGGTCAGCCCGTCGCCTGGCTCGACGATCAGCTGTACGCGTCCTGGGTCCTACTGCCGGAGTGGACACGGCTGATGGACCCGGTTCTGGAAGGGAAGGCCGGTGCGGTCGTGGAACTCGGCGCACTCGGTCTGGCCACCGACGCGCTCCGCCTCATCGCAGCCGTCGGAGAAGAGCGGGATCTGAAAGCTCTACCGGTCCGGTGTTCTCGGCTCGGAGCACTGCTCCAAGGTGAAGAACAGCTACCGATGTTGCCAGCCGAGCCATCCTCGCATCTTGACCCCTGACGTTGGCACCGCTCCGATGGACCTACAGCCAAACCTCTGCGTGATGCCGAGGAAGGTGGTTGAGCAGCACCGCCACAGCCCGGGACTGTAAAACAACGGTGTAACTCCGATTAAGGGAGTAGCACCCGATGACGATCACGACCGATGCGGTGGACACTGCCGCTGTGCCCGGTGATGAGAAGGCCAAGCGGCCGCGAATGACCCAACTGGCCGCCGCAGTCGGACGCTTCGCCGCACTCCTGACGCCACAGCCGGGAAACGCCGACCGGCTCTCGCTCTGGATCGTCCAGGTCCGCGCGGTCGACCTACCTCATCTGCACGCCTTCACCCGAGGCCTGGAACGCGACCGCGACGCCGTGAACGCCGCGCTCACGCTTCCCTACAGCAACGGCCCCACCGAAGGCGTCAACACCAAGACCAAACGGATCGCACGCCAAATGCACGGACGAGCAGGCTTCACCCTGCTCCGCCACCGCATCCTCCTCGCATAGCAACACCCTCCGTCACCACCGAAAGTGAGACAGGGCCGTTAACTTGACAGACCCATCCCGATTCATAGGCGCGTCAGGGGGTGGAGGATCCTGTCGTAGTCTTCGTCGTGCCAGCCGTCGGTGTTGTGCTTTCGAAGGGTGCCTGCGACGCGGGTCAGCATCAGCACGTCGCCGTTGAGGGTCAGGGCCGCGTCCTCGGCCCTGCCGGCGAGGGTCCTGGCCACGGCCGCCAGCATGTGGGTTTTGCCTCTGTCGGCCGGGGTGTCCTTGCGCATGTAGAAGCTGACGTCGACGTAGGTCGTCGGCTCCCATTCCCACAGGGTGCCACCGTCGTCCTCGGCACTGTAGTAGCCGTGCCGGCCGCCGGTGATGTCCACGACGTACCCGCGCTCGTCGTTCAGGTCGACGCTGAGCATTCTGCCGCCGGACGCCGTGGACGTCTCGACCGCTTCGGGAGCGGCCAGCTCCGCCACCTGTTCGAGTGGGATGTCGCCTGCCAGCGTCAGCCGGTACTCGACAGCCATCTGCACCCCTTCATCGGTCTCGCCGTTCTCTCCGGCCGATGTGGATGAGGAACTCGTTGTCTTCGGTGAAGGTGTCGGTGTCGGTGTATCGGGCAAGGGTGGCACGGACAGCGCTGTCGAACGCGTCGAGCCGGTCGCCAAACAGTTGTGGCGCGGCGAACGAGGTGGACTGCAGGTACCCAAGGACGCTGTCCGCGGTCCAGGTTCGGATGACCGGCACAGCGTGCTCCTCAACCTGACTGAACGGAGACTCACGCATGATCTCGCTGTACGGGCGGTGGTGATGCTGGAACGTGCGCTCGCCAGCGCGACGCTCCTCGCCGAGGAAGTCCTGGATGACCGCGCGGATCGCGGCCTTCCAGCCGTTGGTAGCGGTCCAGAAACTGTTGTCGGCGAAGATCGCGACCGCGCCGTCCGGGCTGACCTGCGCGTCCAACCGGGTTAGGGTCGCGGCCTGGTCGAGCCAGTGGAACGCGCGGCAGATCGTCACCAATTCAGCCTGCCATCCCGCCGGTGGCGTGAACTCCTCCGCCGTGACCTCCTGCAGCCGCAACTGAGCGCCGGCGGGTAGCTGTGGGCGGAGCGCGTCTTCGGCAGCAGCGAGCATGCCTGGAGCGTTGTCGATGGCGATGATGTCATCGAAACGGCCAAGCAGAGCCTCCACCACGAGGCCGGTGCCGGTGCCTACGTCGAGAAGGCGCCGCGGCTGACGGGCCTGCTGCACTGATTGGTGACATCTGAGATGGCTTGCCCTGCGGGCGGGCTGGAAGGATGTTGCTGTGCCCAAGCCCTACCCCCGTGAGTTCCGGGATGACGTGGTGCGAATCGCTCGTGACCGGGAGCCTGGCGTCACGGTCGAGCAGATCGCCAAGGACTTCGGGGTCCACCCGATGACGTTGTTCAAGTGGCTGCGCCAAGCCGACATCGACGCCGGGACCAAGCCTGGCGTCAGTGGCAGCGAGTCGGCCGAGCTGCGTGAGGCCCGCAAGCGGATCAAGCTGCTCGAGCAGGAGAACGAGGTCCTGCGCCGGGCCGCGGCGTATCTGTCGCAGGCGAACCTGCCGGGAAAAGGCTCTACCCGCTCGTGAGCGAGCTGGCCGCCGACGGTATCCCCGTCGCGGTGACGTGTCGGGTACTGAACATCGCTCGTCAGCCCTACTACCGGTGGCGTGTCCGCCGTGTTACTGACGCCGAACTGGCGCAGGCGTATCGGGCGGACGCGTTGTTCGACGCCCATCGCGACGACCCGGAGTTCGGCTACCGGTTCCTGGCCGATGAGGCCCGCGCTGCCGGCCAGTCGATGGTCGAGCGTACCGCCTGGAAGATCTGTTCCGGCATGGGCTGGTGGAGTGCGTTCAGCAAGCGCAAGCGTCGGGGCAAGGGCGGCAAGATCGGTCCGCCGGTGCACGACGATCTGGTGCGCCGCGACTTCACCGCGAACGGCCCGAATCGGTTGTGGCTGGCCGACATCACCGAACACCGCACCGGTGAGGGCAAGCTGTATCTGTGCGCGGTCAAGGACGTATGGTCCCACCGGATCGTCGGCTACTCCATCGACTCACACATGACATCGAGGCTGGCCGTCAACGCCCTGCACAACGCCGTAGCCCGCCGTGGTGACGTGGCCGGCTGCGTGCTACACACCGACCGCGGGCCGCAATTCCGCAGCCGGAAATTCGTCCGTGCCCTGCACCAGCACCACGTGACCGGGTCTATGGGCAGAGTCGGCGCCGCCGGCGACAACGCCGCCATGGAGTCCTTCTTCGGCCTGCTGCAGAACAACGTCCTCGGCCGGCGGACCTGGACCACCCGCCAGCAGCTGAGGACCGCGATCGTGACCTGGATCGAACGGACCTACCACCGCCGCCGACGGCAACGATCCCTGTCCCGGTTGACCCCTATCGAGTACGAGACCATCATGACCCGACCGGCCAGTCAGGCCGCGTAACTGGAACTGTCACCCATCGGTGCAGCAGGCCCCGTCGGTCTGGTCTACATGGCACTGACTGCGGGCTTGCCGGTACCACGAAGCTGGGCGTAGACGCCGGTGAGGCAGGTGCCTTGGTCTTGCGCTCCACGAACATCCGCCGGATCACCCAGGACGTGCGCTCCGGGCCTTCCACGATCAACAGGTCAACGAGGTCCCTATCTCGCTCGAAGCGTGAGGTGGCGGTACTGCGGTCTACCGTCGGTGTTCCGTGCTGCTGGCGCTATAGCCGAAGTGCCTGCCAGTCGAGCACGCCGTCACCGAGCGCGGCGACCGCACCGACTAGGCCCAAACGGCGTGCTCGCACATCCGGGTCTTCTGCTATCACGAGGATGTCGTTGAAGAACGAGTCCACCGCGGCAGGCAGGTCACCACCTGCGGCGAGCCGAGTCCCGGCCACCACGCACGTGCTCGACTCTTCGCGCCTCGTCGGGTTGCCAACCCCTCAAGACCTACCCGGCGGCGGCGGTGATCTTCCGAGCGAACGTGCTCGCCTCCTGGGCATCGACGTACCGGGTCCGAGGCCAGAAAAACCCGCGGAGGCCATCCGACTTGTGGCGAGGCACAACGTGGACATGCAGATGAGGCACACTTTGGCTGACGCGGTGGTTGACAGCAATGAACGCTCCATCGCACCCCAGCCCTGCTTCGACTGCCCTGGTAACGGCTTGAACGTGTTCAAAGAAGGCACCGGGATCTGCAAGATCGATCAACGTTGGAACGTGGCTCGTCGGAACAACCAGCGTGTGCCCCTTGAAGACCGGACGATGGTCAAGGAACGCCACGGCAACGCTGTTACGAAGGATCAAATCGGACTCCACAGTGCCTGCAACCACGTTGCAGAAGATGCAGCTCTGGCTGGCCATTTGGCGATGCTAATCGACAACATGCGCAATGTGCTTGAGGAAGTCAACGGCAGTAGTCGATACTTGGGGCGGACCGCCATAAAAGGGCGAATGGGGCAAATAGATGAAATCGACCGAGCAGTTCATCCCACCGACAACAGCAGACAGGTGCCCGACCTCCCTGTGGTATCCCGACGTCGACTGCCTCGGGAGCCCGTACCTCCTGAGGTGGGCACATCCACTACTTGGCACCAGGTGGTCTTGCCTGGAGCACGCCATCCATGCAATCCGCAACATCCCTGACGTGGTGGTCACGGAGTCTCCAGATCCGACATTTTTGGATGAACTTCGTGTTCGGGCGGTAGATTCCAAATAATGATCAAGGACCGGCGTGTCTGACACGTGGTATCGGCTGGCATGGTTGCCACAACCGTGTGCGAAGCTGTCGCCGGACTGTTCCCGCACCCTGACGATTCGAGCTGATCATGATCAACGACGAGGCCTACGACCCCCACGCCATCATTGACAAGTGGATGAAGGTCTGGGATGAGTTGCGAGTCTCCGAGGCGCATGGCCTTACCGGCGGTCATGAAGATGAGCCGCGTTCGTATGTGGTGAGCATGTTCCCCTACCCATCCGGCGACCTGCACATGGGTCACGCGGAGGTGTACTCCATCAGCGACGCCATCGCTCGCTACATCCGCATGCAGGGCGGGAACGTGCTCAACGCGATCGGATGGGATTCCTTCGGATTGCCAGCCGAGAACGCAGCGCTGAAGCGAAACCTCGATCCCCGTGATTGGACGTACGCCAACATCGAGACGCAGGCAGAGTCGTTCCGGCGCCTCGGTGTCTCCTTCGACTGGCGGACTCGCTTCCATACATCTGACCCGGAGTACTACCGATGGAACCAGTGGCTGTTCCTGAGGCTGTTCGAGGCCGGGCTCGCCTACCGCAAGGAGGCCGCAGTCAACTGGTGTCCAAACGATCAGACGGTGCTCGCCAATGAGCAGGTGATCGGTGGGTACTGCGAGCGTTGTGGCACCGCAGTCGTCCAGCGTCCACTGACCCAGTGGTTCTTCAAGGTCGCCGGTCATGCCCAGCGCATGCTCGACGACATGGCCCAGTTGGAGGGCAAGTGGCCAAACGAGGTCCTTGCCATCCAGCGGAACTGGATTGGCCGCTCCTCCGGCGCGCACATTGACTTCAAGATCACCGATCGCGATGAGCCGGTGCGAGTGTTCACCACCCGGCCAGACACACTGTTTGGGGCAGTCTTCTTCGTTGTGGCGGTGGACTCGCCGCTGGCCGACGAGCTATGCACGGCAGACCAGCGTGAGGCGTTCGATGCGTATCGCCAACAGGCGGCAACGGCGACGGAGATTGAGCGGCTTGCCACCGACCGGCCCAAGACTGGCGTGTTCATCGGCCGGTACGCCGTCAATCCGATCAACGGAGAGCCCCTGCCTGTATACGCGGCAGATTATGTACTGGCGCACTATGGCACCGGCGCGATCATGGCGGTGCCCGCGCACGACCAGCGGGACCTAGACTTCGCCCGAGCGTTCGACCTGCCGATCCGGGTGGTAATTGACAGTGGGCAGCCGGACCCGGCTGCCACCGGGGAAGCCACCGACGGTGACGGCCGTCTGGTCAACTCGGGAGACTTCAACGGCCTGACAATCTCCGAAGGCTCGGAGGCGATCACCGCACGTCTGGAGTCCAACGGCGTGGGCGCGGCGGCCGTCACCTACCGATGGCGCGACTGGCTGATCTCACGTCAGCGGTACTGGGGAACGCCAATCCCGATTGTCCACTGTCCGTCGTGTGGTCTTGTGCCCGTTCCAGATGATCAGCTACCGGTTGAGCTGCCCAAGTCCGGGTATCAGCTGCGCCCTGAGGGTGGGAAGTCACCGCTGGAGAGCGCCGAGGAATGGGTCTCTGTTGCATGTCCGCGCTGTGGCGAACCAGCTCGACGCGACACCGACACGATGGACACATTCGTCGACTCGTCGTGGTACTTCCTGCGCTATCCCAACCCGAACTTCACGGACGGGCCGTTCGACCCGGCCGGCGTGCAGCGTTGGCTGCCGGTGGACGAGTATATCGGGGGCCGCGAACACTCGACCGGCCATCTCATGTACGCGCGTTGGCTCACCAAGGCGCTCCACGACTTGGGCATGCTGTCGTTCACCGAGCCGTTCACGAAGCTGACCAACCAGGGCCAGGTCATCATGAACGGCAAGGCCATGAGCAAGACGCTGGGGAACCTGGTCAACCTCCAAGAGCAGATTTCGCTTTTTGGGCCGGACGCCGTCCGGGTGACCATGGTCTTCGCCGGGCCTCCGGAGGACGACATCGATTGGGCTGACGTGTCGCCGACCGGTGCGGTCAAATGGCTGGGGCGAGTGTGGCGTCTGTCGGGGGAACTGCCCACACAGGTTGAAGGTACCGCCGACGTTGCGCTGCGTCGGAATGTGCACCGGCTGCTCGCCGACACCACCGCAGCGATGGAAGCCCGACGCCTTAATGTGGCGATTGCGCGGTTGATGGAGCTGACCAACATCCTGCGACGCGCCGTCGATGGCCAGCCGGGCGCGGCAAACCCCGCCGTCCGCGAGGGTGCGGAAGCATTGGTACAGATGCTCTCGTGTTTCGCGCCCTTCACGGCCGAGGAGGCGTGGCAGCGGCTCGGCCACGAGCCTTCGGTCTGTGTGGCTGCCTGGCCGCAGGCAGACCCGCAGCTGCTTGTGGAAGACACCGCCACCTGCATTGTGCAGATCAACGGTAAGGTGCGCGACCGACTGGAGGTCCCAGCCGACGTGAGTGAGGACGCCCTGCGTGAACTCGTCCTGAACGCTGACAAGGTCCGCGCAGCGCTGGGCGAAGCGGACGTTAATCGAGTGATTGTTCGCGCGCCGAAGCTGGTCAATATCGTTCCTGCGCGATGACTTGACGGGGTGTTCGCCGATTCTTCACAGCGGCGAACACCCGTACAAAGCCGTGTCGGATGTGCCGCTGCCAGCGCTGGAAAGCTGCGATGGGTTGCATTCCGAGCGCCTAGATGAAGCTGATATCGGGTTCTGCCGTACGGAGCGATTCGATGTTGGCCGCTTTGAGCAGCAGCCCGAGTTGATGTCCGTGGTGCGCGGGATCGACGATAGCGGGTTCCAGCGCCGCCGTGCCGCATGGCTGGAATGCCGCGTACCGCTTACACCCGGGCGTTCGCGATCCAACTCTCGCCGGGTGCCTGGCTGGTCACTGTTTCTCCAGCCTGGCTATGGCTGCTGGCAGGGCGGCGGCGCTGGCAACGACGGCGACACCGTCCGGGACCGATCCGGCGTGGTCGCTGGCCCGAATCCATATCGCCGGTAGCCCGCATTGAAGCGCGAGCTGGATGTCGTGTTCGAGACTGTCGCCGATGATGAGCACGTTGCGGCGACGATGGGGCAAGCTTTGGAGACACTGACCGAGCAGCCGCCGGTCGGGCTTGCCTGTGCCGGCGGCAGTGGAAGCGATCACCGTCTTTATCATGCGGCCGAGACCCGCTCGATACACCTTGCTTTCCTGACCGTCGGCCGGACCGTTCGTGATGATCGCGAGGTCGCGGTCCGCCAGCGCTTCGAGAGCTCCCGCGGCTCCCTGGGCGAGCCGTACCCGCCCTCGATGCCGCGTACCGGTGAAGGTGCGAGCGGTCTCGTCGATCACATGGCTGTCTGCTGCGACGCCGCATCGGGCGTACGCCGCTCGCCAAGCGTTGTGCCGATACGTGGGAAGCCAGTCGCGCAGCGGCTGAAGGTCCGACCGTGGACCAGGAAACTGCTCGGACAGGCCGTCCCAGGCGGATAGCCCGTAGCGGTCGGTAAGCGGACCCAGCCAATCGGGCTCCCACCAGGCGTCTCGGGCCGCCAGCGGGGCTACGGCTGCGAATAGCTCCTCGACGATGCCGTAGGTCTCATTCGCATAGCGGGCGGCAGCTCGATATCCGGCGTACACGTTGGGGAGTTCATCGATGAGTGTGTCGTCGAGGTCGAAGATGAGCGTGTCGAATCGGTTCATTGGATGTGTCCGTCCGTCATCCAGTTCCACGCTGCCGTTGATCGGCTTTCGTAGAGGTAGTCCGATGCGAGGCTCGCGGCGGCCTTCCGCATCCGCTCACGTTCAGACGGGTCAGCAACGGCACGGATCGCTTGGACAAGGTGACGAGGGGAGGTGTCTTGCACCGCGAGGCCGAAGTGGTGCTCGGCGATCAGGTCACCGAGTGCGCCGCGCCGCGGCGCAATGATTGGAAGCTGGTAGAGCAGGGTCTCCCGGAGCCGCATCGGCGGGCACAGATCCCACAGAGCATGCGGTTGATACGCGCAGATCGCTGCGGTGGCGTGCCGCAAGACATCAACGCGCTCCCGCATTCCGAGGGGCCGCTCGGCGAACCGAATGGCGTCTGAACCATCGGCTGCGGCGCGTGCGGCGCGTAACGAGGCGGTCATCATGCCTCGCTGGGGGTAGAGGAACTGGAGGTGGACCTTCAGCGCGTCCTTGCGCGCTTCGAGGACTGCGTTGATCGCCGTGGCAGGGTCGTAGTGGTTCCAGGTGCCGCCGTTCCAGACCAACGTCAACTCATCGTTGACGGCAACCTCGGACAATTTCGAGAAATTCTCGTTTCTAGATGATAATCCGACGGGAAGGACGAAGAACCTTGAATCGAGGTCAGGCGCCATCCGGCTGAGCGGCGACCAGAAGGCGCTGGAAAGCATTCCGATGACAACATGCCGTTCGGCAATCGACGCCACGGTGAACTTGTCAGCCATGCGCAAGCGGCGAAGGTAATCCGCGAGATGAGACTGGTAGGCGCGAGGGGGTACGGCGGCAGTGCGTACGTTCTCGTATGTGAGGAACTCCAGGGGCCACACGATCGCGTCGAAGACGCAGAGGGTTTGGGCGGCCCGGAACCGAGCTATGGTCTCCGGTGGAGTGGCAAACCCGTACCAGTAGACGTCGCCGGCTACCGGTGCCGCCTCGCGCACGCTGGCCCAGCGCAGGGCTGGCCAGACCGAGAGGATCTCGGCCTCTGGAGTGTCGGACACCAGGACCGTAACGTCTGTGTGGTCAGACATGGCGGTCGCGAGTTCGACGGCACGCAAACCAACGCCGTTCAGCCCATCAGCCATGCCGACCCCGAAGTCGATGTACAGCACCGAGACTCTCCTTGATTTGATCATGCTGGGTTGGTGGGAATGAGCTGGGCGAGCTCGACGTCGGGTTGAAGCCAGATGACCGGAATACCGCGCTGTCCCGCCCGTGCCCGGTACCTGGCGAAGTCTGGCCGCTGCCGTGCGCGCCGGCCATAGAGATCCGCCGCTTCGTCGGCCGAAAGGACGAGAGCTGAGGCTCCGACCGTGCGACTGCCTATCTCGACGGTGACACGTGGATTTGCGCGAAGGTTGTGGCACCAGGCAGGGTCGGCCGGCCTACCACCGTCGGAGCCGAACACCATGAGGCGGTCACTATCGATCATGAACTCGAGAACGCAGGTACGTGGGCGTGCCGTCCTAGCCCCGGTCGTGGTTAGCACGAGCATCGGTGACCAGAACGCAGCGCCCGCACGGTCCCGAGCTGAGCGCCATTCCTCGACACGGCCCGCCTTGTGCGCCAACAGGAACGCACGGTTTGTGGCAGCCATCCCATGTGCAAGCACGCTGGGAAGACGCTTTTCGACGAGAGCTGCCGCAGGCACCTCGACGTGATGCTCGTTGGCAAGGCCCAGGATTAGGTCGAGTTCTCTTTCTGTCCGTGCTGTCATGGGCGTACGACCAACACCGCCGTCGAGAGCCGCCTCGTCCACCCGCCCCCAGTGCTGGGCGACCCAGCTCGTGCCGGTGCTGGTAACGAGCCCGGAAATCAAGTCCTCGGTGTCGAGTCCGGCTGCGGTGGCGATGCGAGCGGCTTCGATCAAGATCGCGCGGTTGCCGTGCAGCGCGAGGTTGTTGCATAGCTTTAACACCATCCCGGCACCGGCCGGGCCTGCGTGAATGACGTTGTCGCTGTACAGGCTGAACACTGGCCTGAGGCCTTCGATGGCTTCCCGGTCGCCGCCGACGAATAAGGTCAGGCTGCCGTCTCTCATCCGGCCCTGCCCTCTGCTCATGCCGGCGTCTACCAGGCCGATACCTCTGGCTGCAAGCCGGTCAGCTGCCTCTCGAGCCGTCGTAGGAGCGACGGTCGAATGCAGGACCACCAGCGTGCCAGGCGTGCCGACGGAAGCGATGTCATCAACGACGTTAAGCGCCTGTGCATCCGTGGCGACGATGACCAGAATGATGCAACAGCGCCGAGTCACGGCTGTAGCGGAATGCCCCCAGGTTTCGCGCGGCCACCGTGCCGCAGCGTCGGTGAGGCTGTCATTGACGAGGATGTCGGCGCCGACTGCCTGCAGCCGGGTAGCGATCGTGGCACCCATCTCGCCGAGGCCGATGACGCCGATTCGCTGGGTCTGCGGGTTCATCGCTAACCTCCCGTGACGACGTGGTGATAGAAGGTGAGCATTGTGTGTAGGTCGGGTGGCGGTGAGGGTGACGCCAAGACGGTGCGGTGAAGGTCCCAAACCGTCTGCCAGTAGCTCCGCACCGTCCGGTTGGCTCGCCGGAGGGCGAGAGCACTTGCGGTTGGCGGGTCCATGATGGCTATCGCGGAGTCGGGCTTGGCGACGGACATTCGCGTCGTACCCCCCAGCGACGGGGCCGGTGTGTGCGCCAGGTGATCGACCCGGCCGCTACGTAGACCCTCGGCGATCGACCGAGCCAGCGAGACCGCCTTGACTTGGTGTAGGTTCTCGGCCGCTACCACATGGTCGACTGGGCGCCCGATCAACTCGCCGACGACCTCCGGCAGGTAGGTCATGATCGTGGAGCGATACTGCTGGAGTCTTGCCTCGCTGGGCGTGACCTGCTTGCCAGACGGCCGTAACGAGTACAGAGTGTTTAGATCGTCGGACCTCATATCGATGCCGCGCCGGGCGATCACCCTGGCAACCACCGAGCGCACCGAGGGATCGTCGGTCCGAGCGATCGTCAGCGAGCGAGGCGCGGCGATCGTCGCAGCAAGTCGCGAGGAGATCGCATGCAGGATATCGCCGAAGGCCCGCCAGCCTTCATGCGCTGCCGGTGCCGTGATCTGTTCTTCCCTGATGGGAAGGTAGATTAGGCAGTCCGTGGCGGCGAGCGATGCTACCGCGAGAGCCATCACGGTGTCGGTCAGGTAGTCGAGTCGGAGCTGCGCAAGGCTGGCATTGCTGTATCCGACGCACCCACCGCCGACGATCACCGACGCTCCGGGACGTGGCGGATCGAAGTCTGCGTTCACGGCCACGGCAAGACCGCTCTGCACAGCAGGAGACGATCCCAGTCCGACGTGAGTTGGCGCAGCGAGGCCATGCAACGCGAATAGACGCTGTTCGTCGATGCGGTAGACGGAGCGCAGAATCCTCGCACTGTCGCACCTTGTGATCGTTGTGCTCATGACGCACCACAAAAGTCGTCAATGTGCTGGCAGATTCGGTCCACCTCGTCGTCGGTTAGCTCCGGCCAGATCGGGATCGATAGCGCCGTGGCCGCCCGTTGTTTGGCGTGGGTCAGGTCCTCGCTTCGGCTGACTGCGGCGATGGGCGGGTGGTCGCCAAGGAGATGCGGGTAGCACACCATCGATCCAATACCGTGCGCCTTGAGATGATGACGCAGTCGGTCGCGATCAGGATGCGCCACAGTAAACTTGTGGTACACGTGCGTACTCATGCCCTCTGGTACGGGCGGCAATGTTACTGCTACGCCAGCGAGGTTGGTCCAGTAACGCTCGGCAATGGCGCGACGTCGGCTGATCCACGAGTCCAGGTGCGGAAGCTTGTTGGTGAGCACCCGAGCCTCGAAGGGGTTGAGCCGGCTGTTGAGGCCGAACAATGGGTGCCAGAAGCCGCCGGTTGATCCGTATGCTCGTAGTGCTCGCAGCGTCTCGATCTGATGTTCGTCGTTGGTGAGGACGGCACCACCGTTCGATGCGCAGGACAGGTGTTTGGACCAGTTGAAGCTCACCGCCGCCGAGTCACCGAACGTTCCGACGGCGTGATCACCGTGGTACGCACCGAGTGCCTGTGCGCAGTCCTCCACCAGGGCGATACCGTGGTCCACGGCCAGTTGAGAGAGCCTGCGCATGTGGGCCGCCTCGCCGAACATGTGCACCGGGAGCAGTGCCACGGTGCGTGAGGTGATCGCAGCCTCGGCCGCTGCGGGATCGATCACGTACCCCTCGGGCTGCGTATCGACGAGGACCGGCGTCAAACCGGCCCGCACGATCGCGGCGGCACTGGCGAAGAACCCGAAGCCGCACAGGATCACCTCACCGCCACGAGGCAGGTCGAGCGCCGTCAGGGCGATCGTGAGCGCGTCCGTTCCGCTCGCGGTTCCGACCGCGAATCGGCTACCCGAGTACCGGGCGAGGCGTTGTTCGAAGTGCTGGACCTCACGGTTGAAGGCGCTGTCGTCGGCCAGGTCGGCTGTCGCGAGTGCTGAGGTCAGTTCGTGGGCGAGCGCGTGGTGCTGCCGACTGTTGGTGTGGAACGGAATCGTCATCGCGCACCCGCAGCCTGCAGCGCGCGGCGCTGCGCCTCGACTCGAACGACCACGTCCTGGCGGAGGGCAGCGTTGTAGCGCATGTCGGTTAGGAGCTTCATGTTGCCGGCCAGCACCTGCTCGGCTCCGTCGAGGAACTGCTGCCAGGGCTTCTCGATGTCGGAGCCGAACAGTTCCACGAGACTGCGCCAGGACTGTTCGTATGCGGTGACCGAGGCCGTCCATTCCTGCATGGTGCGCCGTGGCGTGTGCCCGCACCGCAGTGCACTGGTCGCCAAGACGCGACGACCCGCCGCCAGCGAACTGGCGGAAAGCGTAGGGCCGATGAGTGTGTCGAGTCGGAGTGCGTCGTTGACGGCGCGTGCGAAGGGCTCCCGTCGTGCCAGCGTGCCTCCAGCTCCACCTTGTACGTACGGCTTGCAGACGGGGGCCCCGGACGCCCGCTCCATGGCCGCCACGAATGTCGCGGATGACAGCGTCTCCCACACGCGGCACTTCGCGTGCACCACGAGACCGCTGATGGCGTCGAGGTTCGGACTCTCGTCGAGCATCAGATTTGCGACTTGCCAGTGCTCGATTGAACGCAGCTCAGCGTCGGCATCGAGGAAGCCGACGCGGTCGGATCTGAGGCCAAGCTGGTCGGCCATCCTCAGCCCATGGCGGACCGCGCGGATGTAGCCGATCGGACCGTTGATGGCGACGATCGCGACCCGGTCGTCGATGGGTGCGAGCCTAGATCGGATGTCAGCCACGCGGGAGGTTGCGTCTGTGCCGTTGACGATCACCAGGTGGGCGGCGTCCACGCCGCTGGTCGTTGCTGAGTGGTCGCTGGTGATGACGGAGTTGACAGGATCATGGCTCGGCCCGACTGGCACGATCACGCCGAGCATAGATGTTGTGACGGCTGGGAGGTGGAGAGTGACTGCGTCTTCCGCCGCGTCGATCATCGGTGTGCCTCCGTGGCGATCTGAGTGGCGGCGTTCAGACCACGGCGTACAGCGACATCCATGTTGATGTAGCTGTATCCTGCGAGTCGTCCAGCCGGAAGGATCGGGTTGCGCCTGAACGCGGTCAGGCGTCTCTCAAGCGATGCCTGGGTCGCGAGGTTTGTCCCAGCCGCATCGAGGACCGGGTAGTGCTTGGCGTCGGCGCCAGGAAACTCGCGCATGACCACGGTGCCGGAAATATCGTGGAGATCATCGAGCGCCCATTTCGTCTCGATGGTGCGAGTCCAGGGAACCGCCAGCGCAGGCTCGTTGACGACCATCGCGGGCTGTGCGAGCGCGACACCTCGCAGCAGCATGGATTCCAGCCGGACTCCGCGCCATGGGAGTGCGCCAGGCTCTGCGAAGAAGTCGTCGAGCGCGGATGTGACGATGACCGGCTCACCACGCGCCGCCACGTCCGACATGTGATCCGCTGTGACTGTGGTGCCAAGGTTTACCTCGGCCTCTTGGAGCATCGCCTCGACGAGCATGCCGTAGCCGGCACGCGGCCATCCTTGGAAAGGATCTCGGAAGAAATCCAGGTAGCCGTCGTCGCGAAGCTCGACGCGCCCTGTCGCCACGGATGCCGACAACGTATGTGGATCACGACCCCACTGCTTTACGGTGTACGGGCCGACGCACTCGTCGTAGAGAGTGCGACCGAGCAGCGACACGCAGTACGTCTCGAAGTTCGTTGTGTCCACCGAGGTGGGGCGCCGGTCGAGTTCGTCAACGAGTTGTGCACCGTCCGGGAGCTGCGACACTGCCGAGCGCTGGATTGGCCATGGGATGAGCTGGCCGCGCACTCTGATCACCACGCGGTGCCGGTACGGCACGAAGTCCGCCAGCTTGGTCACCAACCGCCAGACGGGCTCGTCGGTGGTATGGAAGATGTGGGCCCCGTGCGGCTCGTAGGGAATGCCGTGCATCCACTCAGTCCGCACGTGGCCGCCGACGACCTGCTCGCGCTCGAAGACACGCACTGCGTAGCCGAGCTGGCCGAGCTGCCACACAGCTGCTGCACCGGTGATACCCGCGCCGATGACGACTGCGCTTCGACCCATGGTCCGCTCCTCGCCTGGATGTATCTAGTTCGATGCTTGGCAAGAAGGCTCCCCGGTTCCGGTCGGATCGCGTCAGCTCAACGTGGGGGTCCATCACGAACCCCCGGGGGTGACCATTGCAGGAGGACCCAGATTTGGGCTGTCGATCTTGCTGTTGGCGTTCATGCCGGAACCCTCATAATCTGGACCCCATGGCGAACCAAGATCAGCCTTTGTCCACGCGACGCGGGCTTAGTGGCGACCACGCCGTTGAGCTCGTTGACAAGGTGGTGACCGAGGCTGGTCATCGAACGGATGGCATCGCGCTGCTACGGCCACCAGCGGACAATGCGATGGTCGCCATCTCGCCAATCGGCCTGGTTGCCCGGGTCGGCGTTGACATTGCGTTTCGGGAACGCCTTGCGAACGAGGCGCGCGTCGCCCGATGGCTGAAGGCGCGTGGCGTGCCTGCCGTCCAGCCTGCGGAGATGACTGGCCTCTCTCAGCTCGACATCATCGATGGTCGAGTCTTCACCTGGTGGACCTACCTTCCCCAAGATGGTTCAGCGACCGTTCGTGACCTCGGTCGTGCGCTGCGGCGGCTACACGAACAAGGCCCACGGTGGCCCCATCTCCCGACGCTCGATCCATGGGCACGGGTCGCATCGCAGCTCGAGACTGCGACCCTTCCCGATGGCGATGCGAATGAGCTTCAGCGGCACTGGCACAGACTTACGCTGCGTTGGCAGCGCTCAGGCTGGAGCCATCGCGCAGCATCGGTCATCCACGGCGACGCACACCGCGGCAACATTCTGATGTCCCAGGGAGTCGGCTACCTACTCGACTTCGAAGACACCCGGCTGGGGCCACCGGAATGGGATCTTGCGTACGTCATCGCGTCCGCGAGGGTCGGATGGCTTTCGGCCAGCGAACTCGACGACTTCTGGCACGAGTATGGCCCGATGCCTGATTACGATGCTGAATTCGAACTTCTTGTCGACATCGCGCAGTTCCGGCGCACATGCTGGCTGGCATCCAGACTTCCGTTCGAGCCCAAGCTGTTGGACCAGGTTCGGCATCGAATCGCGACCATCGTCGATCCTGGTCTTCCGCGCTGTTGGCTGCCGGGATAGGCACTACAGACTGGGCGTCCAGGGCCAGGGTCGCTCGCCGTGCTCGCCTCGCAGACAGTCGACTCGGTACAGCGCGTCGCGAACCATGCTCGGGTCACGGTCCGCGAGCTGCACCAGGTAGGTCGCCATCCTGAGTTCCCGAGTATTTCGCATCAACTGAAAGCCCGCCCAGCACGTGACGTCTGACCCATAGACCTCAACGAACTGCTGGTACTGGTTTTCGTTGATCCATCCGAATGATCTGAGCTTGATCGCCGTCGAGACAAGATCCCACTCGGGTGGACCAACCGAGCACCGCTCCAGGTCCAACAAGACCGCTTGGCCGTCAGGCGTGATGGCAACGTTGCCCACCCAAGCGTCACCATGAACTACGCAGTGAGGAAGGCCCACCGGAAGGCGAGACCAGCTCAGGCGCAAGTCTGCAACATGGCGCAGCAGCCAGTCTTGCCGGACCTGGTCGATGCATGTGCTCTCGCTGATGCGTTGCTCTAGCCGGACAAGTGGATCGAGCCGAGGCAGGCCCAAAGCCGCCGGAATCGGGAGGGCGTGCAGTTGCCGTAGGATACGCGGGACATCGATCACCTCACCCATTCGGTGTGGGGGTAGCTGTCGCCAGAACACCACTGGGACGTCCCCAACCACGACGGGCTGTGGACCGACGTCGCTCAGCGCAACTGCAGGAAGCCCCGCCTCGCTCAACCAATGCGCCACCGCTACCTGCCGGGCCGACGCGTCGGCCGTCCCAGGCCGGCCGACCTTGGCGATCGTGGACGAGTCCACGCGCCAAACGGCGTTCTCGCCATGGCGAATCAACTCCATCGTCCCCGTGGCCAAGCCAACCTGCTTGCAGGCGGTGGAAACCTCCTCGTAGGTGGCGATGCTCATGCGTAGGTCGCCTCGAAGATCGCCTCCCGAAGCTCCGCAACGGCTGGCAAACTTCGGTGTTGGCCCGAGACCCGCACCAATTCACGGAGCCCTTCAACGACGCGCGCTGACTGGAGCCCTTCCATCCGCCGGATGGTTCGCAGCCCCAGATCGGATGCTTCTGCAGGATCTCCTTGTGACATCAACAGAGTGGCCATCTTGATGGCTGACTGAGCGGTTGACCTCGCGTATCCATCCCCGTGCCGGTTGATCGCAGCGTTAAGCCGAGCGATGGCTTCGACGGTCGCACAGCCGTTCATCGCGATGCTGAACAATGCGTGACCGGTGTCTCCGAGGTGTTGGGCCTGGTCGTAATACTTCATCCATGGCCGTTCCGGCTCTGCCCCGACACGCTCAAATGCCCTGTCAGCCGCTGCAACCGCCGCGATCGTCTCCGCCCGTAGGCCCATCCTCGCCAAGGCACGCGCCCGACCGGTGTAGAGCATCGCCTGCTCCGCGGGGGTCAGCCTGCCGAGATCGAGCGCTGTATCGAGCCACTTGATGGCATCCGCAGGGGAACCGCACCAAATCGCCTGCCGGGCTCGGTGCGACAGCAGCTTTGCTTGAAGATGCGGATCGCCAGCAGTGGCAGCGCACTCCGATGAAAAATCGAAAATTTTCTGTGCCTGGGACTGATTGTTCGCGTCGAAGCTCATGAAGCCAGTGACAGCGCCGAGACGCGCAACAGCGGCGAATAGATCTAGCGCCAGACCGTCGGCGCAGCGTTGCCGCAGTAGTCGAGCCGCCCAACGCAAGTGAGCCTCGGCAGCTTGCCGCGCGACACCGCCTCCATGAGCGAAGTCCCACGAGGTGAGTAGCGAGGCGAGGCTGATGATCTGTTCAACCTCGTCCACTGTGACGACAGCTGGAACCTCCTCCGCGAATAGCGAAGGGACATTGTCATGCGACGTATCGGGCGGTGCCGGTACGTCCTCATACGCGAGGCCCATCATGTGGCGCGGGATGCCGAGCCCTTCTGCGATGCGTTCCAATACCTCGTAGGCGGTTACCTGCTGCGTTCCCTTGGAGATCGCACGGACACGAGTCTCTGCAAGTCCTGTGCATCCAGCGATGCGGGTACGTGAGTAGCCGTGGGAACGAAGGAACCGGAAGAGCAACGACATGTCACGTGCTCGGAGAGCAGCGGCGACCGACTTGCCATCGAACGTGGCCTGGCGCCACCAACTCTCGTCGTGTCGTTCTGAATCGAGCACCGCCACCTCCCCGTCGTGCTGCCCGTGCTACGCAGCGTACGCGCAAATCGACCGGCGTTGGTACTGGGTATTGCACTGTCTGACGTGGTCTGGCAGGGGCTGGTAGTTAGCCGGCCTGACTGGCCGGTGGAGCCATAACGGTCTCGTACTCGATAGGGGTCAACCGGGACAGGGATCGTCGGCGGCGGCGGCGGTAGTTCCGCTCGACCCCGGTCACGATCGCGGTCCTCAACTGCTGCCCGTCGGCGGACAGCATAGAGCCTTTCCGGGGGCAGATGCGCCTGCGACAAGTAGGCAACAGCCCGTCGCACGACCTCGTTTTCCTGCTCTAACAACCTGATCTGCTTGCGTGCCTCCCGCAGCTCGGCTGACTCGCCGCTGGCCGTCCCACGGGTAGCGCCGGCGTCGACACCGGCCTGGCGAAGCCACGTGAACAACGTCATGCGGATGCACTCCGAAGTCCTTCGCGCGATGAGCTCGACCGTCACTCCTGCCTCACGGTCACGAGCAACACGCACGACGTCATCATGGACTCTCGGGGTAGGGCTTGGGCGCAGCGACAATCTTCCAGCCTGCCCGCGCGGGGCAAGCCATCTCAGATGTTTAGGTGTTTGGAAATTTGGGCCCTAGCCTCCCGACGGATTGAGCTGGTAGGGATTGCTATGCCAGACCCCGATCGCTGTCTGGGAAATCGGAGTCAGCAGGTCCGTCTGGCAATCGAACCCGTGTTCCCCCGCGAACTTCATCAGACCAGGGTGACCGTTGAGAACGTAAACCGGAAGCGTCAGGTACTGCCCAAACGCTGAACTAGCGCTGAACTTCGTCCGAACCGACCGCGCTACCCGTCGACGTCAAGTGGCACGATGGAGCCATGATGGAACTGGAGGGTGTACCGGTCACCGTCGACGAGTTGAGCGCCATCGCGCTCATCAACTACGGCCACTTTACGTCGATGCGCGTCGAAGGCAGTCGGGTACGCGGGCTTGACCTGCACCTGGAGCGGCTTGCACGGGACAGCCAGGCTGTATTCGGAGTGGGGGTGGACACCGCGAAGGTTCGAGTGCTGGCTCGAAAACTAGCCGCGCAGGTCTCGGTTCCGGTGATCATGCGGGTTACGATCTTCGATCCCGAACTTAGCCTCGGTCACCCAGCCGCCGGCAGCGAACCCCGCATCTTGGTCACCCTACGGCCCGTCGGACCTGGAGGGGGACCTCCGATACGCCTAAAATCAGTGCCTTATCAGCGCGAACTGCCAGAGGTGAAGCATATCGGGTTGTTTGGAACGGTTCACCAGCGTCGCCGCGTACAGCGAGCTGGATTCGATGACGTGCTTTTTGTGGATGAGAGTGGCCGGGTCAGCGAGGGTGCAACCTGGAATATTGGATTCCTTCGTAACGGCAGGGTGAGCTGGCCGGATGCCAACTGCCTCTCGGGAGTCACGATGCGGCTGGCATCTGCGGCCATGGAGCGACAGGGGATCGAAGTTCACTGGGAGTCGATCGCCCTCAGCGAGATTTCCCAGGCAGACAGCGCGTTCATCACCAACGCCGGTGTTGGGTTGCGGCCCGTTGCCGCCATAGATGGCTTGCCGCTGAGTGATGGCGCGAGCTTTGTTGATCAGCTCCGAAAGGAGTACGAAGCGACGCGGTGGCAGCCGCTGTAGCCGCTACGTGCGTTACGTCCTGTTGACGGGGTAGTGCAAGCCGTGGTCATGTGGTATCTGTGTCGATCGAGGATCGACCGTCGACAGAGATAGTGACCAAAGGACTACACGTTGATGACGGTGAGCAAGTGGTCCGGACGCGAGACTCGCGCGTTGCGGGAGGCCAAACGGATGAGCCTTCGGGAATTCGCCGCTTACCTAGGCGTTAGCGACAGGACCATCTCCAAGTGGGAAGCGGGTGCTGACCGCATCCGGCCCCGCCCAGAGAGCCAGGCGATCTTGGACACTGTTCTCCAGAGAGCCAGCGACGATGTGCGCGCCCATTTCGATCTGTTGATGGGCCGCGGAGCTGGGTACACGGAGGCCCCACGACATCCGTTTGGTTCCACATCGAGCGCCGAGTCGCTCTCCGGGGTGGTGGAGGTAGAGCAGACACACCCGCGGACGGGGAAGCTGATGGTACTAATCCCTGGTGGGTCATTCCTGTTTGGCGTGAGCAATCAAGTATTGGAATTGCCGCCTTTCTACATTGACGTCACGCCGGTGACCAACGCTGACTATGCGCAGTTCGTTGCTGAGCGGGGGTACCGGGCCCCTCAACACTGGCGAAATGGTAGCTTTCCTGACGACCTAAGTAATCATCCAGTGGTTAACGTCACCTACCGGGATGCTGAGGCGTATTGCTGCTGGGCAGGTAGCGCCCTTCCCACCGAGCAACAGTGGGAAAAAGCCGCCCGAGGTGTTGACGGTCAAGCCTTTCCATGGGGTAACCAGGTGACCCTTGCGAAGTGCAACGTTCGTGAGTCGGGTATCGGCGGAACTACGCCGGTCGAGCGCTACCACAGTGGTGTTAGTCCCTACGGGGTTTACGACCTAAGCGGAAACACTTGGGAGTGGTGTTCGACCGAGACCGACCCAGGCCGCTACGTCCTGAAGGGGAGTGCCTTCACCAGCCCCTTCAAGCTAGCTGCTGCCGCCGCGACAAATGATGCCTCTGCCGCGATGTTCGACGACGACACGGGGTTCCGAGGTGTCGTTGCGGCTGAACTGCTCACCGCTCTCCCGTCCTGACTCAATCGCAGTCGTCCCAGCGCTAAAACGCCGCCGACCCGGCGGCGTTTTTGCCATCAGGTTCGGCGGAGATGCGGTGCCAGTTCGGCACTAGTCCGTTCCCCCTGGCGCTTGCAGAGATCACTCTTGAGTCATGGCATCCGCAGGCGGGCCGGCCGTAAGCAGGTCCGCATCCGTAGATGGATGCCGTGCCGTCGTGAGACCCAGCCTTGCTAGTCCCACCAACAACACCTGCCCGAGGTGACCAACCGCTCCCAGGGGCGGCAGGACTCGCGATGACGGTGCGATCGCCCAGACTCACCATTGTTGAGGGGTTTTGCCTGAAAAGGTCCGACCATCTAGAGCGATACGGCTATCGTCAGGAGTTGAGTCGGCAACTCCGGTTCCGGGACCTGCTGGCGTATGGGCTGGTGTATATGGTGCCGATCGCGCCGATGGCGATTTTCGGTAGTGTGTATGCCGGTTCTGGTGGCATGGTGGCGCTTGCCTATGTGATCGGTGTGGTCGCGTTGGTGTTCACTGCGTTTTCGTATGCGCAGATGGTGCGGGCGTTCCCGATGTCGGGCAGCGTTTACAACTATGCGGGTCGGGGTATCAGCCCTCCAGTCGGTTTCCTCGCCGGGTGGGTGATCCTGCTGGACTATGTGCTCGTGCCGGGCCTGCTGTATTTGGTGGCGTCGGTGGCGATGCACGCGACCGTGCCAGTGGTGCCGGTGTGGTTGTGGCTGCTCGGGTTCGTCGCGGTCAACACGATCGTCAACTCGGTCGGGATCCGGATGACCGCGATGGTGACCCGGGTGATGCTCGTCGGCGAGTTGATCGTCCTGGCGATCTTCCTCGTTGTCGCCGGCTGGGCCCTCGCCTCGGGCAGGGGGCGGTTTAGTTGGGACGCCTTCTACAACGCCGACACGTTCACCTGGTCGCTTGTTGCCGGCGCCGTGTCGATCGCGGTGCTGTCCTTCCTCGGCTTCGATGGCATCTCGATGCTGGCGGAGGAGGCCAAGGGCGGCTCTCGGCAGATCGGCCGGGCGATGGCCGCGGTGCTGGTCCTGGCTGGCGTGTTGTTCATCGCGCAGACGTGGCTGGCCGCGATGCTCGTTGCCGAGCCGGCCTCCCTGCGCGGTGATGGGGATCCGGACGGCACTGCCTTCTACGAGGCGGCTGCGGTGGCCGGTGGGGGCTGGCTGGCGATGCTGTGCGCGGTGGCGACCGCGGTCGCGTGGGGATTGCCGAACTCGATGGTGGCGCAGGTGGCCACATCGCGGCTGTTGTATGCGATGGCCCGGGACCGGCAGTTGCCCGCCTTTTTGGCGAAGGTGTCGGTGCGCCGCAGCGTGCCGATCAACGCGACCCTGCTCACCGGTGCCGTGTCTCTGGTGTTGGGCCTGTACATGGCGACCCGGGCGGACGGGATCACGCTGCTGTCGTCGCTGATCAACTTCGGGGCGATGGTGGCGTTTTTGGTCCTGCACGTCAGCGTGGTCGTGCACCACCTTATCCGCCGGCGTAGCCGCAACTGGTGGGCGCATCTGGTCATGCCCGCTGTCGGATTCGCGATTCTCGGCTACGTCGTGGTCAACGCCGATATCGCCGCGCAGCGCCTCGGTCTGACCTGGCTTGCCCTTGGGGTCCTTGTCCTCGCCGGCCTGTACCTGTCCGGTCGCCGGCCGGCCTTGTCGGGCCTGGCGCCCGCGCAGACACACGATCATGAGATGGAGCGAGTGTGAGCAGCATGAACACGATCACTTACCGTCCGGCTCGCGACGAGTTGGCCTACACCTTCGGTGGACGAATGCCGGTGGCCCACGTACGGGCAGGCGATGTGCTGCAGGTCTACACCGAGGACTGCTTCGGTGGGCGGGTCCGCGGTCCGGGGGACCTGCCGTCGCAGGTGTGTCAGATGCCGTACCTCAACCCGGTGTCGGGGCCGTTTTTCGTTGAGGGCGCCGAGCCGGGGGACACCCTCGCCGTGCACATCATGGCGATCGAGCCGGCCCGTCAGTGGGGAGTGTCGGCGACGTTCCCGCACTTCGGGGCGCTGACCTCGACCTCCCACACCGCCACACTCCAGCCGCCCCTGCAGGAGCGGGTGTGGGTGTACCGCATCGACCGGAAGGCCGGCACCGTCGGGTTCCAGGCCACCGAAACCGATCACCAGGTGGACCTGCCGTTGGCGCCGATGATCGGCACGATCGGGGTGGCTCCTGCCGCGTTCGAGGCCCGCGCGACGATCGTGCCCGACACCCACGGCGGTAACCTCGATACCCCGCTGCTGCAGGCCGGCACCACCCTGTATCTGGGAGTGAACGTGCACGGGGCGCTGCTCGCCCTCGGCGACGGCCACGCCCGCCAGGGCGACGGTGAAGCCTGCGGCGCCGGCGTCGAGATCGCCACCGTCACCACCCTGACCGTCGAGGTCGTCAAACACGTGCCGACGCCCTGGCCCCGACTGGAAACCGACACCACCATCGCGTCAGTCGGCTGCGCCCGACCCCTCGAAGACGCCTACCGCATCGCCCACACCGACCTCGTCGCCTGGGCCAGCGACCTCACCGGCATGGACACCCTCGACGCCTACCAGCTGATCTCCCAAGCCGGACGGGCACCCGTCGGCAACGTGTGCGACCCGAACTACACCGTCCTCGCCACGGTCGACACCGCCGCGCTACCCCGTTGTGCACCCGCCTACGGCGGCGTCCACGACCGGCTACGCCGACACGCGATCCACCCCGGTAGCGAGGGAATCCACCCCGACGGCGAGGGGATCAGCCGGTGACAGCACTGACCAAGCCGCTGCCGTTGCGCGACGAGGTGTTCCTACTTGGCCACGACGGCGACACCGGCCGCACCCACATCCACCGGCAAGCCCTCGCCCTCGGCCTCGCCGGCGCAGTCCTCATCGACCTGTTCCTCACCAAACACATCACCCTCACACCAGCCGGCGACCCACACCTCTACCCACACCGATACCCCAAGCGCCCTACCGGCGACCTGATCGCCGACACCGCGATCACCTCAATCCGCCACGCGAACACCCCGCCACCGCTACGCGGCTTTCTACGCGGATTCAGCATCGACCTCTACGAACGCACCCGCGCCACCCTGGTCACCGCCGGGATCCTGCACCACCACCAACGACGCCGCATGGCCGGACTCATGCGCACCGACACCTACCTACCCAGCCACCACCGTTGGCAGATCATCCCCCGCGCCCGACTATGCGCCCTCGCCCGAGGACGAGAACAACCCGACAATCACACCGCCGCCCTCGCCGGCCTCGTCGCCGTACTCGGCCTCACCCACCACCTGTACCTCGACGACGACACCGCCACCCTACCCGGCCGACTACTAAACGTAGCCAACCAGCACCACCAACCCGTACGGGCCATCACCACCGCCGTGGACACCACCATCGGTGACCTCGCCACCGCCGCCTACCGATAACCGTCTACCCGCTAGCCCCGGATCAGGACCACACCAATGACCCTGCCCCGCATCCGCACCCTCCGCTGGACCGAACGCCACACCGCCGCCAATATCATCGCCACCAGCCTGCACCCCAGCAGCCTCGCCGAATGGCTCATCCCCGACATCAACCACCGACACCCGGTGCTAGCCGCCGTAGCCCGAAATATAGGTCGAACACGCCCTGTTCCGGCCGCCCCGGGAAACCCCGGGGCGGCCGGTTCGCTGCTATGATGCTCAGCCGCCGAAGGCTGCGGCGTTCTCGGTCACCCACTGCTTGAAGGTGCGCGCCGGCTTACCGGTGACCTCCTGGACGGTGGGCAGCACGGTGTAGCCCGCTTCCGGCGGGTTGGTCCGCATCGTCAGGAAGAACTCGACGTCTTCGTCGCCGAAGCCCTGCTCGCGCCACTGACTGACGATCTCGTCCCGGGACAGCTCGATGAACTTAATGTCGCGGCCCAGGACCTCGCTGATCACCTTGACCTTCTCCGGCGGGGTGAGCGCCTCGGGCCCGGTGATCCAGTACTCCTTGCCGTTGTGGCCGTCGGCGGTGAGCGCGGCCGCGGCGACAGCGGCGATGTCAGCGTCGTGGACCATCGCGCTCTTGGAGGTGGCGAAGCCCTCTCGGATCACGCCCTCGTCCTTGACCGAGTCGGCCCACTCCAGCACGTTCGACATGAACTCCACAGGGGACAGGTAGGTCCAAGCCAGGCCGCCGGCCTCGACGGCCTCCTCCAGCGGGCTCTTGGTGACATCACCCTTGAGGACGGTCACCTTTCGCACGCCGGCCTTCTTGGCCAACGCTACGATCTCCTCGGCGTTGGTCAGCGGCGCGAAATCGTCGCCGAAGGTGATCAGGTGGGCAGCGGTCACCCCCTCGAAGGCTTTGGCGAGACTGTCAGTGTCGGACAGATTGCCGGCGACAACCTCGGTGCCTTCCGGCAGATTCGCCTTAGCAGGATTACGCGTCAGTCCTCGGACCTGGTGCCCCGCGGCGAGCAGCTGAGCGACCAGGGGCCGGCCGACGTTGCCGGTGGCACCGGCAACAAGAATGGTCATGGGGTTCCCTTCCGTCATGAAACAACCGTATTGGCGATCGCGGCCAGGTTCTGTCCGCGATCGGTTGGGAGAATGAGAACCGTGCTCGACACCTCCGCGCGTCTGCTCCGTCTGCTGGGACTCCTGCAGGCGCACCGGGAATGGTCCGGCACGGGACTGGCCGACGAACTCGGCGTCAGCTGCCGCACCGTGCGCCGCGACGTGGACAAGCTCCGGCTGCTCGGCTACCCCATCACCGCCATCGGCGGGGTCGGCGGCGGCTATCAACTGGCCGCCGGCGCATCGTTACCGCCGCTGCTGCTGGACGACGACGAGGCGGTGGCGGTTGCGGTCGGATTGCGCACCGCGACCTCCGGAACAATCACCGGCATCGCCGAGACGTCCGTGCGCGCCCTGGCCAAACTCGACCAGGTCCTGCCCTCACGGCTGCGCTACCAGGTCAACACCATCAGCTCCGCGGTTCTGAGCATGCCCCACGCGGGGCCCACCGTGGACTCGAGCACCCTCACCGAGATAGCCACGGCGATCCGCGACAGCCGCCGGCTGCGCTTCGACTACGTCGCCGGCGATGGCCGCGACAGCGCACGGGAGGCCGAACCGTACCGGCTGGTCAACAACGGCCGCCGCTGGTACCTGTTCTGCTGGGACGTACACCGCGAGGACTGGCGCACCTTCCGGGTCGACCGGCTGAGGCTGCGGACCCCCGGCGGCCCGCGCTTCACCGCACGGGAGATGCCCGCCGACGATCTCGCCGCCTACCTGGTCCAGAACCTGAGCCGCAGCCCGTACCGCTATCAGGCCCGGCTGACCATGCACGGCTCCGCAGCGCAGGTCAGCGCCGAGGTGCCGCCCAGTATCGGCGTCGTGGAACCCGTCGACGAGCGCACCTGCACCCTGCGGATCGGCTCCGACGACCTCGATCACCTCGCGGTGTGGATCGCCGCCTTCGGCTTTGACTTCGACATCCATGAGCCATCCGAGTTGGCCGAGCACATGCGGACCCTCGCCGCCCGCATGCAGCGGGCGGCGGGGTCCACGACGAACTCCTGATCAGGCCCGCACGAAGCTACCGGCCACCTCGCGGGCTCGGTCCCCGGCGGCCCGGACGGCCTGTTATGCGCGGTGCGCAACAGCCAGGTGCCGTGGCGGGCCGAGGCCGCACAGCCTCCCGCCCGTTGCCGAACGTCGAGCTGATCCGAATCGACCGAGACGAGGAGCGACCTCCTGTGTAGATCGTCTGTACGACTTTCCCGTCGGCGGCGGGGGCGACCCCCGTTGAGTTCCGGCGAAGACTGACGGACGAGATGCGCTGGGCGGAGGACGCCGGCTGCCGGGGGACGCTGGTGCACAGCGACAACAAGCTACTCGATCCATGGGCCGCGGCACAGATGATCATGGAATGCACGCGCATTCTCGTACCCATGGTGGCGGTCAACCCGGTCTACATGCATCCGTTCAGCGCCGCGTGGATGATCAGCACCCTCGGATTTCTGTACCGGCGGCAGGTCAACCTGAACTACGTGACCGGAGGATTCCACCGGCATCTGCGCGAACTTGGCTGCGAGTTGGAGCACGACACCCGGTACACCCGGCTCGTCGAGTACGCCGACATCGTCTCCCGGCTGCTCTCATCGGAGCGCCCCGTCAGCCATGCCGGCGAGTTCACTCAGGTGAGGAGTGCGAAGCTCAGCCCACCGCTGCCGGGCTGAGCTGCGCCCGCGGGTCTTCGTCTCCGGCAACTCCGCGGCCTGCCAGGCGGCCGGCAGGGCGCTGGACGCGATCCGGCTCACGTATCCACGCAGGCTCGCCGAGTACGGAGCCGGAACTCCGCTGGCGCACTGTGGTATCCGGCTCGGCATCATCGCCCGTGACACCGCGTCCTGACCGCGGACACGCCCGGCATGCGGCGTGCACCGCCGGATAAGGTCGTCGCCGAGTAGGCGGTGCCGCCGGACAATGCTGAGGTGGATGTTCCTGAGCTGTTAGACCGAGCGGTCACGATGGTTCCGGCCATCGCCACCAATGAGTCTGGAGCGACAGTCGCCGACGTGGCGGAGTGTGTCAAGCACAACGAGTGGGAAGTCGCTCTTGATCTCCTCGCCGACCTCGATGACTGGCCTGCCGGTGCGCAGTGGTGGGATCTGCTGATCGAGGCTGCGGAGCTGATGTGGCTCACCGACACGGCCACATGGTGCCGATGGCGGCGGTGGGAGAGCATCCACGGGATTTTCCGTGCCCGGCTGACGCTCGTGCCGGTCGCTGATGGAGGCCGGCGAATCCCGATACCTGGTAAGGGCGTGTTGCGGCCGGTGTGGCATATCGGCCAGCACATGCCCGACGGGCATCCCAACTTTCGGGTCGCACGAATCTGGGTCGAGGACGCTCCAGAACTGACAGTCGGAGCATCCGGACTGATCCGTCTGGCACCCCTGAGCCCGGACGCGTGGCGTGATCTCCGACCTGACCAGACGATCGCCATGCACGAAGGTCTGTCCATACAAGGAACTGCCACGATCACCGAGATCTCGACACCAGGCTGACGAGGGCGACGGTTGGCACTCGCCGCAAGACGATCCGTGTTGGCGACTGACACTGATTCGGGAAGCCCGGGCGTAACCCCACACGCCACGGCCATGAGCGGATGGCGGCATGTGCGGATGCTCGGCTCTATCTCATGCTCTATGTACCTGCTGGCTGCACGAGGGCGATCGGCGCCGACTTGGTCGTGTAGTCCTCAGCCAGGTCCGGTTGCACGTCGATCGTCGCGTCATCACCGACGTAGCGGACGGCGAACACCGTTTCGCTCGGCCGAGTGGCGCCATGGTCCGTCACGCTGGCTGGCAGTTCGCCTGCGAGTCGCACTCTGTCCCCTGGCGCTATCGCGGCACCCGCCTCGGCCTCACGACCTTGGATGTCCGAGATCAGCTGGATGAGGACCTCGATCGGTTCGGTGTCTGCGCCGTGGGTGCACGAGGTGGCCCCGCATGGCCGAAGTTCAAGCCAGCTTCGGACCTGCTCAGGCCGGTCAGTGCCGCGACCGCACCAGGCGCCAGCGCAGAGTGCTCCGACGCGCCAACCTGGGCCGCCAGTGCCTTGATCAAGCGCGCCGTGCGGCCGTCGGGCAGTCATCAGCCGGGACTGGATGTAGCCGGGCCGCTGCATCACTGTCGGCAGGTCTGCCAGGGGATTGCCGTAGCGGCGTTGGGCGGCGGTGTAGGTGACGGTGGTGTCGAGGATTGCCTGGTGGATGCCGAGGGCGACGGCGGTCAGGTTGGGTCTGCCGTACAGGAAGCTGGAGGAAGGAGTGAAGTCGAAGCCGTCACCTTCGGCACCGAGCCGGTTGGTTACGGGAATGCGGCAGTTGTTGAAGGCGATCTCGCCGGAGCTGAAACGGTGCAGGCCCGATGACGGGTTGGTGCGGGTGAGGTGGACGCTGGGTAGGTCGGCTTCGACCAGGAAGGTGGATAGTCCGCGGGAGCCGGGCCCGGTGCGTGCGACGCCGTCATGCAGGTCGGCGTGGTGACCCCTTTCGGCGGCACCGGAAGGGTCGGGTCAGCGGGGTTCTAGGATTGGGTTGGCTTCAAGGTCTTGACGATTGTCATCGGTGGTGGGGTAACGGTTCGTGTTGCCCCTCGGACACTCAAATATGATCTCCTGCAATGCAGGTCAGGCCCCCTTCAGCGAGGGGGCCTGATTCGTTGTAGGGGACAGGTAGGGGAACTCAGTTTTGGCCGTCGGTCCTGCGGCGCATGATCCCGTCGGCATACCCCTCCGCGTAGGTGGCCCGGACGGTTTCCTCGGCCTCGGCGGCGAGCTGTTCGCGGAGGTGTACCTCCAGTAGGCGCCGCTGATCGACGACCACCGTCCGCCTGCGGGCGTCCGCCTGAGCGAGCAACTCACCCAGGACGAATTCCCGACGCTGTGACTCCAGGTCGTGGCCCATCACCTCGATGACGTTGGCGCAGTGCCGGATCTCGTTCCGGAGCCACGCGTTCTCCTGCCTGAGTCGCTCGATCTCCTGCTGGTACAGACGTTCGCGCTTATTGGTCACCGCGCGCTGGTAGGCGGCGGT
>NZ_JCANTD010000041.1:0-31524 GCF_059570675.1 Salinispora goodfellowii | reverse complement strand
TCCGCACACAAGTGCCGCAAGATCCGCACGTGGGCGGCACGGAACAAAGTTGAGCTCTGCTTCACCCCGACCTACGCCTCCTGGGCCAACCCCATCGAGGCCCAGTTCGGACCGCTGCGCACCTTCGTCATCACCGGCTCGAACCACCCCAACCACCCCGCGCTGACCCGGCGGCTGCAGGCCTACCTGCGCTGGCGCAACGCCAACGCCCGCCACCCCGACGTCCTGGCCGCCCAACGCCGAGAACGCGCCCGCATCCGCAGCGAACGACAACGACGCTGGGGCCAGCCAGCTACCCGAGCAGCCTGACCCCAACACCGCAAACGTTCGTGGTCACAGCACTAGGCGACTAATGGTAATAGCGGTTCCACAATCGACAAGTAAAGATAGTTAATGGTATTTGCGCCTTTTGCGACTAATGGAATGTCCGACACGGACAGGCTGAGACGAAATCAGGCAGCTCCAGGAGTGCGGGCGTACGGGAATTCGTACGGCGCGACGCGCCAGGAACGACCACACCGCCGGATGGCGGCGTGACGTGCGGGCGGGGAGTACCGTCGATGACGGCGGCCCGCCGGGGTAGAGGCCGGCGGCCCGTCACCCAGTCCTCTACCTGGGAGTTGTCATGAGTGACCTGTCGCTTTCCGAACGGATGCGCCAGTTGCGCCAGGATCGGGGGATCTCCTTACGCGGCCTGGCCAGGTGCACCTTCTACGGAAAGACGTACCTGCACGAGCTGGAAACCGGCGTGAAGCCACCTACCAAAGCCGGCGCCCAACGCGTTGACGACGCGCTCGGCGCGGAAGGGGAACTCGTGGCCCTTACCTCCGCTGGGCCTGCTATCGGACGTCGCGGGTTTGTAATCGCGGCCGGCCTTGCTGCTGCCCTTCCCCATACCCTGCTTGTACATGGCCGGCGAGTTGGTGCCGCCACGCCTGGGCAGATTGCCGAACGGACCGCTCGCCTCCGACGGCTGGACAACTACCTCGGTGGCGCCGACACCCACGACCTGTACACCGCCGAAGTCCATTCCACGACCCAACTCATCAAAGACGGCTCCTACAGCGAAGCCACGGGCCAGCAACTCCTAGCGGTCCTCGCGGAACAAGCCCAACTCGCCGGCTGGGCGGCGTTCGACGCCGGTCGGCACTCCGACGCCGACAGGCTGTATCGCACCAGCCTCGCTGCCGCCCGAGACGCAGACAACCCGCCGCTCACCGGCAACGCACTGGCGTTCCTGGCATATCAGCAACTAGACCTCGGCAAACCTGCCGCCGCTGCGACGGCTGCCGCCAGCTGCGCCGAGGCCGACACGGCAACGCCCGGAGTGCGGGCACTGCTGAACCTGCGCGCCGGATGGGCATATGCCGTTACTGGTGATGCGGCCCAAACTCAGCAGCATCTGGACCAGGGCACCGCCTATCTCGCGGAACATGACGACCGGCCAGAACCTGACTGGGTGTGGTGGGTCGACCGGGTCGAGGGCGACATCATGGCCGGACGATGCTGGACCGTGTTGAACCGGCCTCTGCGGGCCATCCCCGTGCTCGAACGAGCATTGGCGGGGTTTGACGACACGCAGGCCCGCGACAAGTCCCTGTATCTGTCGTGGCTGGCCGACGCCTACCTCGACGCCAACGAGGTCGAGCACGCGTGCGCAACGGCTTCAGTTGTGGCCCGGCTCGCCGCTGGCGTGGGCTCAATCCGGCCAGGACAACGACTACATGAGATCCTCGGCCGCCTAGAGCCACACGCCGCACTGCCGTGCGTCGCCGAGTTACGCTCGCTGGCTTCCGAGATGCCTACGCATCATCGACTGTCCTCGACACCCAATTCAGGTAGCCGGTAGCCCCCGCCACCACCGGCACCGCCGTTACCTGCGGGTTCGTCCACGGGTGCGCCTGATGCAGGCACGTCTCCAACTCGGGATACCGGCCCAGGGTGGTGTACAGCAGCACCTGCCACTCCTCACCTACTCCCTGCTCTCCAAGGTGCCAGAACACCGATGTCACCGGCCCCACAACCTGAGCACCAGCGGCAAGGCGTTGTCCTACGGCCTGCTGGGCAAGCTCTACAGCGGCCTCACGGGACGGCGCAGCCGTCGATACCTGCACGTAGTCACTCATCTGGCGCACTCTAGCCCGTCGGTGTCCGCGGACAGCACGGACAAGTAGCGGACACCGCACTTCTCGACCACGACCGCCAATACGGAAAGGGTGAGGACGGCGGCAACGTAACCGAGTGCCAGCGCGGGGTACCACGCCGCCGTGACTTCTCCTTGGGAGGTAGCAATGCGTGCGTGGTTGGCTAAGTTGCGTTCCGTGAGCTTGGCCCATCCTCGTCGTCCCGCACGGCTGGACGCAGTCGGCCCCGCCACCCGGTACGCGGCGCGGGCCGGCGCCTACTCCCCGCTGCACAATCAGCCGACGGTCATCTTCGACCGCCGGCCGTTGATGACCCCGCTCGCCCAGCAGCGGGCCAACCGCCGGTGATGGGCACCCACGCCCGGCCCCGCCCGGCCAGCCTGTCGACGGTGCAGCTACGTAACCGGATGATCCTGTCCGCCCGGCGGATCATCATCGAACACTGGCCGCGGGTGGACCGGTGCCCGATCTGCGGATCCGCCTGGCCATGCCTACCCACCGACACCGCCTACGACTACCTCGCCTCGGTCGGGCAGGGCAACTGGGCGCCCCCGGAACGCGCCGGGAGTAGGCGTTGACGGCTATGGCTCAGGCCGCAGCTAGGCCGGCGGCGCCCGGCCGCAGGCTACGGGTGGGGGACGCGATCCGCCTGGACCGACGTGCCTCTCCGCAGTTCGTTCGCCCGATCACGGTTTGGGTGATCCGGGTCCTTGATCGGCCGACCTACGAGGGCTGGCTGTGGCTGGAGGGCTACGAGCTGAACGACGCGGGCACTGCGGTGCGCCGTCGCCAGTTGTACGTCAGATGCGACGGGGTCGTGCCGCACAACCAGTAGACGACCGGCCGCACACGGCGGCCGGTGAACGGAAGGAAGCATCATGTTGAGTTCCGCCCCGCTGCGGCTGCACCGAGGTCCGCGTACTGAGTCTCCGACCGTCGCCCCGGCAGCACCGGTGTCGTTCGGTTTCGGTCAGGCATCGGCCGATGCCGGCCGGCAACGTCCTGGACCTGACCGGCGTTGCCTACGACGACGTCCTCCAGGTCGCGACCGTCAACGGCGTGCCGTACGCCGAGCTTGGCGGCCCACTCGCGGCGACCGTGCGGCAGACCCGCGAGGATGGCCAGCTCTGAGACGACAAGGACTGACCAGCAGTGGGCGGCCCGCCACGGTCATTACGTGGCGGGCCGCCGCCCGCCACCCCGCCGCACTCTCGGAAGGACGGACATGGCAGTCCTCATCCTCACCCACCCTCTCGACATCACCGTGGACCCGGTGATCAAACATCTCCACGATGCGGGCGCAGAGGTCGTGCGCTTTGACACCGCCGACTTCCCCCAGCGGCTGCACCTGTCCGCAACCTGGGACGGTGCCTGGATCGGAGCCCTACGCGGCAAGCACAAGACCGTGCGGCTGTCCGATATCACTGCCGTCTACTACCGGCGGCCAACCGAGTTCGTGCTGCCCGATGACATGTCCGACGGTGAGCGGGCGTGGGCGTACGACGAGGCGCTGCACGGCTTCGGGGGCGTCCTCACGGCGCTACCGGCGGTGTGGGTCAACCGCCCCGACCGGGTGGCCGCCGCCGACTTCAAGCCACGACAACTCGCCACAGCCCACCGTGCGGGCCTGACGACTCCCCGAACGATCATCACCAACGTGCCTGCTGCCTCTCGCCTGTTCGCGGAGTCCTGCCCCGACGGGGTGATCTACAAGACGTTGGCCGGGAGTCCGAAACGGGCGGGCCTACTGCACACCACCAGCACCGTGACGGCCGAGCAGGCGGGCGACCCCGGGATAGCCCACACCGCCCACCTACTCCAAGAGCAGGTGCCCAAGGCGTACGAGGTGCGTCTCACCGTTGCCGGCCCGGCGCTGTTTGCCGCGCGGATCGATACCCACTCAGACGCCGCCGCTTTGGACTGGCGTTCGGACTACGACGCGTTGACCTACCAGCCCATCACCGTCCCACCACGGGTGGATGCGGCGGTCCGCCGGTTCATGGCCGCGCTTGACCTGCGCTTCGGGGCGCTCGACTTCATCGTTAGACCTGACGGCGAGTGGGTGTTCCTGGAGATCAACCCGAACGGGCAGTGGGGATGGATCGAGCAGGAAACCGGCCTACCGATCGCCGCAGCGATAGCCGCCGAGCTGAGTAGGGAGCGTACATGATCGACCCGACGGCAGGGCCCCGACACGAGCTGGCTGCCAAACTCACCACCGCCGGTGCCCTCCGGTCGCCGGCATGGATCTCAGCGTTCGAGCAGGTGCCGCGGCACCTGTTCGTCCCCACCTGCTGGCACCGCACCAACGCCGGCCTAGAACGGCTCGACAGCACGGACCCCGGGCAGCGCGACCACTGGCTAGCTGTCTGCTACTCCGACACATCACTGGTGACCCAGGTCGACTCGTCCGGGACTGCCACCAGCGCATCGAGCCAGCCGTCTGTCATGGCGATCATGCTTGAGGCGCTTGATGTCAGCCCGGGTCACACCGTGCTGGAGGTCGGCACCGGCACCGGCTACAACGCTGCCTTGCTGTGCCATCGGCTCGGCGACGACCGGGTGTATACGGTCGAGTACGACCAGGCCCTGTCCGTCACCGCTGCCGCTGCCCTCGCGCGAGCCGGCTATCACCCCACGGTGCGCGTCGGTGACGGCGCGGCAGGCTGGCCCGAGCAGGGGCCATACGACCGGATCATCGCCACCTACGGCACCGACCGCGTTCCATCCGTGTGGCTGCGCCAGTGCACACCAGGGGGCGTCATCGTCGCTAACCTCGGCCTCGGACTCGTCGCGTTCCACCGCGACCAGCACGGCGCGACAGCTTCAGGCCGGTTCCTGTCCCGGGCGGCCTTCATGAACTCCCGGGCCGACCCCGCGGCGGCGATGATCCCCGACGCCGCGTTCGACCCTGCGGCCCTTCACGACGGGAGCCCAGTAGACGCCCCATCCGACCTGAGGGCCGACAGTTTCGTGGCCTGGCTGCACCTGCACTGTCCGGGGATCGTGCAGATCACGATCCCCGGGCCGGATGGCACCGGCGACCAGGCAGAGCACATCTACGCCAACCGCGCGGGGTCCTGGGCGCGAGTCGGGCGCGGACAGTTAACCGAGGTAGGGCGCATTTGGGGAGATGTGCACAACGCGTACCGCCGTTGGGTCCGAGCCGGCCGGCCCGAGGTTGAGCAACTCGGCCTCACAGTAAGCGACGAAGGTCATCACACGCTGTGGGTGGATAGCCCGTCTGGCGCACAGCGATGGAGCCTCACCCCATGACCAGCTTGACCCTCCGGCGGACATGGCGGCCTGGTTTGACGGCCGGGCATACGGTGCGGTGGTGACCCGCACACGAATCGTGATCGCTGCTGTGGCGGCAGTCCACCGACGAGGGGAGCGATGGTGCGCCGGGACCTAGCTGCATCCTTGATTGGCGTCCTCGTCGGCCTGGCGCTCAGTTGGCTAGTCCTAGCCACTTCCCAGGCATCCCAGGGCAGCAACAGCACGGATCCCGTGACGTGGGGCCCTCAAGCGCCGACCCCGGCAGCACAGACCACGGTGTTTGGTGTGGTGGCGCTCATGTGGTCCGCCGGATGCAACGGCGGAGAGCAGATCGCACTTGACCCAGGGCGGTACGAGATGGGCGCCTGCACTATGGGCGGCGATGAGGTGACGGTTGCTGTGTTCGCCCCGGGGGCTCAATCGGGGTGGGTTGACTCAATGAGAGAGATCGGGGCGTTTGTGGTGGAGGGCGACCGGTGGGCGGTCGCCAGCCTGAACGCTGCGGCCCCCGCGGAGTTCGCCGCCGCAGTACCAGATTGATGGACATCACAAAATCCCGCCTGGCTTCACGTCCGGCGTCCAGACAGCACGAAGCGCCCCGCCCGGCCGTGAGGCCAGGCGGGGCGCTTGTCGTCTACAGGCCGTTAGCGAAGAAGGACCAGCCCGGCACGCGACGAGGCGCCCCCGGCCCGTAGGCCAGGTGCGCTCACGCTGTTGGGGACCCTCCCCGGTCTACCTGGTAGAGGGAGGATCGTTATAGGCGCTGGCTTCCAGTTCGCTGCGTTCGCCCGAGGATAATTTGCTGTAGTGCGTCCAGAACGTGTCAAAGGCGTCGCTGAGTGCCGGTGCGTAAGCGCTGCTAAGTGCCGCTGTCCGTAGGTCGATCTCGCCGGTGAGGACGGCACGTGCCAGTTCGCGGAGTTCGCGTTTTGGGCTGTCAGCAAGCTGGCTGAGGCTGTCGCGCAGTGCCCTAAGGCGGTGGGGATCGCCGCCTGCGACGTCGTCAAGGTCGCTCATCGTGTGACTCCGGCCGAGGCCAAGGGGTGGTCGTATCCGTTGCCAGCAGGCAGCACGGGTAGCGAGGCGGACTCTAGGTCACCGAGCCGATGCGTGAGGGCAGAGCGGAACGCGAGGACAGCGGCGGTAGCGTGCTGGTAAAGCTGGGTGGCCTGGCCCCATAGCTTGAGCATGTAGGCGACCTCGGCTGCGGCAACGCCGTAGCCGAGGACAGCACCGACGCCCGTTGCTGAGGTGGCCGTGCCGGCTGCGGCGGCGATGCCGGCGATGATGGCGGAGTCAACGAGTCCTTTGACGATGCCGCCAAGGGCTTCGTTTACTGACCAGACAGAATCAGACATCACCTTGTACTCGTGGCCGATGTCACCCAGCGGTCCGCGCAGGTCGGAAACGCTGCTGGCAAGCTGGGTGAAGTAGCTGGAGGCAGCTTCTCCCGCTTGGCCCTGCCACATCTGCCGGAGGCGGTTGGCTCCGGTTTGGGTGTTGAGGGCCAAGTCGTGCAGTGCGGACCCTGCGTTGGCGAGGACTGGTTGCATGGCAGCGAGGGCTTCCCAGTTGCCGAACATGCGCTCCTGAAGATAGGAGATGGGGTTGAAGCCGAAGACGACGTTAAAGCCTTCCATCGCCCAGGATGTGGGGCTGAGGTAGTCCATCCAGCTCAGGACGTTTGGCGGGGTGTCCGGGGCGGGCGGCGGAGTGAGATGACCGGTTACATCTCGCATGTCGGTAAAGGGCGGCGGTGGACAGGCGATCGCCGCCAGGTCCTGCTCCACCACGGTGGGAGGTTGACACGGTATGGCACCCGGCAAGGTGCGATCTAGATTGGCAGCGACCGTAAGATCTGTTTGTATGTAGTAAGTGGCGGCGGCAGTTAGTTCCGCACTGGACTGGTCCAGCAGGGTGATTAGTCGTACAAAAGTGTCGGAGACGACGGTGACAGCGGCCCGGTGTCCCTCAGCGGCGATGGCGATCAGCTCACCACCGATTGCATCTTTGGCGTGGGTTTTGACGAATCCAGCGATCGCGGAAGCGTCGGCGCTGGCGCGATCCAGTTGCCGCGCGTAGCTCGTCAAGGCGGCTGGCTCAACGGATAAGCTCACCCTTCCGCCACCATCGCCATGAGGACGAGTCCGGCCAGCCCGATCACTACGAGCGCGCTTGCTGCCAAGAGTAGCCGCACGGCGAGTTTCCCGCGCCGCCGTGCTGGGTAGTAGGCCGCGCCGCCTAGTCCAGCGAGAACAAGGGCAATCATGGGGCCCAGACGTAGCCCGTCGGCTACGCCGACCGCTACGGCGAAGACACCAACGAAGCCGAAAAAGATCGCTACGTTGGCGATAGCATTGCGGAGGTTGGTGTAAGCGGCTTCCTGGAGGTCGGCGACGGCGCCTTTGACATCCCGCTCGGCCTGTGCCTGCTCCTCAGTGGACATGTCTCTGGGCTTCCGCCCGTGCTTGTTGATCCCCGCCATGCCGCGACGATAGCAATTGAGCACTGTCCCGATCTGTCCCGAACTCGGCTCGCAGGGGAACAACATCGGCATGGGGCGACGCCGAGTACCCCCAGCACCGCATCGACGCCCTACCGGGCCGGCACCTCATACCGGGGCGCGGCCGGCGTGCCGAGCAGGACGCCCAGCCACGGCCACCGCGCCTCGGCCACCCGGACGAGGGCGTAGTAGCCGGCCATCGCCAGCGCCACCACGCCAGCAGTCAGCGCGGTGGACGAGTCGGCGTCGAGGACGACCCCCGCCCGCGAGGCCAGCCACGCGAGCAGGGCACCAACCCCGGCGGGGACGGCGGTGCGGATGAGTGAGATCAGGTAGTCGTGAGTCATCGATCCTCCTGGGTGCGGTTGGGGGTGGTGTCGGCGCCGACCTGCTCGGCGATCCGGCCGACCTGATCCTTGAGCGAGCTGCCGCCGTTGGGGCGCAGCTCCTCCAGGGCGTCCAGACGGCGCTCGATCCGGCCGACCCGGTCCATCAGCCCGGGGCGCCCGTCGGGCAGGCCGGGGCGGCCTGGCTCGCCCAGCAGGTCGTCCGCGAGCCTGGCCAGCTTGCGGCTGGTCGCCAGCGTCCCGCGGCCGGCACGGCGCAGCACCTCGGCGGCGGCGCCGACGGCGGCGATCACCGCCGAGATGTAGAGCAGTGTCTCCACTGCGGGCTCCTGATGTGCTTAGCCGGTCAGGTGATTGGGTTTCGGTACGCCGCGTCCCAGGTCTTGCGGCCCAGCAGCCCATCCCGGGTGAGGCCCTGGTCGGCCTGGAACGCCTTGATTAGCTCCCGGTACTCCGGGCCGTATAGCCCGTCATTGCCGGCCGTGCGCAGGTACCGGCGGCCCTTGCCGGCGGGCCAGCCGCGGCGGACTAGCTGCGTGGTCCAGGTGGCCAGCCACTGCAGGTCGGTGCGGCCCCTGAACCGGCGGCGGAAGTAGCCGGACACGGACCGGTTACCACCATCACGGGGACCAAAGTAGTAGCCGCCCGGCAGAGGGAACGCCACCGCCGGCCCGGGAGCCGGCCGCACCGGTGCCGTCCCGGCGAGCAGGTCCAGCCGCCAGTCCGTCCCCCGCACCGTGTCCGCAGCTGCACGACCTGCTCCATCGTGAGCCCGCCCGGGTCGCGCAGGTCGGCGTCGAAATCCCGGGCCCGCACCTCGTCGAGGCTGTCGCCATCGCGATACTCCGCCCGACCGGTCCGGTCCGGGTTGTGGCTCGACGAGGAGCTCTGGTGCGAGGTGTCCCCGATCGAGCCATCCGACCTGGTGTCCCGCTTAGGGAACCGCCGGTTCAGCTGATCACGGGCCTCATCCAAGTTCGGTACCACCATCCATGCCATCGGTGTTCACCTCCAGTTCTGGCCAGTCGGTCTGGGCGGGGTCGAGCCATGGATCCGGGGTCTCAGGTCCGATGTGCTGCTCCGGATTCTCGTCCGGGATTGGGTGCGGATCGGTGGTTTGCATTTTGCTCCTTGCATGGGGGCACCCATTCGACTTCGAGTACGGCTGCGAATCCGAATTGGTTGTAGAGCGATAGCGGCCCGCCGCTGTTTTGCCACACGAATATTTCGAGGTAGTCGCCAACAGTCAGCCTGATGAGTCCGGACGCTGACAGTCGAGGGCTAATCCCTGATGGCGTGGCCGGCACTGCGACTCCGACGCGGGCCGCAGTGCCGTCGCGATACACGACGAGAGCGCGCGACCCAGTGGCCTGGAGAGTAAAGCCGACTGCGGCACCTACCCGATAGAGGCCAGCCGTTCTGCAATAGATTCCACCGCCGATTATGCTCGCCATTTCATCCGTGTCCTCACTGGCGGTAGTGAGCGGCACCTGCGTGTACGTGGCGTGAGGAATGGTTTCCGCGGCTGTGGTTGTCATGAGACACAGCGGCCGTCCGAAGACGTCTGACCAGTAGGCACGGTCTCCCGCTGCCATTACAGCCCCCATCGTTTCGCGTCGGCCAGACGCACTGGCGTGCCGGCCGCTTGCGGTTTGCTAACCCCGTTGACCGCGCGGACAACATTGGCGGTCTGGGTCCACGGACCCGAACCGCTGGGCGTGCTCATACTGGTCACGGTGATGCGTTCTCCGCCGACGAGCCAGTCGTAGGGTATTGCGGTCGTCGACCATATGTCTTGGGCGGCGGCGACTGTGACCCTAATCGATGTGCCTGTAGCGTTGTGGTCGCCGATCAGGGTGGTGGTGCGCGAGTCCCACCGAAATGATGGGTCGTCCCAAACGCCGACCTCCCAGCGGTCGGCGGGTTCGGTGGCCAGCTCTGCCCACCAACTGCGTCGGCCGCTAATCGTCTCCCGTGCGTACACGATGGTCTGGTCGATAACGTCGGTCTTCGCCGCAGAGGGGGCGTTGACAACCTGTACCCGTGACCCGGGCTGGCAGGCCACCCAGTCCGCGGTCAGCGCCCGCCCCGAGCGGGTGTGCAGTGGCACGGTGAGGCGATACCGGGTACCTGTTTGCCCGTACATCCATAGCCGCCAGTCGGCGTGACCCTGCAGCTGGTCATCCGACGCCAGGTTAAGTCGCAAACTCGACGGAATCAGGCCCCGTTGGGTGATCGAGTCCTCGTCGGCGGCGACTGCGCTGGAGCCACCGATGCGTGTCACTGTCCAGTGATTACGCAGCTGCTGGTCAGTGGCGGCTGGAGTGAGCTGGCCGCCGAGCTGCCGGTCGGCGGCATCGATGATCAGAGCGGGCGGGGCGCTGTATCGGGACCAGCGAGGCAGGTACGCCAACCCGTGCCCGGATTCGTAGATGATGCCAAGGTCGGCATGCTCGCACTGCTGGTACAGATCGAGTGGGGTGCCGTCTGGCTGTATGCCCATCGCAGTCGCGCCGTCATCGGGGACTGTCGGCACTGACAGGACGATGCCGTCCTCGGCGCATAGCCGGGCCAGCCGCAGGTGCGCCTGTTCGCCTGGGTGGGCGTTTACCCACAGGTACGTGAGTGGCGACGTCGGGCTGTCCCACACCCGCAGATGCCCCACGACGAAATCGAGGCCGACGGACTCGAATACGCGCTGGTCGGGGTTGAGCGCGATGGTGTCGATCCGGGCCAGGGTGCCGGTAACGGTTGCCGACCCTATGCGCCACCGCCCTGTCCTGACCGTCACGTCGATGGACCCGCCGTTCTGGACGGCGGAAAACCCGAGATGGAAGGGCCCGAGGTTCCTCGTCGGCACACTCCAGAGGACTGTCGGTGCCCCTGACGCCGTGTAGGCCACCAGATAGGTGCCGTAGACGTCGTTGTAATCGTCGACATAGTCCCAGCGCACGAACGTCCCGGCGGGGGTGGTCCATCGCAGCAGGACAACCTCGCCCACCGGGTTTCCCGTCTGCCAGAACGCCTCCAGCGTCCAGGCGACAGGGCTGCTGGTGCCGGCCGGCGTCCGACCGGACAGGGTGCCGCCGTCGGCTAGTAGCGGAAGGGGTTTGGTGCCGTGCCGTTGGATGCCCCCATCCACGTTCCCGGCGGCGAACCTCACGTTCCCGGCGACTCGCATCGGCGCTGCACCCCGGATACCGGATGCCGCCTGCGTCGCATCGGCCTCGTCCTCGCATGGCCAATAGGCGAGCAGTCCGCTACTGATGGAGGCCACTATCCGGTTCATCGGTGAACGGGTCGGCGGGGACCCGCGCCCCAGCCGCCCGAGGATGCCCACCGACTCGATGCGTGCCACCGCGAGCTTGCCGGAGCGGCCCGGCCAGGTCACCGACCAGCTCCGCACGTAGCCGGAGTGACGGTTGTGCCACCCAGTCCCATCACCCAGTTCCACGTCCACACTGACTGGTGTCCACGTACGCACGTGTGGCCAGTACGGCGGAGCCGCATTCTCGACGGTGAACCGTCCGTCGCTGTTGCGTAGGGTCAGCGCGCATGTCGACGACTCGGGCCGGGTGGCGCTGGACTGGCGCCCCCACTCCAGCTCGATCGGATCCGATGCCCACCAGTAGGCGGTCAGGTCGGTCCATGACCAGGTGGCGGGTTCGGCGGACAGGTCAGCGCCGAAAGCGACGCGGATTCGCACCTGAAGCGGGTCACCGTCAGCCCAGCCCATACCGTCTCCCTACTGGTCGGATCCGATGGCCTGCTGCACGTTGCCGCCGCGGCCGGCGATCTGCTCCCGCAGCACCATGACCAGATCCCGCCACGAACCCGGAACTCCCCAGTGAGTAGCAGCCGACCCGGTGCGGTCGTAGCCGCTCCGGCCGCGAGCGGCTGGATAGTGGCCCCGCGGTTGAGGTATGCCAGCTCGGGGCCGCGCTCGCCGACCACGGCGAGACCTGGCGCGAGAGCGGTCCCGCCCTTCGCCAGGTACGGAATGTTCGGGGTGGACAAGGTTGCGCCACCCCACACCTGGCCCAGTCCGGGGACGCTGACCCCGGGAATACGGAAAGACAGCCGGTTCCATTTGCCGATAATCCAATTCAGGGCGCTTTTGAAGGCGGCCTTGAGCCCGTCGAAAAGTCCCCGCGTCGCCCGTCCAACCCGCCCGGGAAGCCCGGCCACCCAGCCAAGCCACGCGGAGCCCTTATCGACGATCCAGTCGAAGACGGTGCGAGCAAGCTCACCGACTTTGCGCCAGGACCCCGAAAACGTCAACCACCACACCTTCACCCCGAATGAAAGCACCTCTGTCAGCCGGTTCCAACGGTCGGCGACCCAATTCGCCACCTGGCCGGCGGCATCCTTTATGCCACCCCAAGCGGCGCGCCACAGGTCCTGGAACCACGTCGTTTTCGTGGCAATCAGCACGATAGTGGCGACCAGGCCGACGACCGCGAGGACGATCCATGTGATCGGCGAAGTCCACAGCGCCAGATTCAGTACCATCTGTACTGCCGCCCATGCCTTCAGGGCCACGATGATCGTGCCGATCACTCCGGCGAGGACTCCCAGCCCGGTCGCCAACGGCCCTACCCAGCCGGAGTTACGGCTCAGCCAGCCGAAAGTCGCCTCAATGTAGGGCACCGCCTGGGCGAGCTTGTCAACCAGCGCTGCTGGCGCCGCTGTTCGTCACGATCGTCGGCCAGTGGGTGGCCTGATGACCCACTCTTACTCCGCCTTGTCGCGCCGTCGGGTCCGGCTGGTGGTCGTGGTGCTCGGCATCGGGCTTGCCAGCGGTCCCGTGTTCGCGGGGACGGTATCGGCGCAGCCGTCCCCGGAACCCGTCCCCGCTCCGGGTGGGCCGTCCCCGACACCGGTCCCCGTGCCCGAGACACCGTCGCCGATTCCCCCGCCGCCACCGGAGGAACGACCCCGCCTGCCCCGTGGTCCCCGCCGACACCCGCCCCGGCCCCAGGGCTGTCCCCGCCCGCAGCACCACCACCCGATAGCGGGGACGACGACCCTGGCATGTTCGATATCCCCGGGCAGATCCGTAAGGCCATCAACGAGTTTCTGCTGTGGATTGCCAAGACCGGTCTCACGCCGGTGATGGACACTCTCGGCCGCACAGCGCTGTCCACCCCGGATCTGACCGGCAGCGAGCACGTCAGGGCGATCTGGACGACCAGCCTGGTCGCCGCGAACGGCATCTACGTGCTGTTCATCATCGCCGGCGCGTTGATCATCACTTCCCGGGAAACCCTGCAGACGGCTTACGGGTTGAAGGAGATCGCGCCGCGGCTGGCCCTCGGGGCGGTGATCTCGAAGTGATCGTCCTGGCCACAGTGAGGGTGTTCCTCACCCCCCCATGGGCTGGTCCTCATGGGCGTTCCGGCCACCACCAGCGGCCTGCTCGGAGTGTTGGTCTGCGTCACGATGCTGTGGCTGCTGACCAAGCTGCCAGGGCTGGCCAAACAGTTCGTCCTCGCCCCGCTCGGGTTGCGTAACCAGGGCCGGGGGCTGCTCGGTCAACTTCTGCAGACGTTTGCTTCATCTTCGGGCCGGTAATGGCCGATTCGCGCCTCGACCTCGGTAGCGCGAGATGCCCGACCCGACCTAGAAAGAAAACATATCGGTAGACATAGGCCTACCCGGTTTCAGCGGATATTACCCCGGGATCGTGTCTGGTTCACTTTCATCCCGCACTGACGGACATGACGTCCGCCAGGTCGAGGCCCCGACACCGTACGCCTGCTTCATGACCGAACGGCGCCCCTATCCGTCCGACCTGTCCGACGCCCGCTGGGCCCTCATCGCACCCGGCCTAACCGCCTGGCGGCAAGCCCGCACCGACGCCGGCGTCAGCGGACGTACCCCCACCCACGACCTGCGCGACATCTTCAACGCCATCCTCTACATCAACCGCACCGGCATCGCCTGGCGCTACCTACCCCACGACTTTCCGCCGTACCGCACCGTCTACGGCTACTTCGCCGCCTGGAGCAAGGAAGGCATCTTCACCGAACTCAACTACCAGCTCACCGGCCTCGTCCGCGACCACCACGGCCGCACAATCACACCCACAGCCATCCATGATGGACAGCCAGAGCGTGAAGACCTCTACCAACGTCCCACTATCCACACAGGGCACAGACGGCGGAAAGAAAATCGTCGGCCGCAAACACGGCATCATCACCGACACCCTCGGCCTCCTCCTCGCCGTCACCGTCACCGCCGCAAGCGCCAGCGACAACACCATCGGCATCAACCTGCTCAACCAGGCCACCACCACCCAGCCCACCCTCACCAAAACCTGGGTCGACGCCGGCTTCAAAAACCGCGTCGTCGAACACGGCGCCGCCCTCGGCGTCGACGTCGAGACCGTCACCAAAGACCCCCAGGCCAAAGGCTTCAGCGTGGTCAAACGGCGATGGGTCGTCGAACGCACCATCGGCTGGCTCATGCACCACCGCCGACTCGTCCGCGACTACGAAGCGCGACCCGACAACTCCGCCAGCATGATCACCCTCGCCATGATCGACAACCTCGCCAAACGCCTCACCGCCGAAACCACCCCAACCTGGCGAGAACCACTACAACCACAACACGCACAAAATACGTGAATCAGACGTCCTCTCAGCTTGCCGAGCAGGACTTCGTGCAGGCGTTGCCACACGTCGGCGTCGTTCCAGTCCCGCAACTTGCGCCCGCAGGTCATCCCCGACCCGAACCTGAGTTCTTGGGGCAGGTACTCCCGCGGGATCGCGGTGTAGGGCGCGAACAGGATCCCGCACCACACCTCGCTCAGCTCCAACGGAACAAACGCGTGCCGATGGCGCCGAAGACGACCGTGTAGCCGACCATCAGCAGCAGGTGTATTGGCTCCGGGGCGCCCCCCGCCCACGTGGCACGGATGGCCGCCAGGCCGGCACCCAGCGGGGTGGCCGCGCCGATGGTGGACAGGGTGCCGGGCAGCATATCCACCGGTGACCACACGCCGGCGAGGAACATCAGCGGAAACAGCACAGCCAGTCCGATGGCGGTGGCTGACTTGCTGTTCGAGGCGAGCGAGCCGATGAGCGTACCGATGGCCAGCGCGGTCGACGTCGCCAGCAGGAATGCCAGGGCGAACCCGCCGGGGTTGCCCGGCGGCGACACGTCCAAGACGAGCGCGGCGAACAGGGTCATCAGCGCCACTCCCGCGATCGCAAGCATGGCGTTGACTAGCAGTTGCGCCGCGAGCAGCAGCCACGGCGACGCGGGGCTGACCGCTAGACGGCGCAGCACGCCCCGCTCGCGGTAGGTCGCCAGGTAAACTGGCATTACGCTCAGGCCCAGCACGGACAGCACGACCACGGTAGTCACGCCGGGGATGAAGGTGTCCACCACGGACTCGCCGCCGAAGCCGTCGAAGGGCTCGTTGAACCCCGGCATCAGCGAGAAGATTGTCATCAGGAACAGCGGCAGTGCGACCACCATGATCGCGGTTGCCGGGTCGCGCAGCAGCAGCTTCGTCTCAATCTGTGTCATCTTCAGCAGTGCGCCCACGGGGCTGCCTCCTCGTCCTCGCTGCTTCGTCGTCGGGTGGCCGGTGTCCTCCTCAACGCTCACCGGCTCCGCTCCTCGCCGGTCAGCGCGAGAAAGGCTTCCTCGAGCCCGGTGTTCTCCACGCTCAAACCGACGGGAACGATCTCCCGCCGGGCCAAGCTCGTCGTCACGGCCTGCAACAGGTCACTCGAACCGTGCAAAGTCACCTGGTCGCCGTCGCGCACGACCGCCTCCACGCCCAGCAGCCCGTTCAGGTCCTCGTCGCTGATCGGTAGCGACGGCACGAACGACACTCGCTGCCTGGGACCGGCGCGGCCAATCAGCTCGTCGGGCGAGCCGACGGCGGCGACGGTGCCCTTGTCGAACACGGCGATCCGGTCGCAGAGCCGCTCGGCCTCGTCCATGAAATGCGTGATGAGCAGGACGGTGACCCCGCGGTCCCGAATCCGCTCGACCAGCGACCAGGTGTCGCGCCGCGCCTGCGGGTCGAGTCCCGTGGTCAGCTCGTCGAGGATCGCGACCCGCGGGTCGCCCACCAGTGCGAGCGCGATGAACAGCCGCTGCTTCTGGCCGCCCGACAGCTTGCCGAACCGCGCGTTCCGCTTCTCCGCCAGACCCCACTCCTCAAGGAGCTCGCGCCAGTTCAAAGGGGTGGGATACAGCGAGCTGTACAGGTCCAGCGCCTCCCAGACCTTCATGTTGTCCGGCAGCGCCCCGTCCTGCAGCTGCACTCCGAGGGTAGAACTCAGCTCGGCCGCGTGGCGGGTCGGGTCCAGCCCGTTTACTGAGATGCGGCCCGAGTCGGCCCGGCGCAGCCCTTCAATACACTCGACTGTGGTGGTTTTGCCCGCCCCGTTACGTCCCAGGACACCAAAGATCTGGCCTTCCTCCACGGAGAAGCTGACATCTCTCAGCGCTGTGTGGTCTCCGTAGCGCTTGGTCAGGCCCTCGACTTCGATGATCGGCATGTTTCCTCCCTTTCTCGGCCGGCCGGTTGTCAGTCCACATCGAACCTAGGCTCGGCACTCACTGCGGAGATATGTCCCAAGGCCCCGTCTTTGGTGGGGCTTCCCCCACCTCGGTCCGCTCCCGGCCGGCGTGGAGGAATCGGTTACCGTCCCTGCCGAGCGTGAGATGCGCGCCTCACTTGCCCGAGCCCCACCCGGGGGTCCACTGGGACCGCCTGCTGTTTCGCGCCAAGGGAGTCGGTGTAGATGGCGTGGTTCCGCTGACCCGCCGGCGGCTCGACTTCGACGAAGCGCGGCTGGCGGTGAGCCCGTCAACCGGCAGCTTCAGGGCCACCGTGCTGCTACCGGACACGCCGATCCGCACGTTCGGCGGCCGGTTCACCACTGGGCACGGCTGATCGTCACCGCCGTGACGGTGGAACCGTGACGGCTCACGGTAACGCTGGACTGTCGTCCCTTCGAGGAGATTGTCGGCGACGGCACGAGGATCTCGGCGGCGCCGGAAAGTACGGGTTCAGCCACCGGCCAGGCAATGCCGAGCTCCGGGTCGAGTGGACAGAACCCGTGTTCGTGCCCCGGCCGACAGGCGGAGGAACACAGATAGGCCACCGAAGCGCCAGCGGTGTCGGTGTCGGTGCACCGGATGACAGTGCTTCGGATGATCCGGCGATCAGGCGAAAGGCCGGTCGGAGCGCCTCAAGACCTTCGGGAATGGTCGAGGTAAGCAAGGACGGCCAGCACGCGGCGGTTGTCCTCCACCGACTCCGTGATGCCGAGCTTGGCGAAGATACTGGTGGTGTACTTGCTGATCGCGCCCTCACTCAAGTAAAGCCGCTGAGCGATCCCGCCGTTGGAACGACCCTCGGTCATCAGTTCCAGCACCTCGCGCTCCCGAGGCGTGAGGGAGGCGAGGGGACCTCGCCTCCTGCTTGCCGCGAACAACGACGAGATCACGTCCGGGTCGAGCGCCGTGCCGCCTTCGGACACCCGCCGCAGGGCATCGACGAACTGGTCGCCGCCCAGGACTCGGTCCTTCAACAGATAGCCGATACCACCCGCACGGTCAGCGAGCAGCTCCCGGGCGTAAAGCTGCTCGACGTGCTGGGAGAGCACAAGCACCGGAAACCCCGGGTACTCCTGGCGCACCGCCAGGGCGGCGCGCACACCCTCGTCGGTGAACGTTGGGGGAAGCCGGACGTCGACGACGGCGAGGTCGGGACGGTGCTCCCGGACTGCTTCCTGCAGCAGCGGCCCGGTGTCCACGGCGGAGACGACTGTGATGCCGCGCGCGGCCAGCATGTGCGTGAGGCCCTCGCGGAGCAGGGCGAGATCCTCCGCCAAGACGATACGCACAAGCACTCCGGGGGTGAGGGGCCGGACACCAATCCTAGTGCCGCCGCCGATTACCCGTTCCGGCAGTACGGATCCTGCTCCCAGCTCTCGCACGGCACGCGCAGCGTCACCTCGGTGGGGCCGCCCAGAGGGCTGATCACGGTCAGCTCGCCGTCGAACGCCGCGAGCCTCCGGCGCAGCCCCTGCATGCCCGTACCGCGCGCCGGGTCGGCACCGCCCGCGCCATCGTCGCGAACCGAGCCCTCAAGATGTCCACCCTTGAACCGCAGCGTGAGCCGCACCTGGTCGGTTGCGGCGTGTTTGGCGACATTGGTCAGCAGCTCCCGCAGTGCGAAGTAGACCGCTGACTCCACCGCTGCCTCGGCGCGGCCCGGCACGTCGACGTCGACGTCGACGTCGAGCGGGGCGTCCAGCGCCAGCGCTCGAACCGCCTCGCCGAGCCCGCGCTCGGCCAGTACCGGCGGCAGGATGTCGCGGACGACGGCACGGAGGTCCGACAGGGTTCGGCGCAGCCCGCGACGGGCGTCGCCGATCACCTCGCGAGCCCGAACGGGGTCGGTGTCGAGCAGCAGCTCGACGGTGTCGAGCTGCATGCCGATCGACACGAGGCCTGCCTGCACGCCGTCGTGCAGGTCCTGCTCGATGCGGCGCAGTTCGGCCACCTGCGAACGGTTGACGGTCGATCGGGAGTGGGAGAGCTCCTGCACCCGCCGAGCGAGGACCGCGGAGGCGGTGGGGGAGAGCAGCTTGACGCCGACCCACCCGATATTCCGCAGCACAGCGGGTGCAACCAGCAACCCGGCGGCGACCACGGCCAGCCCGACGACGAGACCGATGACCGCGGAAGTGCCCGCCGGCAGACCTACGGCCCTGAGGAGCCCGTTCCACGCTTCGGCGGGGTCGTAATCCAGCCACGGGCGGGTCGGGAGGTACCACACCCACGGCCACACCAGCGCCACTGCTGCGTAGCCGGTGGCGGCGACGATCGTGCCGGTGACCACGGCGGTGAGTGGTTGCACGGCGGTCCAGGCCAGGTCACGCCACGTCGCCGGATCCCGCATCACCCACGCGTAGCGTGCCAACCGCTCGACCGGGTGCGGCGAGTCATAGAGGGTACGACCGCCCTCGTAGAGCCCGTCGCGGCGTGGCGTCGGGGGGGCGGGCGCGGGGAGGTAGGGATCGACGACTGGGTGACCCGCCCACCGACTCAGCAGCCGCCTCTGCGCAGAGACCGCGGGCCGGGCGACCCGCTGGGCCGCCGGTAGCAGCCAGCCCCCGCCGAGCGGCAGAGTCGCCGTGACGAGCACGGCGAGAAGGAGGTTGGGACCGGCGAGCAGCGTCGCGACTGTGACCCCGCTCAGCGCCGTGAGTCCCCGCAGCACCGCGGTCATCGCCCGGTGCGCCCCCGACCGCGCCTGGGTCCGCCCCGTCGGCCCCAGCAGGCGAGCGGCGAAGTGCCCGTACGCCGCCGTCGCACCGGGGGCGATCGCGACGCCGAGCACGGCTAGCGTCGCTCCCGCCGAAACAGCCGCCCACCCGGACGACCCCGGGACGCGGACCGCGGCCAGCAGGGCGCCACCGCCGACGAGCGCGGTGGGGAGCAACGCGGTGACGGCGGCGACGACGGGAGCGAGCAGTAGGAAGGCGTTGTCGCGGTGGGTGGCGGAATCGGTCGCGAGCCACCGGCTCCGGTGTTGGTAGGAGGGCAGGGCGGGCGAGCGGAACAGCTGGTTGCCCAGCCGGTAGCGGCCGCGCGCATCCGGTTGTGGCGGCGGGGGAGCTGGCCGGTACGGACTTTCGATCGTGGGCCCGCACCAGCGTCGCACCAGCCGCCGTATCAGGCCGGTGAAGCGCCGAGCCGCCGTGGTCGCAGACAGCACGCCGAGTAGAGTCAGGGTCCAGGACAGGACCAACACGACGACACCCACGACCGCCAGCGCGGTGAGCGCAAGCCCGCGCACCAATGCCATCAGCCGTTGCCGCACGCTTACCTCCGCATCGCACCCTGCATCGGTGTCAGATTCAGTGTCGCAGCATCCGCCATCGCTACATCCGCCATGACCGGACGGAGCGTGGGGCCCCTAGTGCCCCCTAGCGATCGGATTCGCTGCCCCAGAGCGGCTCGATGGGCCTTAGGCGAACCGCGTCGGCGCCCTAACCTGGGCTCGTGACCGAAGTCGTGACTGTCGATGAGCTGCGCAAATCGTACTCGGCGAACCCCGTCCCCGCCCTCAACGGCATCAGCTTCTCGGTCGAGTAGGGCGAGGTCTTCGGCCTGCTCGGCCCCAACGGCGCCGGCAAGTCCACCACGATCGGCATGCTGACCACGAGGATCCGGCCCACTTCGGGGCGGGCGCAGGTGGCGGGCGTCGACATCGTGGCCGAGCCGGCGAGGGCCCGGCGGGCGCTCGCCGTGGTCCCTCAGCGCAACAACTTGGACCGTTCTCTGACGGTGCGCCAGAACCTGCGCTACCACGCCGCCTACCACGGCGTCCGGCGCGTCGAGCGGAACCCGCTGGCCGACGAGATGATCGGACTGCTCGGCCTGGACAACCTCGCCGACTCCCGCGTCGACCTCATGTCCGGCGGCCAGGCGCAGCGCGTCATGATCGCGCGGTCCCTCATGCACCGGCCGCGCGTCCTGTTCCTCGACGAACCCGTCACCGGTTTGGACCCGCAGTCGCGCCTGTTCGTGCATGAGCGGGTCGCGCAGCTGCGCTCGCAGGGGGTGACAGTCGTGCTTACCACCCACGACATGGACGTGTGGGGTTTCATAACCCTGTCACCGACTCTGAGCAGGGCCGTCTACGCGGCTCGTTCGTACTCGTTGATCAGCCCGCCGAGGACTGGGCGACGTCTGACCCGCTCGTGGGCCAGGTCGACGACGGGCCGGTCGGATCGTGGAGGCTGCCACTGCAGCGACCTGTGTGGTCGTCGGCCGTTGTAGTGACTGGCATATTCATCGAGCGTCAGGCGTAGATGTCGTTCGTTGACGATGAGCATGCGGTCGGTGAGCTCGCTGCGGACGGTGAGGACGAACCGTTCCGCGTGGGCATTTGCTCGCGGGCTTCGCGGCGGGATCTTGCATACGGTGACGCCGGCATCGGCCAGCACCGCGTCGAAGGCTGCGGTGAACTGCCCGGCCCGGTCCCGGATAAGGAATCTGAATTGATCGGCGCGGTCACCGAGGTCCATGAGCAGGTTGCGGGCCTGCTGGGTGGTCCATGCTCCGTCCGGGTTGGCAGTGATGCCGAGGATGTGCACGTAGCGGCTGCCAACCTCCATCACGAAGAACACGTACAGGCGCTTGAGGGTGAGCGCGCAGTCCACGTGGAAGAAATCGCAGGCCAACATGGTCGACGACTGGGCGCGGAGGAACCGTCGCCAGGTGGTGTGGTCACGGCGCACGGGCGCCGGTGGGATGCCCAACCGTTTGAGGATCCGCCGGATCGTGGACGCGCTCACACGGTGGCCGAGGCCGAGCAGTTCGCCGTGGATGCGTTGGTAGCCCCAGCCGGGGTTGTCCCGGGACATCCGCTCGACCAGGGCGGTGATGGCTGGGTCGGTCGGCGGCCGGCCGGACCGGTTGGGATATGTCCAGTGGCGGGCGACCAGCCGCCGATGCCAGCGCATGACCGTGGTCGGAGTGACGAGCCGGTGCGCCGCCAACGCCCGGGGCAGGAATTTGATCAGGGCGGCGAGCACCGCTCGGTCTGCCCAGTCCAGGTGCGGTGTCGGATTCTGCCGGCGCAAGACCGCGTTCTCGTGACGGAGCACCAAGATCTCCACGTCTTTGGCCGCACCGGTGCTGGCCAGGAGGGCGAGCCATCCGGCGATGCGGCAGAACACGAGGTAGAGCAGGCGCAGCGACACAGGTCAGGCCCAACGCCTGGGCATCCCACAGCGAACCGCTCAACGGCTACTCGCCGTGGCAGGTAGGCAGATGATGCGGGCCGGTAACCGGTAGTCAGTCCAATCATGGAGCGCCCCGCTATCCCGGGGTGCTCGCTCTGGGTCGGGGCGACTTACTACTTCGGCGGCGCGAGTGACCAGTCTGCGTCCCCATCCTTGACCGTGGCGTCGTTGAACGTTGACGAGTTGGGCGACGGCCACTTCCCAGCAGGGAAGGAGCTGTTGTCCACGGCCTCGCCGTGGAGGCTAACCATTGCTGAGGCCTGCGAAGCGAGGAAGGTCGATAGGGTGGAAATGGCCGTCCAGACGATTGCAGTGTTTACGCCGGCTTCCTCTAGGATTAGTGCGGCGCCAACCGGGGAAAAGACTGCAGAGCCCAGAGCGGCGATCGCGGTGATAGTTGCTGCTATGAGCTTGGCGACCACAGCGGCGAGCGTGGAGTAGAATAATGCGCCAGCACCCGCGCATAGGAGAAGGTGGTTCGACGTGCTCGATGCGATGGCGCTGATGTGCGAGGCGGCACCAGAATGACTGTCAACGCTGTTGACGTAAGCGTCTCTCGCCTTGCCTGACCAGTCGGAGTTGTCAACGACCAAGTGCTGTGACGAAATAGCACTGCCCACCCCCGAGGCGGAGCCGTGAACGTCCATCCAGTCCCAGGCATCCAGGAACATGAAAATAGGGGCAGTGGCACCTTTTAGGAGATCGAGGAGGAAATTGAAGATTTCTTTGCCGATCTTAAATGATTCTCGACCAAGCCACAAGATCTCTTCGGCGATAAAGTCTGGGACGAACCAGCGGCCAGCGGCGGCAATGGCAGCCGGCTCGACCTGGTTAAGGCGCATGTTCAGGTCGTCCAAGCCTGCGCCGATGTCCGCCAACAATCCCTCGAACTGGGCTTTACTGAAGTCCACGACGCACCCTAGTTTAGTAGATGTTCCGAATGCTGTGCTCGTTACTGCGGTCTTCCTCGTCGTAGGTATCGGCGACCTGGCGCAGGGTGTTCGCGACCTCAGTCATAGCAGCCTGCCCTTCGAGGCAGCGCTGACTAACGTGCCGGACAACTTCGTTGTAGGGGGAGACGATCAGTTGAAATAGGCCAGCTTCCACCCGGCCAAGCTCCATGTTCACAACCTTGGCAGCGGTTGCCCCGATCGCCGTACTCTGCCGGTCCCACTCGCCCGCCTCGATCCGTAGCGCGTCCGTTGCTACGGCTACCTGTTGATCGTTGGTGGACGACATGTTCAGCGCTCCTTCGACGAGTGGGTCGAATTTTGAAACCCGGTCAACGTGGCGAGTGCTTGGTGCGCGAGCTCATCGAGGTTCTGCGCAACCGACTTGCGGCGGGTGGCATCCTCCTCGAGGGCAGCGCGTGCCTGCCTCAACGCCTCAGCAAATGCCGCATTAATGCCAGCGGCCCCCTCTCGCATCGCCCACGGCGGGCTAACCGTACAAGCCTGCAAGCCGGTAGGGGTAAGCGTGATCGACACGGCCCGATCCTTGCCCCAGCCCATTGAAGTTGGTGATGCGTTGGCGGCCTGGTCGCGTGTCACCTTTAGCGCTGAGAGCACTTCTTCTGTCAGGCTCAACGGGTCACGCGGGCTACCCCATCGGCTGAGCTTGAACCATTGCAGCTTCGCCGCTCCCTCCTGGCACCGGCGATGTGGTCTCCCCTCGGAGATGCGGGGGAGTGAGGGAGCGCACGCTTTCGGTGTTGAGGGACTCGGACCATGCCCGTGAAGCCTCGGCTACCGCCTGCTGAAAGGCAAGCAACACGGATGGTCCTATCTCGTCAGCCGCTAGATGGCGTTGCCAACCAGTGTTTACCTCGATACGTGATGGCAGACCGTCTGACTCCACGGCTACCACGACGAAGCCGGTCGGGTCAGTGCCTCGCGCGCCGCTCGGGTGTGGCTGGGCCTGCATCGCGCTGATTGCACGCTGAAGCTCCAGTGCACGCTTCTGAATCTCACGGAGTCGGGCTAAATAGTCCTCACTCATGCTGACCTCAACGCCCCTAGGTTGACGGCTGAGCCGTCACTACGCGCCGTACCAGCGCCCATCCGATGACGCCCGCCGCGACCGCGGAGTGCGCGAGTAAGACCGCCAATCCTGCCCATGTTCCGTTCACCAGGTACCCGAGCGTCAGCGTCGCCAGTAGCCCAGAGGTCAGCCAGAGTAGGGCGGCCACGATCCGGCGAGGCCGGACCGAAGACTGTTTCCAGGCAAGCGCAACACCGACCAGCGCAAGCACCAACGAAAGTAAGGTCACCACCTGCGAACCGGTCGAGCCGAAGACCGCATCTGAGGCCACGTCCGGAGAAGAGGAAATCACGAGAGCGACGACGGGAAGCTCGCAGACTGGCACTATCGCCCAGAGAAGAAGAAACATCCTAGTAGGACGATTTTTGCGCGAAGACAGACCTTGCTGCACCGTTCCCCCGTCAACCTCCCCTAGGAAGATCGCTGGCGACAACGAACGGTCGCCGCCCACGGCAAGCCAGTGTGCTGCATGATCCGGGCGCCCCGCAACCCTCTGGCAGGAGAGTTTAATAACGGACAATCTGGAGTATCTGTGTCTACCCCTTCCGCAGCGCGTTCGGGCCATCGTTGCCGGTAGCTTCTTCGCGACGTAGCGCGTTGAGCAGGTCGGATACACGGTTGTTGCGGATGGCGTGGCCGCTACGGCGGAGACGATGCGCGAGGGCGTCACGGCTGACGGTCCGTCCCTCGCGGGTCAGCTCGTCGCGGGCGGCCCGAGCAGCGGTTAGCAGTGGGACGAGGTCTGAAACAAGGTCAACACCGTCATCGGGGTTGAAGTCGTCCACGTCGTCGTCTGGGCCGTACTCCTCGTCGTCGTGGTCGTGTGAGTCCGGCTTGGGTGCAGGTTGGGCTTCGGGGCGCGGGCTGCTGGCGTTGGGGACAGGCGCGGAGGCAGGGTGATGTGGCTGTTTGGCCCCTGACGCCGCCTCGGGCGGGTCGGGTTTGTTGGTGTCGCTGTTGGTCGGGGTTGGTGTGGGTGCGGTGATGGCGGGTGCTAGCCGGTCAGCCCAGGCGGTGTAGTCGACGCGGGAGGCCAGTTCGGCCGCTACCCGGTCCAGATCCAACGTACGAACCGCGATGTCAGCCATGTGGGGGTCGTGTTGGTCAGCGCGCACGACTTCAGCGACGGCCCGGGCGACTGCCGGGCGGCGTTTCTCGGCGCTGATGGCCTGTTCGGCGACGCGTAGAGACTCAAACAGGGCGAGGGGGCGCCACTGGCCGGTGATGGCGTCGCGGTGGCCTTCGCGGGCCAACTCTGCCGCGTGGGCGGTGAGGATCGGGTGGCGTATCCGCCGCCATAGGCCGTAGTCGGGGGCGGTGTCGGCGAGTTTGCCGGCCGCGCGGAGGGCGTCTCGTCGGCGGGCGGCGGCGTGCAGCATCCACAGTGCGTATGCCGAGCTGGACAGCACACCGAACACGGCGGCCCAGTACAGGTCTGGCCAGTGCCCGGCTACCTGGATACCGACCGCGACGGCGGCGACCGCGCTCGAGAACACACGCAGGCCGTAGGCGCGTTCACCGAGGCGCATCCGTTCGTCGGCCATCGCGGCGAGGGCCATCGTCAGTAGTTCCAGGCACAGCGCGAACGGCAGCACCATCAGTACCCGGACCGGGACCGGCACGGCGGGCGACCAGGACAGGTGCTCGAGGGCGACCCAGGTCTGACCGATCACGGCGCCGCTGACGGCCACGGCGTAGAACGGGTACGCCCACCGCGCTGACCAGCCTGCGCTGCCGTCGCACGGCGGTCGGCTGCGGCCCGGGCGTTCGGCGGTGTCGTGGTTGGCCTGGAGCTGAGTGTGGGGGTTGTTGGTCATCTGCGGTCCCCGGCGGTGGTGGGCTGGAGTTGGCGTGCGGCGACGCGGCGGGTGGCCTCGGATGGTTCGGCGTCAGCCAGTTCGGCGAGGCATTGCTCGAGGCGGCGTAGGGTGCGCCGCACGGCGTCGGGTCGTCCGGCGCGGCCGTGGATGCGCATGATCCGCTGGTGTAGCTCCTCGTTGACCGGGTCGTACTCCAGCGCACGTTCCAGGGCGGCTACCGCCTGGTCCGGGTGATCGGGCTCGGTGATCTCAGCGATGCGGGCGAGCGCGGACAGGATCTGGTGCCGGTAGGTGGTGGCGTGGTCGAGGATCCAGGGGTGGTCGCCGCCGTCGGCGAAGTCACCCCGATACAACTCGACCGCCTGCCGCAGCGCGGTGAGCGCGGCGGTGTCGTCTTTGGCTCGGTTGGCGCGCTCGATGGTGGTGAGCATTTGCCACAGGTCCACGGCGATCAGTTCGGGGTCGAGGCGGTAGCGGTTGGTCGCCGGGTCGTAGACGACGAACATGGCCTCCGTGTCGGTGGCGGTGCGTAGCACTCGCCGGATGGTGCTGATGTCAGTGCGGATGCGTTTGCCGGCGGTGCCCGGGTCGGTGTCGGGGTGCAGGTCGGTGGAGAGCTGGTCGAGGGTCCGCCCCGTCGTCGGGGTGGTCTGGTATCGGCTCGTTCGTGTCGGCGGTCACTGGGGCTGGTGAGGTCTTGGTGGGCGGCTCGTCGATGTCGGTGCCGGCTTCGGGACGGGCTGTTGCCTCCGTGAACATGGAGAGGATGGCGGCGAGGTTGTCCGCGCCGAGGGTGGACAGCCGGGTCACCGGGGGCGGTTCGTCGCCGCTGGCGGTGCCCTCGACGCTGATGTTGAGGGTGGGGATGTCGTCGTGGTGGCCGAGGATGACGGGGTGCAGGTCCAGGATGGCGCGGTGGGTAGCGATGGCGTGGAGACGAGCGGTGTGCCGGGGGCTGGAGGCGATGAGTAGCACGTACGGGGGCTGGGTTTCGGCGTGGTCGGTGCGGGCGTTGAGGTCGGCGATCGTTCCGGCGTTGAAGGTGTCCAGTAGTCGGTGCCGGCCGATCATCTCTTCCTCGGCGTGGGTGATGGCCGCTGCGGTGTCGGCGAGCACGATGAGGCGTTCTCCGTCGTAGGCAGTGTCGTCGGGATCGAGTCCGACGGTCGGTGCGTTCTTGGGCAGGAGCCGGGCGAGTAGGCCGGCGGTGGTGACCACGATCGGGCGGGCGGTGGCTGTCTCGGCCGCGCTGCTGGCTAGGACGGAGGCGAGGACGGCGCGGGCCGCTGGTATAGCTCCGTCGCCGTGCAGAGCGACGCCGGGACCGGGCAAGTGGAACAGGCTTACTTCGGCGCCGTCTGCATCGACTCCGATCAGGGCCGCAATTGCAGGGCTGGCGCGATGACGGTCGCCGTTGCCGGGATTGAGGCGGCGGCTGCCGATGATGTCGACGGGGGCCAGAGGCGGCGGCATCGGAACGCGGTGCGGCGTGCTGCTCACCGATGCCGGGAAGGTCAGCCGGGCGCGGCGGCGGTGTTGCAGGCGCAGTAGGACGGCCACGGCCGCGATGGCGGCGGCTAGACCGAGGCTCATCCAGCCTTGTTCCGGCAGCGTGATCCCGGCTTCGTGGTCGGGCCGGTTGTCGAAGGGCGCGGTATCCGGCGTTGGAGTGTCGACATCGGGTGAGCCGGCTGGGGTGCTTGGCTCGGCGGTCGGTGGCAACGGGCTTGACTCCGGAATGCTGGGGGCTAGTGACGCGGGCGGTGAATCGGTTTGGGTGCTCTTGTTGGGCTCAGGTGCGGCGGTGTCAGAGCTGCCGGGTGGAGGACTTTCGGTGTGGGGTGGGGTGGCTACCGGTGGGGCTTGGCTGGCGGGGACAGCGAGAATCCAGCCAATGTGGATCTCATTGGGGTCGGTGAGGGCATAGCCGTTGGCCTGTTTGTGTCCCTGGTTGAGTTTGTAGATCTCTCGCCAGCGGTGCGGGTCGCCGAGGTGATTGGCGGCGAGGTCCCACAGGGTGTCTCCGGCGGTGACGCCGATGCTCCTGTCAGCGTGTCGGTCTACGAAGTGGGCGTCGATGTGGTTTCGGGCCAGGGCCGGCGGGGTGGCGACAGCGGAGTCGCTGTTGTGGGTTTCGGGGGTCGGAACGGCCTTGGTTGTCGTGGACAAGCTGATGGTGTGTCTCAGCTCGGAGGGGGCGGAGCAGGGAGGTGGTGTGTGCGGCGCAGCGTCGCGGATCGTGGCGTCGGCGGCTGATGACGGTGTCACCGCAGGCAGACCGGTATCGGTGGCGGTGGGGCTGTGCGCGGTGGCGGGAAGGGCGGCGGTGGTGACGGCGGTGGTGGTGCCGAGCAGCGTGGCCGCGAGTGCTTGCAGGGGGCCGGGTAGGTGCAGGGTGAGGTGCCATCGCAGGCGGGTGGTGAGGTATCGGTGGATGTGTTCGATGACGGCGGTGACGAGGAGTATCCATAGCAGCCAGGCGCCGACGTACACCAGCAGAGCGAGGAAGCCGGTCGTCAGTGGCTGGTGCACCCATGCCTGGACCTGGTCCATGGATAGATCGACGACGGTGAGCCAGCCGGACTGGTAGAGCAGTGCTGGTGGTGCCAGCGCGAGGGCAGCGGTCGGATGGGGTCGAGCCATGGCCAGGTGCGCGTAGCGGCAAGGTCGGCGGGGTAGGCGTCGAGGATGGCCTGCCACGCGGTGTGGGTGTTGGTGAGCGTGGTGGCGGCGTGGTGAATGGCGGCGTTGAGGTGCCACAGGTCGACGTTGATGTGTGCGGGGTTGAGGCGGTAGCGGTCATCGACGTGGTCGATGGCGGGGAGGCCGCCGGCGTCTCGGATGGTGCCGCGTAGATCGCTGAGGGCGGTGTAGAGCCGTCCGGTGAGGGAGCGGCGGGGAAGACCTGGATGGCATCGGTGAGTTGTGCGGTGTCGGCTCCGGTGGGGTGGGCGGCGAGGTACACGAGGATGTGGAGGGCGGCGCTACGGCGGACGGTGACGGGTTCGCCGTCGAGGAGGAGTTGGGGATCGCCGAGGACGCGCAGGTGTAGCCGCTGGCGGGCCGCCTGGTGGCGGAGGGTGGGTTCGTGTCGGGTGCTCTGTCGTGGCAGCCGCGGGTCAGGTGGATGGGGCAGGGGAGTAGCGCGGGGAGCGGTCGGCTCAACTGGTGTCGGGTCGGGAACGGCGATGAGGGCGAGCAGGTCGATGGCCGCCATTTGGTCCAGGACGCACAGCCGTGGCCCGGTCTTCTCGGGAACAAGGGGGTTGTGCAGGTAGCCTGCCGAGTCGGCGCGCCAGGTCGGGCCGGCCGGCCATTTTCCTAACGCGACCACCGTGGCAGCGGTGGTGACGCTCGCTTCGACGAGGTGCTTGACCTGGGATTCGTCGCCATCCTCCTCGCTGAGGAGCACGATCTGCCGATGGCGGGCCGCACGTGACTTCCTGTCTTCGGGCCCTGGGACGGCGTGCGGTTCCGCGCGGTGGTGGGCGGCGTGGACGAGTTGCGCTGCTTCGTCAAGGTTGTCGACAATTGTCAGCGGCAGACGCCGGCCGAGTGCTTCTGCGGCAGGTCCGAGGAGACTGGCAAGGGCTGCCTTGGTGGTGATCAGCGATGTTGTGGGAGGTCGATGCCCGGCGAAGAGGGCAGTGACCAGCAATCCTCGTCCGACGGGCCGCGCGCCCACGCCGATGAGACCCACGCCGCCAGCCGGCAGGACGTCAACGAGGGCGGTAATCCCGATCGATGGAGCCGGTGCGGCTAGTGGGCGGGGGCTGTCGGCGAGTGCGGCTTGCACCGCAGCGACGGTGGGAGGCAGCGAGGCGAGGTCCGAATTGTCACGGCTGGTGTCGCGGGTGGTAGTCACGGCGGCAACGTAGCCATACCGAAGCTGCAGCAGCGGTGACCTGCGCAGCGACGTCACGAGGCAGCCAGCCACCTGATACGACGATCCCGTTCTCGTGTGTGACCTCGCCGGAATCGTCAGGACTGGCCTGGATTTGAAGCGCGACTGGGCCGGACGACACCGAATGCGGTACGGCGGCGGTGACGTTGGTAGTGGTGACACCGAAGACAGCGGCGCCGGCCATTCCGCTGGCCGTGGCCTGCAAGGGCGTCGGCAGCGGCAGCCGCCGCAGCCACGCCGAGGTTGCGCGTAGCCGGATAAGGACCCGCATCGCAACGGTGTAGGCGAGCATCAGCCAGACCAGCCATGCTCCGACTGTCAACGCGGCAGTGAGTGTCTGCTCGGTCAACGGCTGCTGCACCCATGCCCGCGCCTGCTCCGTGCTCGGCCAGCCACGGAGGGGCGGGCCGATCAGGGTCAGCAGCACCAGCGGTGGACCGGCCAGCAGTGCAAGAAGGAACAGCAGTGACATCAGCCGCCGTGGCCAGCGCACCTCATCCACCTCCATCCGCAGCCCGGAAGGGTGCCGCAGTAGTGGTCGAGGAATGAACGACGCGCGTCCAGATGCGGGCCATCCACCACACTGCCACCGCCACGGCATAGCAGATGGCGAGGATGCCAGTAGACGGCGCGCCAACGATCGCGGCGCTGATCACCGAGACCGGTGCGGCCAGGATGACGCGGAACATCAGCGGCGTCACGAGCGCCATCACTGTTCCGCCCCGGGTTTGATGGAGACATCGAAACCTGGGAGAAAATCTAGCTATGCCGGCACCGAAGAAGTACAACGATGAGCTGCGTGAGCGTGCGACCCGGTTGGCGGTCGAGGCCCGCCGGGACCCGGTGTCCGCGGTCGGGGCAATCCGGCGGATCGCCGGTCAGCTGGGGGTTCATCCGGAGGCGTTGCGGACCTGGGTGAAGAAGGCCGAGACCGACGCCGGCGACCGGCCGGGCACCACCAGCGGCGACGCCGAACGCATCGCCGCCCTCGAACGGGAGAACCGGGAACTACGGCGGGCGAACCAGATCCTGAAGTCCGCGGCGTCTTTCTTCGCGGCGGAGCTGGACCGTCCGTCGCGATGAAGGTCGCCTTTGTCGACTCCCACCAGGCCGAATACGGTGTCCAGCCGGTCCTGCAGGCTCTTGAAGATACGCCGGCACAGATCGCACCGTCGACCTACTACGCCGCCAAGACCCGCCCTCTGAGCGCCCGCTCGCGCCGCGACGCTGAGCTGACCGCGATGATCAAGCAGATCCACGCCGAGAACTACGGCGCCCGCAAGATCTGGCACGAGCTGCTGCGCCGCGGCGTGCGGGTGGCCCGGTGCACTGTCGAACGACTGATGCGCGAGGTTGGGCTGCGGGGCCTGTCGCGCGACAAGTCGCCGCGGACCACCAGGCCGGCCGCCGAGACCGAGCGGCCTCGTGACCTGGTAAAACGCGACTTCACCGCGGCAGGCCCGAATCAGCTGTGGACTGCGGACCTGACCTACGTGCGCACCAGCGTGGGCTGGGTGTACGCCGCGTTCGTCCTGGACGTGCACTCCCGCATGATCGTCGGCTGGCAGGTCGCCACCTCGCTCTACACCGACCTCGCCCTGGACGCGCTGAAGATGGCGATCTGGCGCCGCGAGAATCAAGGCGCTGACCTGGGCGGACTCGTTCATCACTCGGACCGGGGCGTCCAATATCGAGCG
>NZ_JCANTD010000040.1:0-37143 GCF_059570675.1 Salinispora goodfellowii | reverse complement strand
CACCGAACGCATGTCCATGCCGGTCATGCTCCTGGCCGCCGCGTACATGCTGTTCCTCCTGTACCCGGCTGTCACCGCCGTGGACAGCTTCTGATCCCGACACACCAGAAGGAGAAGCGCCATGCGTCCCAACAAGCTGATGGCCCTGCTGACCCTGGCACACCTCACCCTCACCGACCGGGTACGCCGGCTTCGTGACTCCGGCGATCGGGGCAGCGAGACCACCGAGAAGGTCATGTGGATCGCGCTGCTCGTCACCCTGGTTCTGGCTGTCTACGCCATCTTCCAAAGCAAGATCATCGACAAGATCACCGGGATCGACCTCTAACCATGGACCGCACCCGAGGCAGACGATTCCGATTCGGTGGTGACCGCGGGTCGATCACCACCGAGGTGGTCCTCTACGCGCCCCTGCTGTTCCTTCTCGTCCTCGTCGGCGTGCAGTTCGCCCTGTGGGCCCTGGCCCAACTCGGCGTCCAGCACGCCGCCAACCACGCCCTGCAAACCACCAGGGTGTCCGACGGCACCGCCGCCGCCGGCCGCGCCGACGCCGCCGAGGTGCTACACCAGGTCGCCGGCCAGGTCGTCGTTGACCCGAGCGTGTCGGTCACCCGCACCGCCGACACCGCCACCGTGGCGGTGTCCGGCCGGGTGCCGGCCGTCGTGCCGTTCCTGCGTCTGCGGGTCAGCACCCAGGCCAGTGCCCCGGTCGAGCGTTTCCGCCCCCTCACCCTCTCGCTGGCCCCCTGGCAGTCCGGAGTGGAAAAGGACCCAACATGACCCGCCAGCGGAGCCTCAGCGGAGACCCACTTCGCCGCCGGGCGGTTCGACTGCGGGGAGACCGTGGTTCGGTCAGCGTCGAGATAGCGCTGAGCTACGTACCGCTGATGGTCCTGGCCGCCCTCGCGGTGGTGGCGTGCCTGCGCCTGGCCTCGGCCGCCATCGACGTCAACTCCGCTGCCGCCGCCGCAGCCCGCCAGGCGTCCCTCGCCCGCACGCCCGGCGAGGCCCGCGCCGCAGCCGCCGACGGCGCCTCCGCAACCCTGGCCGGGCGGCCCTTCACCTGCCAGCCGTCCACCGTCACCGTCGACCCCGGCGCGTTCGTCCCCGGCGGTCAGGTCAGCGCCACCATAGCGTGCACCGTCCGCCTCGAAGACCTCTACGGCCTCGGCCTGCCCGGCACGATCACCATCCGAAGCACCTCACACCAGCCCCTCGACACCTACCGTGGGACAACGGGCCCATGAACCGGCTACGTACGCGCCTGCGGCAGGCCCGCCACGACGACCGAGGCCAGATCACCCCGTGGACGATCTTCGGCGTCGTTCTCGTCCTCATCCTCGCCGGCCTGGTCCTCGACCTGGGCCTGGGCATGTCGGACAAGGTGCGGCTGCTCGACGTCGCGCAGGGCGCCGCCCGGGCAGGCGCCCGCGAGATCGACCTCACCACCTACCGGGCCACCGGCACTGTCCAGCTCCAGCCCGCCCAGGCTGCCGCAGCCGCGCGGAGCTTCGCCCAGCAGGCCGGTGTCGACGGGCAGGTCACGGCGTCCGCCACCCCCACCGCCGTCACCGTCACCGTCAGCGGTACCCGGCCCACGCAGCTGCTGCATCTCGTCGGGATCAGCGCCCTGCCGGTGTCCGCGACCGCGACCGCCAGCCCTCTGACCGGCGTCACCGCACCGAACTGACCAGGACCGCCACACCCACGACCGGGAGCCCCAGTGTTCGCATTCCTCACCGCCACCGCCCGCCGGTTGGCCGGACTCGGGGCCCTGGTGCTGCTCACCGCCGGCGTGCCGTACGCGCTCATCCGATACGTCGGCTGGCCGCTACCCCGCGAGGTCCCCACTTGGCAGGACGTCGGCGCCGCCCTCACCTCACCGCTGACCGACGCCATGCTCGGCAACGCCGTCGTGTGCCTGCTCTGGGCAGTGTGGGCGGCGTTCGCCTGGTCGCTGGTCGCCGAGGTCGCCGAAACCGTCACAGGCATCCGCCTGCCGCAACCCCGAGCCATCGCGCCGGCCCGCGGACTCGCCGCCATCCTGGTGGCCGCCATCACCGGCGGCGTCCTCGCCACCGCCGCCCAGGCCGCACCGACCCTCACCCCGCCAGCACAGGCGACAGCCGCCCACACCAGCGCCACCGGTCCGGCTACGGCGACCGCCGTGCCCAGCAGCACCGTGCGGTTGGTGAGCACGGATGGGCACCACACGCAGGCCTGGCAGGCAGCCGCGTCGACGTCCGCCCTGCCGGACATGAGGGATCGGATACCTGAGCGGCTGGTAGCGGGCCACGTGACGCTCGTGTCATCCGGGCAGACCTACACCTGCGAGGTGCGGCGCGGGGACACCCTGTCGAAGATCGCCCAGCAGTGGCTCGGCGACGCCAACCGGTGGCCCGAAATCTTCGCCCTCAACCGGGGCACCCACTTCCACGACGTCGGCGGCACCCTCACCAACCCGAACCTGATCTACCCCGGCTGGACCCTCGAACTGCCCGACGACGCCACACCACCCGCCGGCACACGCCGAACCCCACCACACGCCGACCCCCCGGCGGCAGGCCCCGAACAGCCGACACCCGGCACCGCCGCCTCCCCGCCGACACCACCGAGCCAACCCACCCAGCCGCCACCCGACGCGCCGTCCGCGAGCCCGTCGACAGGCCCCACCACCACGGCACCGCACGACGGTGACGACGGCATAGTCCACGTCCCCTCGCCGCCGGTCTCCACCGCGCCCGCTGACCCGCCGTCGGCCTCCGGAGCCTCGACGACGCCCCGCCCCTCGGTCAACGGACAGCAGACACCCGGGCCGCGAACAGAGGCGTCACCCGGAGTCTCACTCGGCACCGGCAGCTGGCTCGACGCCGGGCTCGTCGCCGCGATCCTCGCGGCCGTCGCCCTCGTCTGGGCCCACCGCCACCGCCGCTACACCCGCCGGCCCGTGTCGGCCGACCTGCGCTTGGACGACCCCGACGTGGCGCCCATGCCGCCCGTGGTGAACCAGATCCGCCGCCGCCTGCGCCACGCCACCACGACCTCCACCGACCCGGCCGGCTACGAAGGTCCGGACGACGACCTCGGGCTGTTCACCGACCCCGACGGCGCCGAAGCGGACGACAACATCTCCGTACCGGACAGCCCTGACACCTCCGATCAGGACGCCGACCTGCTCGACGACTGTCCGGAGATCGCCGGGCGGCACGACCAGAACGGCGCCCTCGACGACGCCGGTCTCGACGACGAGGACGACCACGAAAAGTCGGCGCCTGCCGTGGACCCGAGCGCAGGAGACGACACTGCGCTCCGCCCGGTGGTGCCATCGCTGGCGCACCCGCTCGCCGCGGTCTGGCCGCCTGCCGGCCTGGGGCTCACCGGTCCCGGCGCGGAGGCCGCCGCCCGCGGGTTTATGGCCGCCGCCCTGGCTGCCGGGGGCCTCGACGCACCAGAAGACCGCACCTGGCTGGTCATGCCATCAGCGACCGCGGCGACGCTGCTCGGCGCCGGTGCCGTCGCGCTGCCCCGCACCCCGCGTCTGACCGTCACCGGTGGCCTGGACGAGGCACTCGACCTGCTCGAGGCGCAGACCCTGCGCCGCAGCCGCATCGCCTACGCCCACGAGGTCGACACCGCCGCCGAGGCACGCGCGGCGGACCCGACCGGGGAGCCGATGCCGCCAGTCCTGCTGCTGGCCGACGCCGACATCCGCCACCAGCGCACCCGTATCGCCGCGCTCCTCGCCCAGGGCCAGCGCCTGGACATCCACGGCGTGCTGCTGGGCGCCTGGCCCGACGGCGACACCGTCGTCGTCGCCGCAGACGGCACCACCAACCGCGCCCAGGGGGAAGGCTCCCGCCACGGTGGACACCCGGCCGACATCGGCCGACTGGCCGTCCTCACCCCGTCCGAGACCAGCGACCTGCTCGTCACCCTCGCCGAATCCCACACCGGCCAGCCGCAGGCTCCCGCCCCGACCGAACCCGTCACCACCGCCCAGGCCACGACCGCCGCACCCGATGCGCAACCTTCTTCCGACACCGAGCCGGCGCCAGCCGACGTCCCTTTCCGCGAGGGTGACCACCTGCCGGCATCTGGCCCGGAGCCCGTGCCCGCCGCCCCAACAGCAACAGCAGGCAGCGCCAGCAGCGAGACCACCCCGGCCACCCAGGCAACTCCGCCCACCGATGCCCATGCCGGCGGCGCGGACACTGCCCGCGGCGGCGCGCCCCCGCCCGCCGTGGAGGAACCGGACACCGACGGCGCGGCCGAAAACAGCCAGAAGACCAGCCACGGAAGGGTGCAGGTCACCGTACTGGGCACCGCCGCGATCGTCGACGTGCCGCCAGGGCCGACACTGCGCAAGAAATCCCTCGAAGTGCTCGTCTACCTGGCCGTACACGACGGCGACGCCTCCGCCGAGGCGATCCTCGACGACCTGCTCCCCGACGCCCCCGCCAACAAAGCACCCGGCCGGCTCTACACCTACGTGTCCGACCTGCGCACCATCATGCGCCGCACCGCAGGACGCGGCACCTACCTCACCCACCCCCACCAGCGCTACGTCCTCAACCGCGACACCGTCGACGTGGACCTGTGGCGCATGCGCGCCGCGATCCGCGACGCCAACCAGGCCACCGACCCGGCCGAGCGCCTTGCCGCGCTACGCCGCGCGGTCGACACCTACCGCGGACACCTGGCCGACGGCGCCGACTACGAATGGATTGAGCCCTACCGCGAAGCCGTCCGGCAGCAGGCACTCGACGCCTACCTCGCCCTCGCCGACGCCCTCACCGACAACCCCGCCGAACAGCTCACCGTCCTCGACGCCGCGATCGGCCACAACCTGTACGCCGAAGAGCTGTACCAGCAGGCGATGCGGGCCCGCGCCGCGCTCGGGCACCTCGACGCCATCCGCAGCCTGCGCCGCACCCTGACCCGCGCCCTCGGCGAGATCGACGCCGAACCCAGCGACGACACCATCGCCCTGGCCGACGAGTTGGTCGCCCAGGTGCAGCGGCCCGCCCGCCGACCCGACCTGCGGCCGGCACCCCGGCCCGGTGACGGAGCCGCTGCATGACCGCCACACCGCTACCCCGGCAAACCGCCGCCCGTACAACGGAGGTAACAGAGGCCGACCTCCGGCACCTGACCCGCCTGCGGTGGGCCGTGCGGGCGGTGCTCGCCCTCGGCGTCGCCGCGTCGATCGCGGCGAACGTCCTACACGCCCGGCCGAACCTCATCAGCCAGGTCATCGCCGCGTGGCCACCCCTGGCGCTGCTGCTGACCGTCGAACTCATCTCCCGCGTCCCCGCAGATCGCCGCGGCCTGGCCGCCGCCCGGCTGATCGCCGCCGCCGTCATCGCCGGCATCGCCGCCTGGGTGAGTTACTGGCACATGGTCGGCGTTGCCGCCCGGTACGGCGAAACCGACGCCGCCGCCTCCTACCTGCTGCCCATCTCCGTCGACGGGCTGGTCGTCGTGGCCAGCATCAGCCTGGTCGAAATCGCGGGACGGATCCGCACCCCCTCCTTCAGGCCGGTCGACGGCCGGCAAAACGCTACCGCTCCAACGGAGACGCCATCCCCGCCGGCCGAACCCCCAAGCCTGGAAGCACCGGCCCCCGCATCCGAGCAGGTCGGCGCAACGCGGCTGGCCGGAGGCTACGACGCCTCGCCGCCGCCGCGGCCGGAGGCTGCGAACCGTGGCGATGAGGACAAGCAGCTGGCTACGGAGATCGCCGCGGACGCGTCGACCGGTTCGCGCGGCACCGAGGAGGTGGCACCCGAACCCGGACTGGTCGACGCCCGCGACCACGACGACGCTCACCACTTCCGGACCGGCGATGAAGCCTCGGCGCCCGGAGACACGACCCCGTTTCGGGGAACGGACCTTTCTCACCTCGACGCGGACCGACCTGGAGCCAACTGGTCCCGCACCACCGGGTATCCGGCCACGCCGATCGAGAACTCCGACGAGCGGGACTTGGTGAATCCCCCGGCTGACGCCGAGGACGCTGAACCGGACACCATCGAGGACCAGGGACAAGACCCCGAACCTGACCCAGGCGACGGCAGAAGCGGCCCAGTGGTGCCGTCCGACACCGCCGGGGCCGTGGCCTACTGGTACCGCCACGACCCGTCCCTGCACCCGGCCGACATCGCCACCAGAATCGGCCGCTCGGAACGCACCGTCCGCCGGTACTGGCCTCCCGTGCAGCGAACCGCCAACGGACACGACATCAGCCGTTCCACCGAGCAGGTAGGCGCCTCGTGACCACCGCGTGACGCAGACCGGCAGCGCCCCCGCGCCCGCAGCCCCTCGCCGCCAACCAGCCAGACCCCGGCCCTTGAGACGCGAGAAGCACGAATCGCCTGGGGGCGCAGGGCGCCCCTGTCGGCCTTGTCGACATCCGTAGCTCGCCGACGACCTGCCCGGTGAGTCGCCGCAGTAGACAGAGTCGTCGACCGTATACGGTGACTTCGCCGAGCCCAGTGACGCCGGAATCTGCCGAGTTGAGTGCACTTGATCATGAGATCTGGGCACCAAGTTTTGTGTTGCATACGCCCAACTGAAGAGTGACTTGGGTAGCAGTCAACCCTGCGTCCTCATTCCCCCTGGCCGGGTAATGTCTGGCCAGGTGCACAACGCGATTACTGCGGAGCCTCACCATGCTCGAAGCGAGCGGAACGGGCTTTAGTTAGAGCGGCAGCCAAATCCGTGTTAGTCCACCCCTCAGCGGTCCAGAATGATTTCCTGAGTCTCCAGTGCTCTAGTGGAATTCCCCTGTATGAGGTCGGGCCGACCGCGAAACCCTCTGGGGTCTGTTGTATACCCTGCTGATCCTTAGGCGCGGCTCCGATCGGCTTCATATCCTGGATTGGCACGTACTCGGTCATGGCACTGAAGCACGGCACGGCTGCGATGCCCGGCTTGCCCGGGACGGGTGACGGAGATCGAGGTATGCCGCCCGCCAGCATCCGGTAGCGCCACCCGTCGACACACGCTTCACTGGCCAACTCCAGGGCGAGGTTCACTTCACGCTGCGTCGGAGTCTCACCCTTGATCTCCAGATGAACCTTTGCATGAGGCAGTCGGAAGTCTGGCAGGTAGCGGCCAGACGGTAACTCCCACCCCTCATGCTCGTACTCCCATCGCACGTCCATCAGGTCCATGAAGAAGGCCCACCGGGCCTCCAGGCGGCTGCGAAAACGGCAGCCCGCGTAGTGGGTCTCGATCGCCTTCATCAAGCCATTCTCCTAAGCAACGTCGAGCTGGGTGCATCCGGGCTCACTCATCTAATCGCGATCTGGTTACCAGCCTGCGACCGCCGATTACTCATCGGGAATAGGGACCGTGGGCCGTCGGCCCAGCCGTCGTCGCAGCGTCCCGGATATTTCGCGCCTGGACCTTTGGCATCCGGCGCACCTGACGCGGTACAGGAAGAGCGGTACGCCGATAGGCATGACCGAATCGCGCTGCCAATGAAGAAGGGACCGGTCTTCTTACTCCGGACACGGTGAGCTGCCGGGTGCGTGCGTCCGCTCGGGCCATGTGACCGGTGCCGGTGGGTTGGTGCCGAACCGTACGTTGGCGTATTCGAAGACCGGTAGGTGTCGCCCGGAGCAAAGATCGACTCCCCACTGGTCAGGCGCGTCTTGCGGTATGCGCCCAAGGCCTGTCCGTCGGCGATGACCAAGGCCGTGTTGTGGTACCGGCCGCGGTGCCACTCGATGATGCCGAGCACCAGCATCTGCCGGATCCCGGCCAGCCGGTCCAGCAGCGAGATCAGTTCCGGGGAGCCCAGCTCGAGGGCCTGGTCGCGGACGTGTGGCTCGGTGACCAGGTAGCCCTGCAGGAAGCATTCGGGGAACAGAAGCACGTCAAGCTCTGCGCGTGTTGCCTGCACGGCGAAGCCGTGGATCGTGTCCACGGCCGCGTCCACGTCACCGAGGATCTCCGGGGTCTGGCATGCGCCGATTCGCACGACGACACGGTACCCGTCGATGTGGGCCGGCGGGCCCGGTCGTGCGCGGGCTCCGGGCGCCTGTTGCGGCGTCCGGAGCCTGGCGGCGGTGGTCGGTCCGGTGGTCCGGTTACAGCTGGGCGATGAGCGGCTGTGCCTGAGGGTCGAAGTCGTACCCGCTGTCCCAGGGGAATCGGCCCTCTCGGTCGGGCCACACGAGCTGCTGGAGGCGGGTTTTCTCTCGGCCGTAGCGGTTGATAGCCATCGCGGGCAGCAGCTCTTCGGTGGGTGGTCCGTCGATGATGATCGCGTCGTAGCCGGCGATGAGGTCGTTGATGCGTTGGCCGTGGGTGAACCGTTCGGCCTTGTCGTAGACCCGGCGGGCAAGGTCGTTGAGCAGGCTGTGGGCGACCTCGGGTGGCAGTCCGGCGGTGATCAGTTCGGGGTAGTCGTGGGCGGTGAGCCCGACGGTGTAGGCGAACGGGGCGGTGGTGTCGGGGTCGTCGGCGGTGGGCAGGACGTGGGTGACGGCCCAGCCGGTTGTGTCGATGATCTGTTCTTGGCGTTGGAGGAAGTCGTCGGTGTTTGGCACGTGCTGTCTCCTGGTCAATTGGGCGTACGGGTGGAGTCCGGGTCGGGTGGCTCGACGTCGACGAAGCCCCAGAGTCGTTCCATGACCTGGAGCTGCCAGGTGCGGTAGCGGTCGGCGAATCCGCGGCAGACCGCGGGCGGGACCGGACTATCGGCGTAGGGCAGTGTCGAGTGACAAATGATGTATCCCGCCGCACCCCGCGCCTCGGCGACCATCTGCTTGAGTCGGCCGGGGTCGAGGTGCATCGGGTTGCCGGGCTTGAAAATGCAGGTGGAGCACTCGCGGGCGAGCCGTCGGGTCTTGCGCAGTTCCGGGTCGCCGACGCTGAGCTGGGGTGACCGGTCGGTGCCCGGTTCGTCGGCGGGATCGAACATGCTGTCCATAATCAACTCCTTGGCGTAACGGCGTGGGGCCCGCATCCGTCGATGCGGGCCCCACGGATCTGAGTGAGCGGAAGGCCTCGGCGCCCGGGCGGCGCCGGTGTGGCCTGGTCAGAGCCGGCGTAGCCAGGTGAGCACCGTGTCGATGTCGGTACGGCGCAGCCCGTGAGACGGGTCGACGGGGTAGAGCAGGGTGGGTGCGCCGTCGCGGGTGCGCTGGTCGGCGGTGGTGGGGTCCTTGCCGCCGAACTCGTCGTCGAGGACGGCGAGTGCCCGACGCGCGGCCCAGGGGTAGAGGGCGGAGAGTTTGCTCTGGTGGCCGAAGCGGACACCGCCCGCGTGGACGGGGATGTGCGGCCAGGTGGTCGGCAGGTCGAGTCGTGGGGCGATCCATCGGGCGGCGAGGTGGTTCCAGCTGGTGCACCACACCGGTTGGGCGTGTTCGGCCAGTTCCCGCAGCCATGGCCCGTGGTCGGGGTGGAGCCAGACGGTGCCGGTGACGTGCTGTCCGTCGGGTCCGGGCCCGTCGTAGCGGTGTGGCTGGTAGCCGAGCGCTGCGGCGTGGGCCGGGTTGGCGGGGTTGAGGACGCCGTCGACGTCGAGGGCCACGATCGGCGGAAGCTCTGGGTGTGCCAGGAGTTGGGTGCTGGTCACGGCTGGGCCTCCTGGAGGGTGACCGGGTGCAGCGGCACGATGAGCCGGTCGGCTGCGCGGCCGGGTCCGCCGTCGGGTTGCCACGTGTCGGCGGCGGTGTGGGTGGGGAACGGGCCGACGGCGGCGAGCCCGCCTTGGGTGCGGTCGAGCAGCACGAGGACGGCGGTGCGGGCGTCGTCGAGGGCGGGCCGTAGGGCCGCGGCGAGGGTAGTGGGCAGGTCGACCCAGCAGGTGGCGGGTAGGGCTGTTGTGGCGGGGTCGTGCAGCGGCACGGGTTTGGTCACGGCGAGTGTGGTGCTGTCGAGCGCGAGCATGGGGGCGAGGGAGCGGGCTGTTTCGGCGCCGCTGGTGGGGCCGTGTGCGGCGAGTTCGCCGCCGGTGTGAACGGCGAGCAGCGCGTACGGGTCGCGGATCTCCAGGGAGTCCAGGACTGCGAGGGTGATCATGTCTCCGGTTCGCAGGTCGCCCAGGGTGAGCAGGACCGGCCGTCCGTCCGGGTCGCGGGTCCAGGTGATTACGTCGAAGTGTTCGCTGGTGACGTCGCCGAGACGTCGCCAGGCGCGGTTGTCGGTGTCGAAGGGGTGTTCGTTGTCGGTGCCGAAACGCATGGGATGTGCTCCTTGTGATGGGCGGCGTCGTCTCGCGTCCGGACCTGGCCCACCGGGTCATTGGGGACGCGATGCATGGACGCTTCGATGGCGCGGGATGGTCAAGTCGCCGACCGGCGGCGAGGGCTATCCGCTGCCGGCCCCGCGAGACGTGGCGGGTTGCCGGCGGCAGCCCGCCTCTGCGGGGCTTGGGTACGTCGTTGCCGTGGCCGCGCGCGGCGCTGCCCGGCCACGGCCGTTGCAGCGCCGCGGCGCGGGGGTGGGACTGGTCGGTCGCCGGACGGCTCGGCTGGGCTTAGGCCTGGGTGAGCGCGGTGACGGCGGCGTCGGCGATCGCCGCGACGGCCTCGACGGGATCGGCGACAGTGAGGGTGGTGGTGTGCGTGAAGGTGTGCCTCCACATCTGGTCGGGGCCGGTCAGTTCGCTGTCGGCGAGCGGGTCGGCGGGGTGCAGCCACAGCACGGCGCAGCCGGCCTGGTGCAGGGTGGTGACGAGTTGTTGCCCGGCGGGGATGTCGTCGAGGTAGCCGTCGGAGACGACGGCGAGCATCCGCAGGGTGCGGCCGTGGCGTAGGTCGAGGAGTTGGTCGGCGACCTTGACCGCTTCCGGGAAGGTGGCGGTGGCGAGGCCGGTGCGCATGGTCAGCACCTGCGTGGGGCGGGTGTGTGGGGGTACCAGGACGGTGGTGCGGTCGCCGAACCCGATGGTGGTGGTTGTCGCGTCGGCGCGGCGTGCCGCGTTGGCGAAGATCCACGCTGCGGAGGACATCGCCTCGGTGTAGCGGTCCATCGAGCCGGACAGGTCGACCAGGACGGCCAGGTGCAGACGGGGTTTCTCCGGTGGGAGCTGGGCGCGTTGCTGCCACGGGGCGGCGGTCGGGAGTTGACCGGCGGCGATTTGCGCTTCGGCGGTGATGGCCTGGCGGGTGCGCAGCCGTCCGGGTGGGATCGCGGAGGGCCGCCGGCCGGGTTCGGGGTGTTGGGTGCGGGCTTGCCGCAGCCGGTGGGCGAGGTCGCGGGCCGCGCGGTGTTCCTGCTCGGTCGGGTCCCGGCGGTCCCACTCCGACGGTGGGCTGTGCCGGTAGGCCAGCAGCGCCGCGGCGTACTCGGCCGGGGTGACGCCGGCGGCGACGGCGAGGTAGTCGACGAGGGCCGCGGCGAGGCGGCCGGCGAATTGCCCGGCGTCCGGTACGGGGGTGTCGTACTGCTGGTCGGGGTCGATGCCGAGGACCTGACACCACCGTCGGGCCAGGCAGATCATGGTATCGGCGTCGGTGTCGTCGCAGGTGTGGGCCTCGCGCCAGATGTCCCGCAGTCGCCGCAGGCGTTTGCGTCCGAGGACGCCGGTGACGGCGGCGCGGATAGGGCGGACGTCTTTACTGGTGACGATGCGGGCGTCGACGCGGGCCAGCAGCAGGGCGGCGAGTTGCCCGGCGTGCCACGCGTCGTCGACGGCCGCCTGGTCGGGGTCGAGGAGGGTCGTCACGACGTGGCGCAGCCAGCGGCGGTCGCTCCGGCGGCGGGCGCGTTGGCGTCCTTCGGCCCGGGATTCCTCCAGCATGTCGGCGACAGCGGCGAGGATCGGCGGGGTGCCGGGCGGGGTGGCCCAGCGGCTGTGCGCGGCGTGCGCGGCGCCGTGTACGAGCAGCCCGTACCCGGTGGGCACGAGGCGCTTGTGCCGGGCCTTCGTCGGGTCGGTGACGTCGGGGCTGTCGGCGATGTAGGTGGCGTCGACCTCGATCCGGTTGAGGTCGGGGTAGAAGCACTCGGGCGCGTCCCCGGCGGCGCCGGGGGCGACGAGGACGGTGAGGTCGGTGCGGCCGGTCAGCAGCGGGACGTGCTGGGTCCACGCCGCGGACCAGCCATGCCAGTCACTGGCGCCGGCCGGCGTCGGCGGTGCGCCCTGCTGTAGGTGGGTGCTGGGGTGTGACACGGATTGGCTCCTTCCAGAAGGGGTGGACTGCTGTCAGCGCTTGCCGAGGGCGAGCGCGGTGATGGGTGTGCCGGTGTGGCGGGACAGGGCGGCGGTGACGTCGTCGCGGGCGTCCTCGGGGGCGATGCCGGCCAGGTTGGCCAGGGCGGCGGGCATGCCCAGGTGGTCGCGGACCTTTACGAAGCCGAGCAGTTCGCGTAGCTGCGGCGCCCACACCGTCTTGCCGGCGGCGAGGTCGGCGTTGAGGTCGATCGCCGCGGCGACGACGGGCTTGGGAACGCCGAGTTGGCGGGCGAGGTCCCAGTCGGTGGTGACGTGCAGGTGGACGGTGAACCGGGAGGCGAGGGCCTCGGTGAGCACCGCGCCGTGTACGCCCGGGTTGTGGCCGGCGGCGATGTAGAACCCGTCGACGGCTTCCACGGTCTCGTTGCCGTGGGCGGGGATGGTGATGATCCCGCGGCCGTCCATTGCCGGGTACAGCACGGCCAGGACGCGGGGCGGGATGAGGGTGGCGTCGTCGACCAGTAGCACCCGTCCCTCCCGCATGGCGGTGACGAGGGGTCCGTGGACGAACTCGTAGCCGCCGCCGGGGATCGGGTTGTAGGAGCCGAGGAAGTCGTCGACGACGGTGTCGCCGGTGCCGGCGACGGTCAGCAGGTCGGGGAACGCGGCCTCGACCATGGCGGTCTTGCCGGTCCCGGGCGGCCCGTACAGCAGCACCGGCACCTGCTGGGTGCGCAGTCGCTGTAGTTCCTCGACGTCCCAGCCCCGGCCGAGCCGCCGCGGGTGGTACAGCGTGCCGTTCGGTCGCGGTACGGGCGCGGGCCGTCCCTGCCGGCCACCACCGCCGCCGCTTCTGCTGGAGCGGGTGCGGGGCGCGGCGGGTGGGAGGGTGCCGGCGGCGTCGATGCCGGCCTGGGTGATCTGGAAACGGTGGTGCGGGTCGCGGTGGTGGGTGGCGTGCCCGGCGGCGGCCATCTTCTTAAGCACCTCGAACACCGCCCCCGAGGATGGCGCGCCGATCGCCCGGGTGATCTCCCCGGTCTTGAGAATCTGGTCGGGGTGGTCGGCCAGGTGCAGGGCCACCTTCCGGTACAGGTAGCCGGACCGGCCGGAGGCGGGCTCCGCGGTGGGTGTGTCGGTCGCGGCCGGGTTGTTCTGCGGTGCGCCGGCCTGGGGGGCCGGTGGGATTGGTGTGGTCATGGTGATGCCTCGATTCCAAGGTCAGGCCCGCGCACCCGTCTCCGGGTGCGCGGGCGGTGGGTACCGCACAGCGGAGACGGGTGGGGCCAACCCCGTGCCGGCCTGGTCGGGCCGGGCGGGTGGGCGACCACACCCCGGTGGTGCTGAAGAGTTACGGCGGCACGTCGGGTCGCCGCCGGTGCGTGCTGGTCGGTGTCGACGCCGCGCGGGCGGTGTCTGCGCCGACGATGGAACGCCCCACCGCCAAATCGATCAAGTCGAATTGGTGCGGGGCGCGGGATCGCTGACGTGCCGGCTGTCTACGCGGGCACGTCGAGGGTCGGGAGCTGGGCCGGTCGCCAGGTCGCGGTCAGTCGGCGCAGCCCCGTTCGCAGCCCTGCGGGTCGCACTGCTGACCGTCAGCCATCCGGGCCAGGGCCAGCCCGTCGTCGCCGTCGAGGAACGGCCAGCCGAACCCGTCGGCGAACGCCTTGACCTTGGGCGCCCCGTACATCGGGTAACCGGCGTGGTCCATCCCGGCCACGATGTCGTCGCGGCCGAGGAGCCAGGCGAGTTCGCTGAGCTTGTCCACAGACCGGGTCGCCGAGTTGCCCCGGTGGTCGAGGATCTTCCCGATGGCGAAATCGAGGTAGTCCCGGGCGTAGGTCTCGTGGTCGACCCGCTGGGTCCACTCAACCGGGTGGCGGGGGGTGATGACCTGGCGGGCGTGGTCGAGGTCGAGTGCCTCCACGAGCACGTCCTCCCGGAAGCCGAGGATGTCCTGTCGGTTGGCCCGCAGAGCCCAGACCCGGGTGACGATCTCCTCTTGAGTACGGATGGTCACGTGGTTTTCCTTCCTGTTGGTCCTACCTGTCGTGGTGGTGTGTCGGGTGCCGCTGCCGGAGACGGCTCGGTTCCGGGTGACGCGGCGCGGCCTGGCCGGGGGTCGCTGGGCCTATGCCTGGTCGGGTTCGGGCAGGTCGCCGACGATCCGGTCGCAGGCGTACGGGTCGACGGCCTCCCAGCACCAGCTGCGGCCCATCACCACGTACCGGCCGTCACCGTCCGGGGCGACGCGTTCGATGGCTTCCGGATCGTCTGATAGGGCGCGCTGGTCGACCACGAGGACGTCTCCGTCGAAGGACAGGTCGGCCAGATCCGCGTCGACCCGGCGATCCAGGTCGTCCTCCGCCACGCCCTGCTCGCGCAGGCTGCGGCGGTGCTGGTCGCGGAGCCGGTGCTGGTCGGCGACGATCGCCTCCGCCACCGGGCGGGTGCAGGAGAACACCGCCCACCCGTTCCAGTGGTCGATCAGGGTGCCGACGAAGCCGATCTCGAAGCGGTCATCGCCGTCCGGGCCGACGGTCATCGCCCACTCGCCGGAGAACACGCCGACGTCGCCGAGATGTACCCGGTCGGGGTGCAGGTGGGACACGTCGCGGCCGGTGGGGCTGGCCGCGAGGTGACACAGTTCGGCGACACGCTCCTCGGCGGCGGTGGCGAAGGCGTCGCGGTAGACGGTCATCGCCTCGTCGCGCTGCTGGATGCGCAGCCCGAACCAGCCGGAGACATCGCCGGTGGCGTCGGCGAACAGCTCCCACCCTGCGGCATCGACCGAGTCTCCAGCCGAGGAGAAGTGGGGCAACGTGTCGAGGACGGCGGGATCGCCGTCGTGGATGCCGGCCAGGATCCGGCGGGCGGCCAGGCGGGTGTCGCCGCTGACCCGGGCGCCGATGGTGTCCTGCGCCCACCATGCGGCGGCGGTGTGGCCGGCCTCGGTGCCGGCGGCCCGCATGCGCCGCAGCGCGGCGGCCCATTCGGTGGCCTCGCCGACCAGATCGCCGGTGGGCGGCGGGGTGGCGGCTGGTGCGATGCGGTCGCCGTCGTCGAGGCACATCGACAGCGTGGAGCCGCTGTCCCAGGCGACCTCGACGAGGTTCTGCCGCTGGTCGTGGCGGCGGACGGTGCCGGTGTCGCCGGCACGCAGCCGGGTATGTGGGTCGCTGGTGTGAATCAGCGCGACGCGCTGGCCAGGCTGGTAGCTCATGGTGGTCTCCGATCGGTGAGTGGACGGGCCATCGCTGCCGCTGGTGGGCGGCGAGGGCGTGGGGTCGGGTGTGTTCATCGGGCGCTGCCCGTCGCGTCACCCGTCGTGGGGTTGTGCGGCGGCCAGGGCTTGCGGGTGACGTGGTCGCCGAACATCGGGTCGGTGGCGACCGAGGAGCCGCAGCGGGTGCAGCTGGTGGCGGTGTCGTAGCCGTAGCCGGCCATGGACGGCATCTCGACGTGGTCGATCTCGTCGACCGCGCCGCAGACGGTGCACACCGTCATCTCCGGGCCGCCGCCGTCGTCGTCGGCGGGTTCGGTGATGAACAGTTCGTCGGCGGGGTCGAGGTGGTGGGCGCTGTGCCGCAGCCAGCGGCCGTGGACCGTCGCCTCGTACACCACCAGCCGCCGCTGGTCGAGGTGCAGCAGGTACAGCCACTCCAGGGCCCCGTCGACGTCCTCCCGCAACGCGCCCCGCCGGACGGTGTCGTTGTCGGCGGGGTAGCCCAGGCCCGGTACGGGCTGCTGCTGGTCCCAGCGGCGGGGCTTGGGGTTGACAGCGAGGGACCACCAGTCGTGGGCCAGCAGCGCGGCGGCCATGGCGCCGGTGTCACGGCTGAACGTGTCGGTCCAGATCCGGCGCAGCAGCGGCACCAGAACCTGCGGGTCCTCGCCGAACTGGATCCAGCGTGCGGTGTACCTGCCGCGGAGCGCCGCGACACCGATGAGCGTGGGTGTGCTCACGGGCTTTTCCTCCTCAGGGTTGTGTGGATGGGGGTTGCGGTGGTCGTCCCGGGGCGGGCCGCCCGCCGAGCTGGGGGTGGATCACGCAGCCGCCGCCGACGTTCGCGATGGCGACTACTGGTTGAGGGGCGCGCCGACGGAGGCCATGAAGGCGACCGGGTCGACGGCCGTGCCGGAGGTGTGGTCACCGAGGTGCACCTCGAAGTGCAGGTGCGGTCCGGACGAGTGGCCGGAGCTGCCGGAGACGCCGATGACGTCACCGGCTGCGACCTGTTGGCCCTCGGCGACGGAGGGGTGGGTGAGCATGTGGCAGTAGCGGGTGATCGCCCCGCCGGGGTGAGTGATGTCGACGTACCAGCCGCAGCCGCGGGTGAGAGTGGGGTCGCCGTCGCGGTCGCAGCCCCACTCGGCGCCGGTGCGCACGTCGACGGCGTTGCAGCGCACGACGGTGACGGTGCCGACGGACGCGGCGTGGATCGGGGTGTCCTTGGGCACGATCAGGTCGACGCCGTCGTGGCTGGGCCGACCCGGGGTGCGGAAGCCGGAGCCGACGTCCCCGTGCACAGGCTGTGTCCAGCCTTGGGCGCTGACGGTCACGCCGCAGGCGGCGAGGCCGGCGCTGACGCCGGTCAGGGCGGCGACGATGTGGGTGGCGTCGGGTTCCCACTTGGCGTAGGCGTCTGGGAAGGCCGACCGCTGCACCCGTTGGGCGGCGACGGTCAGGGGCATCGCTTGCCAGCCGTCGACGGCCAGCAGCTTCTGGTAGAACTTCGTCGCCGCGTACTGCGGGTCCCGTAGCTGCTCGGGGGTGCCCCACCCCTGGGATGGCCGCTGTTGAAACAGGCCGACCGAGTCGCGGTCCCCACCGGGTGTGTTGATCAGGGAGGATTCCTGCATCGCGGTGGCCACGGCGACGACCCAGCCGCGGGGCGCGACGCCGAGACGCATGCCGACGGCGGTGATCGTGGCGGCGTTGCCAACCTGCTCGGCGTTCCAGTCACCGACCGGACCGATCCCGCCCAGGGTGGGGGTGGGCGAAGCCGCCGAGGCGGTGGGTGTGGCACTGGTTGCCGTACCGCAGGCACCGGCGCCGCCGCCGAAGATCAGGGTGGTAGCCAGTCCGGAGCACAGCAGCAGGACACCGACGACTGCGATAGCGATCCCGGACAGCACGCGGGTGGTCATGACTGGACTCCTTCAAGGGCGGGACGGGCCGGCGGGGCGCGGGGACGACGAAGGCCGCGCGGGCCTGGAGGGGCGTCGCGCGGCCTTCGGGCGGGTGCAGGGAATCAGCGCGCGAGGACGGCCACCTTTTCGCCGTGCAGCAGGGGTGCCCCGTCGGGGCCTTTGATGTGGGCGTTGATCCAGATCCGGTAGGGGTGGCCGTCGCGGTCGATCAGGCGTCGCCAGTGGCCGCGCACGACGAACCGCACCCGGTAGTGCCACTTCGGTTCGCCGCCGGTGGGTTCGGCGAGGGGGCTGGTGCGGCGCAGCATGACCACGCGGGTGTCGTGGCGGATGCTGGCCCGCACAGCACGGCGCCGCGCCGCGCGGTCCAACGGGGCGGCGGCGACAGTGGCCAGGGGTTGGGCCTGGATGCGCCAGAAGGCGTAGGCGATAGCGGCGCAGGCGCGCATCGGGGTGGTGTTCTCGTCGATGCAGAACCTGCCGTCGGGTGCCGGTTCCCAGTCGCGGTCTTCTGCGTCGAGGAGGGGCAGGTCGGGGCGGGGGTCGACGGGTTGACCGATGGGGATCTCGGTGAAGTCGGTCAGCACGTAGGGGCCGAACTGGCGGGCGAGATCGGGCCGGTCAGCGAGTTGCGCGCGACGCCGGACGGCCGCCGGGTCGTGCGGGTCGCGGTGGTCGGCCCAGCCAGCGATGGCCCAGAACGACCGGCCGCTGCTGGTGTTGGTGGTGCAGGCCCAGGTGATAGCCCCGATCGAGGACACCTCACCGCGGAGGCTGCGATGGTAGATCGGTTCGGGGAGGAACAGCACCCCACCGTCGTCAGGGGCGATGTCGGCCGGGAGCACCTCGCCGGTCAGGTCGAGGGCCGCCGCGGCGGCGGCGACGATCGCGGTCATCGCCGGGGCGATGACATATGGCTCGCCGAATCGCCACGGATTGGCGGTGATGGCGCGCACCGCGGTGAGGACCTTCGCGATCCCGTCGGGGCTGGGTTCGGGGTGGTTGGCCAGGCGGCTGCCGAAGAACGCCTGCAGGTACTGCGCCGCAAGCGGGCTGCGGTGGTAGTCGACCATGCGGGCACGCAGGTCGACGGCGGTGCGGGCGTAGCCCGCGAGCGTGTCGTTCGGTAGGAAGTTCACCAGTTGCCTCCAGGGGTGCGTACTTAGGCGGCCAACGCCGCCGCAGGTGGACGCCGGTAGACGCGGGATTCCAGCGGCACCGCGTCCGGTACCGGCGCGGGCTTCGTCAGGGGTGCCGGCGGGCGAGCGGGGGTGAACCAGCCGGGGAAGCGACGCGGCGGGGCGGGCACGGGGGCGCGTCCCCGTGCGACCCCGGCCGGGCGCGGCGACGGCGGCGGGGGCGCCGGGGCGAGGGTGGTGGGTGCGCACCGGGCCTGTTGTTCGGCGCGGCGGGCGGTGCGCAGCGCCCAGCAGGGGCCGTCCTGCCCACGGCACTGCAGGTTCGCGCAGGCGCCGTCGGGTCCGAGTTGGTGGGCGGCGGCGACGTCGACCGCGAGGGCCCACAGGAGCCGGTCAGTGACGTCGTCCGGGACGGCGGTGCGGTCGCTGGGGCGCCGGCTGCGGCCCTTGGGATGTGCGGGATGTGCCATGGCGGGTGGCCCTTCGGTCGGCGGATCGCGGGCATGCGCGGTCGCCGCCCGACTCGCGTCGGGGCCCTCGGGAATGCTGGTGTCCGGACGACGGACGACGACCAGCGGTGATCGACGCTCATCTCTCAATGAAGGTCAAGTCGCATGGGGCGGGCAGGACCTTGCCCGGCCCCGTACGACGGCGAGGGTCCGTGGTTCAGGTGGTCTGTTCTGGGTCGAGGCGTACGCGGGTGGGGTCGACGGTGGTGAGCAGGTGGCGGGAGACGCCACGCCAGTAGCGGCCGTTGTTGCCGCCGAGCGGGACGAGGGAGACGCGGCCGGTGCCGGTGTCGCGCAGCACCACGTACAGCTCGCCGGGAGGCTGCTTCCAGCCCGCTCCGGCGACGGTGACGAGGGTGCCCGAATGCAGCGGCGCCTCGTGGATCATGGTCCACTCGCCGCCGGTACTAGCGCTGGTGGTGCTACCGCTGGTGGTGATGTCCGCTGCGGGGGCGGGCCGCAGGTAGGTGGGGTTGACCTTCACGGGTCGGCCGCCGTCGACGGGTTCGACGACGACGTTGACCGGCAGTAGCCGGGTGACGCGGTAGGTGACGCCCCGGGTGCTGGCGCGGGCCACCGCCGGGTCGATGATCACCCGGTCGCCGACGGTGTAGGTGTGAGGGCTGCTCATGGTGGGTGCGCTCCGTATACGGGTTCTCGGCGACCGTCGCCGAGGACGGGGACAGCAGTCGGGGGCGGGGTGGAGATGGGGCACGGTGAGGACCTCGCGCCCGTCGACGGGCGCGAGGTCCTCCTGGTGCGACCGTGAGCGGTCAGCGGTGCCGCAGGTCCCGCAGGCGGGTGCCCGGTGGCAGACCGGTGTGGCCGGTGGTGGCGCTCGCGCCGTGAACCCCGGATCCGGTCTCCTTGGCCTGGTACATGGCGATGTCGGCCTGACGCAGCAGGGTGCGGGGGTCGACGCCGAGGGCGGCGGTGGTGTGCCCGACGCTGGCGCGTACGGCCACGATGTGTGCGCCGAGGTCGACGGGGTGACGGCCGACCGTCCGCCAAGCGGCGCGGGCTGCTGCGGCGACGTCGTCGGCGCCGCCGTCGATCAGCAGGGCGTACTCGTCGCCGGACAGGCGCGCGGCGAGCCGCACCGGTCCTCGCAGGGCGGCCAGCCGTCGGCCGACCTCGGTAAGGACGTCGTTGCCGGCCTCGTGGCCGAAGGTGTCGTTGATGGCCTTGAAATGGTCGAGGTCGAGGAGGACGAGCCCGAACGGGCCATCGGTGCGGGTGGCGCGGGTGAGGGCGGCGAGCAGGGCCCGCCGGTTGGGCAGGCCGGTGGTGTCGTCGTGGTCGGCGGCGTAGCGGGCGCGGGTCAGCGCCTGCTGCTGGCGCCACAGCAGCGCTGCGGCGAGGGCGAGACCGGCGAGGATTCCCCCGGCGGCGGTGACGATCGAGGTCAGGATGGGAGACACTTCGGAAGCTCCTTGTCAGGTAAGGAGCACCGGGGGCGGGCGTGGTTCCGGGAAGTTCGACGCCCGCCTCCGGGCTACCGGCAGGGCGGGGTCGTTCAGGCGGCGGGGTCGGTGAGGGCGAACGTGACGGGTTTCTCGGCGGCCAGGACCACCCGCCCGGCCTCGACGAGTTTCACGGCGGCGTTGTGGACCGCCCCGGCGCTGGCCTTCTTCGCGCCGGTTCCCTCGTTGGCCCGGTCGACCAGCTTGCACAGCTCGCTGACCTTGTACCGCTGGCCGGGGTTGGCCTCGAGGATGTCGAGGATCGCGCCGCGCAGGCTGCCCGACGCCCGCCGGGTAGGGGCCTGCGCCGCCTCGCCCGCCGCCTCCGTGCCCGAGGGCACGGCGGGTGATCTTTCCGTGGCGGCGTCGCCCGTGGTGCTGTCGGCGGCCATGCTGGCGGGAGGCAAGTCGGGTGTGACCTGTCCGGAGTCCGCCTCGTTCGCCGAAGGTGTCCCGATGGCCGGGTCGGTGTCGTCGGTCGTGACCGGAACCTCGGAATCGGCGGTGGAGCGGTCGCTGTCTCCGCCGTCGTCGGTCTCGTCGTCGTCGGTTTCGGTGGCTTCGTCGGGTGCCGCCTCGACGTCGCTTGGAGCGGGCGATGTCGGCTCCTGGACAGCTTCGAACTGCCCGTCGGCGAGGGCTTCGAAGGCTGGTGGCTGGTCGTGGTCCTGCCCGGTAGCCTCTCCGGTTTCCTGCGGGTCGTCGCCGCGCGGCCCGGATTCTGCGGCGGTGTCGCGGAGGGCGGGTTCCGGCTCGGGCTGGCCATGTTCGCCGCCCTGTTCGGCGTGCGCGCGGCCGGTGTCGGTCAGCCGCCACAGGCTGCGTCCACGCTCGTCGCGAGTGGGTTCGGCCAGTCCCGCGGCTTCCAGGGTGCGCAGTTTCGGGGTGGTGGTCGAGTAGCCGAGGCCGGCTTCGGTGGCGATGGCGGCGGCGGTGGCCTCACCGAGCCGGTGCACCGCGGTGAGAACCTTCGCCACGCTGGGCGCCGGCTGCGGTGTTACGGCCGCACCGGTGGTCGTGTCGATTGGGGTGGTATTCATGGGCGCGTGGCCCCCTTTCTCCTGCCGTGGGCAGGCGTTGGTGAGTGAGGCGCGTGCACTGATCCACGCTTCGAATCGGGCATTGATCAAGTCGTCTGCCCGTACTGCGGGACTCCGGCGACGCGCACAGGTGTGCCGCCCGGCAATCTCGCCGGGCGGCACGTTGGGACCGGGGTCAGTGCGCGGCGTGGTAGGCGTCGCGCACCCCGGCGGGGATGACGCCCCCGGTTCGCGGCCGGGGCAGATTCAGCTCCTGCCAGTTGACGGTCCACCACCAGGTGCGGATCTCCTGGCTCTGGGCGCGGTCGGTCGCGGCGCCGCGCTGCCGCCGAGGTGCCCGGGGCTGTTTCGGCAGGCGCCGCCCGGCCGTGATGAACGGGCCGAACGCCGCAGCCATCCGGTCGAAGTTGCCGGCGGACAGGTCGATTTCGTAGGTGACGCCGTTGAAGGCGAACTGGTAGGTGGCGACGTCGTCGGTGGAGCCGTCAAGGTCGTCGACGACGATCGCGGTGGTTTTGGTAGCCACGAGGGGCGACCTCCTGCCGATGGAGTGGTTCTTGAGCGGGTCGGCGGGTGCCGAGCCCGAGCCGATGGCCGATGAGGGCCGGTGGCAGCGCGGCGGGCAGCTGCCGGTGCTGCCACGTACGCAGAGCTGTCAGGAGTGCGATGACCTCACCGTGATCCTTGAGAAGTCTGAACCTGTGAAGTAAGCGGATGCGGTGCTGGGCGACGACGGCGCCGTGCCGACGGCATGGCGACGCGCCGATGGCCGCAGCAGTCGGACCGGTATAGCCGTAGCCCGCAACCGGTCAGGCGTCGCTGCCGCTGCGGAGAGGACGGCGCCGGAAACCCGTACCCACCGGTCCGGGCCTGGTTACGCGGCCATGTATCCGACCCCGCCGTCGGAATCGATCACGCGGACGATGTGCCCCGGCGACACGGGGCTCAGGTGTGAACGCTCAACGTTGGGCCACTGGTAGCCGTCGCCGCCGAGACAAGCGAGGGTATACCGGGGGTCGAGGAAACCGTCGATGACAACGTACAGATACGGGCCCATGTCCTCGAGGAGCGTGGCGTCGACGGTGACCATCTCACCGGGTTCCAACGCGCTGCGCATCTCGTGAGTCAGGTCCTCAGACATGATGTTTTTCCTTCCTACAGCTGAACGTGGCGTAGCCGTGTGTGGCAGACCGACACTCGCGCGACCCCGCCTGCCGAGTTGATGCATCCGGCGCAGCTCGAAGCTGTCGCGGCCAGCCATAACGCACCTTGCGGCAGACCCACCACGGCCTTTGGGGTTACTGGGTGGGTTGCTCAGTGCCGAGGCCGAGCTGGTGGCCGATGGCGGGCCCGCGGTGCACGGCGGCGACGGCGGCGGGCAGGTGTCGGCGTTGCCAGCCGTGCAGGGCGGCGGTGAGGTCGGCGGCGTACTTGCGGTGCTGGGTGAGGGCGGCGATGAGGCCGGCGGCCTGTTCGATGCCGTTGTTGGCGCCGCGGGCGGTGTGCGGGCGGACGGGGGCGAGGGCGTCGCCGAGCAGCACGGCGTGGCCTGCGCCGAGCGGCCAGACCATGCGGTTTGGTGGGGTGATGTCGAGGACCGGTACCGCCATCCGGGTGGTGGTGGCGTGGACGACGGCGGCGTGGTCGGCCGGCAGCAGCAGGTCGGCGTGGGTGTCGACGTGGGTGCGGGCGGCGGGGCCGACGTGTCTGGGTAGGGCGAAGACCCGGCGGGTGGGGTCGGCGCCGAACCGCTGCGTGTATTCGCTGCTGGTGCAGTTGAGGTAGAAGGTCCAGTCGCAGCCGCCGGGTACCGGGGCGAGGTTGAACTGCGCGCCGGGGCAGGGCTGCAGCCTCAGGAAGTCCCGCAGCCCAGGCTCAGGGGTGGTGTCGGCGATGCCGCGGTGGGCGACGTAGCCGGCGTACCGCAGGTTCCGGTCGGGGTCGAGCAGCCGGCGGCCGGTGGAGGATCGGCCGTCGGCGAACACGACCAGGTCGGCGGCCTCGGTGTGGCCGTCGCGGAACCACAGCTCCGCCCTGGCCGGTCTGTTCGGCCAGGGCGGTGACCTTCATGCCGGTGTGCAGGACCCCGGCGGGGAGGCGGCGAGTCAGCGCCTGGTGCAGCAGCGTCCAGGTGGTGTTGCGGCCCGGGTAAGTGCGTCGGATGGTCTCGGCGGGGTGGCGGTCGCGGATGGTCATCTGGACGATGGCCTCGGAGTCGTGGGCGACGAACTCGTGTTGCGGGATGTCGAGGCGGTCGAGCACGTCCAGGGCGGGATGTTCCAGGCCGATGAGGCCGCCGCCCAAGGGCGCGGACGCCGGCGCGGCCTCGTAGACGATGACGTCGTCAAATCCGGCGTGCAGCAACAGCAGCGCGGTGACGGGGCCGGTGATGCTGCCGCCGACGACCGCGATGCGGGGCCTGCTGGTGGATGTCATGAGGGTTCCCTTCGGCAGGGGTGGGAACCCGGGCACGGCCGTGCCCGGGTCTGCGCGAGTGCGCGGGTGGCCGGGCATCGGCCAGGTCGTGCCAGTGAGAAAGCGCGTCACCGGCGGCGGGCCGTGGACGCGCGGGTCAGCCGCCGTGGTGCGGCGGGTGGATGGACGTGTGCGAGGAGCGGGGCCGGGCTGCGCCGGCTGGTGCGCGAGGTGCGACCGAGCGGCGGGCAGCGCGGCAGGGTGCGGCCTTGGTGGGGTTACCGGCCGGGCGTGGTGAACGGCGGCGGCGTGGGAAGGATCCGCCGCGCCCGCTGCAGCACCTCGTCGGCGACCGGGATCAACGGCGTCGCGTCTGGTGAGGTGGTCGGGGTGGTGCGGTGCCAGCTGTGACCGGGGCTGCTGGCGATGATGGTCCAGGTGAACAGTGGGGTGAGGACCTCGGCGACCGCGGTACTCTGCTTGGCGTAGCTGTCGCGGTAGACCCGTACCCGCAGGACGTACCCGTCGGTGTGGTGCACGCGGGTCAGCTCGTAGCAGCCTGGCCCGCCCGGCTGGAACGCCTCGTCGACGATCACCGCGACCGGTCCTTCGGGTCGGCGGCGCGGAAGGTCGTCTCGGACGCGACGAGGGTCCACGGCCACTGGTAGGCGCCGATGGCGTAGCAGCGGTTGGCGTCCGGGACGACCCGGTCGTCCTCGACCCAGCGACCGTCCAAGCCGTCGTCGTCCTCCCACTCGACGGCGACCTCGTCGCCGTCGAACCGCAGCCGAGGATGTTCGCCCGGCATGTCGCCGGGGTAGAGGCCGTCGAGGTGGGTGGCCATACGCTGCACCGCGAACAGCGGGAAGCGGCACAGCAGCCCGGTGCGGGTGAGGGTGGTGTAGCCGGGGGCGACCATGGCGCGGTAGGCGCCGCCGCCGACCACGTCGCAGGTCACGGTCGCCGGGGTCCAGGTGGCCAGCGGTGGGGTGATGTCGCCGCGGTGGCGGGAGATGCGGTAGCGGTCGCCGGTGGTCTCGCTCGCCGGGTCGGGGTGAAGCCCGAGCCAGTGCAGCCCGTGGTGGTGGGCGTAGCGGAGCAGGTCGAGCAGGTCCCGCCGGCCGTCACGGTGGTCGGCGTGCAGGGGCAGGAATCCGTGTCCGTCGTCGGCGGGGACCGGGTTGCCGGTGGCGCCGGTGGCGGTGTGGGTCCAGGTTTCGGCGAGGGCCCGGTGGTCGGCGCCGTCGGCGTCGTACCAGCGGGGGATCCCGTTGGAGGACAACCAGTCACCGTCGGTGTCGTGGGACCAGATGAGCGCAGCCTGGTCCCGGGCGCCAGCGCGGTACTGCTGCCCGGTCCTCAGGTGCCTGCTCGAGGCGGCGGCGTGTTCAGCGAGGGGCAGGACGTCCTCGACGCGGAACCACAGTCGGTCGGACATGGCGAAGAAACCTCCTGGTAGGGGAAGAGGGAAAGGTCGGCCGTTCGCTGGCCGGGCTTGCGGGGAGCCCCAGCCCGGGGCGCCGGGCGAGTGCCGCGCGGGGCCGGCAGTGGGTCCACGCCACGCTGCTTCGGCCCGTGGGTACGGCGCACGGCCCGCAGGACCGGGTCGGACGTAAGCCCCAAGCGAGCGTGGTCAGGTGGTGGTCAACGTGGTGTGGGGGTGTGGCCGCACTCGTCGTGGCGGGTGTGTGCGTCGCAGGGTCGGGACGCTTAGGGGGCGCGGCTGCAGAGCTCGCGTCTGCTGCTGCTGCTGGTGGCCGGCGCGGCGCGGTGGGGAATGGGGTGGAGCCGGTCGGGCCGCCGCCGATCCCCAGGGAAGAAGGGATGGGTGGCGGTGCCCGACCGGTTCCGGATCCCGGTGGTGCTACAGGGCGACGGCGAGCAGCCGCTGGTTGGTCTCGATGGTGTCGAGGTACCGGGTCGCCTGCTCGAGGTAGGTCACCCGGTGGGTGAGGGCGTCGCTCGCGGGTGCGAGCTTGTGCCCGTCCGGGGTGAGCAGGGCGTCGCCGCACACGGCGGTGGTGGCGCTGTAGTGCTGGTAGGCCATCGGGCCTGCCTGGAACATCTCCAGCTCACCAGGGCTGAGGTGGGCGGCGCCGTAGCTGGCCGCGTTGTGCATCCGCATCGCGTTGACGCGGGGCTGGTTGTTGAAGTCCGCCTCGGCCCGCTCGCGCGGGTATTTGGCGGGTTCCGCCAGGTGGCGGGCCAGCAGGGTCGGCCACGGGGTGGCCGGCCGGGTGCCGTGCACGACCTGCTGCCACAGTTGGTGGCGGATGCCGGCGCCGACGCCGGCGGCGTGACGCATGGCGTCCAGGTCGAGCAGCTTGACCGGTCCGCCGGCGCAGTACACCGGACGTCCCTTGCGCGGTGCGACCAGGTCGCGCCGCTGCCACAGCCACATGTCCGGGATGGCCCAGAAACGGGGCTGCAGGGTGCCGGACACGCCGAAGTGCCGGTCGAGCTGGGTGGCGGTCAGGGCCTGCGACGGCAGGCCGTCGGGCAGGCAGACGATCATGGTGTTGATCGTCGCGGTCGGCGTGACCACCGGGCTGGTGGGCGCCGTGGTGCTGGCGGTGGTGGCCGCCGCGGGGGCGGGCTTGCGGCCCGGGCGGGGCGTCACCGTCGGCACGCGGGTGCCGTAGCGGCTCAGCGGAGTCGCGGCACCGTTGGTTGCGGTCATGAGGGGTTCCTCCTTCGGGTTGGGGCGCGCTATGGGCGCGCGGAAGTGGTCGGCCCACCGGGTACATGGGTCGACTCACGGGACGAACAGGGAATGGGTGCAGCAGAGGGCTGCTGGTGAAGCGGGATGGTGCGGATTGGTGCTGGTGGTGCGGTGCGACCTGGGGGTCGCCGCGCGGCGCGGGCGCCGACCGGCCCGGAGGCGGGTGGGCGGAGCGCACCGTTGGGGTGCGGCGGTGGTTCCCGAGGTGGGACCGGACCGGGTGGAGCGATATATGGGTGAAGGTGGTGCCGATGAAGGTAGCGGCCGGATCTGTCAGCGCCGACCGCCGTCACGATCGTCAGAAGTGCCGTTGACCTGCCCTGTCAGACGACCGCTCGATTAAGCGGGTGAGGAACGGTGAGGCTGTGAGATCCGGTCGGTCTCACAGTCGCCCACGACGGTGGACGACCCCCCTGCGCGTGCGGTGAAGGTGGGCGTCAGGGCTCCGGGGCGGTGGGGCCGCTGAGGTCGGTGTCGGTGAAGCGGTGCGGGTTGGTGGCCGGGTTGTCCGGGCCGTGATCTGAGGGCAGTTCATGCAGCCAGCGGCGCAGGCCCGGATCGGTGGTCAGCGTCCAGGCAGGCCCGGCGGGGTGCTCGCCGTGCAGGCCGGTGGCGACGGGCATCGCGGTGGGCACTCCGGCGAGGGCGTCGAGGAGGTGCTGCTCGCGGCGGCGGCCGGGGACGCGCAGCAGCACCGGGTACCGCGGCCCGTAGCGGGCGAGCTGCTCGTACCCGCGCAGCTTGCGCAGCACGGTGCCGAGGGGTTCGGTGCCGTTGTCGTGTTCGAGGAAGAACCCGACGGTGCGCCCACCGGCGTGCCAGATGCCGTGTCCGTCGGGCTGGACCCCGGCCCCGCTGCCGGCGGCGTAGGAGGCGGCGGCGAACGCGGCGGCGGTGTGCTGTTCGGACCACCACCGCGCCAGCCGGGCGTGCTCGTCGGTGCGGGCGTAGCCGAGCAGGTCGATGAACAGCTGGTTCGTGCCGAGCAGGTGGGCCAGGCGGCGGCTGCCGATGATGCGTTCGGTCCGGTCGATGTTGGTCCTCGGAGCTCGTGCACCGGCCTGGTTCGGGTCGTTGAACTGGGTGGGGTGGACCACGGCACCGAGCGGGCCGAGGGTGTAGAGATGCTGGCCGCTGCCGGTGGTGACGTCCACGAACCGGCTGACCGCCTCCATCTGGTGCAGCTGGGCGAGTCGGAGCCGGGCAGAGCGACGGGACGGGAACAGCGCTGCCGTGATCTGGTCGGTGGAGAGGACGTAGTGCTCGGCGAGCAACCGCAACAGTTGATGATCGCGGGTGGTGAGTCGACGAAGCCGGTCCAGACGAGCGAGACGGGAGGACGAACGGGAACCGGACGAGGAGCCGGAGGACGAGGCGGACGACGACCGGGAGACGGAGTTGTTGGTAGGCACGGTGGATGCTCCAAGCGGAAGAGGAGTTCCCTCCGAGGGGAGGGTGTCTGAGTTCGGTGAGGTCGTCACCGGAGGCTGGTGACCGCCGGTGAGCGGCACTGACAGACCCGGAGAGCCGGAATCTGTCAGTGCGGTGTGGTGATCGGTGGTGAAGGGCTGGTGAAGCCCTCACGGAAGGGGTGACCGGGACGCGGTCGACCCGGCCGGCCTGGGTCGGCCTGGTCTGTCGATCTCTCGCCAACCGCCCTGCGGCGTTCAGGCGTTCGCCTTCGGACCGCTCTTGCCCCGGGCCCGGCGGTTGTCGTCGGGTCGGGCCGAGAACCGGTCGACGAGGTCATCGATCGCGCTGGTGTCCTGCGCCGGTACCGCCTCAGCGGCGGCCTGCCGGATCGCCGTCGCCTCGCCCACGACCGGCTTCGGCGGTCGGGTCTTGAGGGTGAACGCCGGTGTCTGCCGCCCGGCGACGACGAGGCGTCCGGCGGCGGTGTAGGCGTCCAGGTGGGTCAGGTCGTGCTCGTCGAGTTCGGGCAAGGTATGCCTCGCGAGGACGCGGGCGTCCTCGGGGGCGACGGAGAAGTACAGCTTGTTGCGGGCGTTCGCCGAAGCGGCGGCGAGGAGGTCCTTCGGGAACTGGGCCAGGTCCTGGTGGGCGAGGACCATCGACAGCCGGTACTTCCGCGCCTCCGCCAACATCGAGTCCAGGCTGTTGGCGAGGGTCAGGAAGTTCTGACACTCGTCGATGATCAATGTGGCGTCCCGGCGTTTGTCCGCCGGCACGCCCGCCCGGGCGGTCGCGGCCTGCCACACCTGCGCCAGCACGAGCGAGCCGAGCAGCTTGCTGGTGTCCTCACCCAGCTGGCCCTTCGGGATGCGCACCAGTAGCGCCCCACCGTCGAGGACCTTGCCCATGTCGAAACTCGATTGGGGGTAGCGCATGGTGCGTTTGACGAAGTCCCGCAGCAGGAACGCCCGCAGGCGGGCCAGGACGGGGCCGATGACCTGGGAGCGCAGGGCGGGGTTGAGGTCGTCGTACCACTGCCAGAACCCGGACAGGCCGGCCGGGTCGTCCAGGCCGACGGTCATCGCCGACCGGAACTGGGCCGAGTTGAGCAGGGGTGGGATGTGTTGGAGGGTGACGTTGGCGTGCCGCAGCAGGGTCAGGCAGGCGACCCGCATGACGTCGTCCATGCGCGGTCCCCACGCCTTGGCGAAGATGTTCCCGAAGATCGACACGAGGTTGTCGACGACGAGGTCGGGGTCGGTGCCGGATAGCGGGTTGAGGGTCGGGGGGTTGGGCTGGTCGGGGTCGAACAGCACCACCCGGCCGGCGACGCTGGCGGGGAGCCGGTCGAGGATGTCGAGGACCATGTCGCCGTGTGGGTCGATGACGACGGTGCCCCGGCCGGCTGTGATGTCCTCGACGGCCATGTTGACCAGCAGGGTGGTCTTCCCGGAGCCCGTCGATCCGACCACATGCATGTGATACCTCGCATCGGCGACGGACAGGGCCACCGCGTGGCCACCGACTTCGGCGTCGCCGAGGACTTTCATCCCGCGGCCGCCGGTCGGCACCGCCACCGGGGCGGGCATGGACTTCGCCCGCGCCCGATCCAGCCCCGGCACGGCCAGATCCCGGGGCAGGGCGGCGAGGACGGCCAGCTCGGGGGTGGAGGCCAGGAACCCGGCACCGAGCCGCCGGGTGGCCAGCACGGCCACCGGTTGCGTCATCCGCGCGCGGTGGGCGAGGCGGTTGCGGCCGGCGTAGACGGCGAACGACGAGGCGACCGCGTCCGCGACACCTCGCAGCCTGGCCTCCGGCCGGGAGCCACCGCGGTGGTTGTTCTTCGCGATGGCGTAGCGGATGCCGATCGTCCACAGTGGGTGCGCGGTCTTGTCGAGGATCGCCCGCACGTCCCGCTCCACGCCGGGGTCCCGGCGGCCGGTCGGCTGGCCGCCGCCGCTGCGGGTGGTGGCGGTACGGCCGGGAAGGAACGCCTCGAGGATCCACAGCAGTGGCGCGGCCGGATTGATGGCCGGTACAGCCGTCTTGCCGTCGCGCAGCCGGCCGGCTGCGCGCCGCGCCCGTGCCGCCCGGCGGGGTGTGGCCGGTCGGGCGAGGACCTGCACGCAGGCGTACTCGTCCGGCTTGAGCTGCGACCCGGCGGACATCAGCGCCCGCAGCGGGTCGTTGTCGTGGTCGGTTTCGAACGGCAGCCACTCCGCCGCCGTCGGCAGCAGGTGCCCGCCGACGGCGGCCGGCACATCGAGGGGGATCGGCGGTGGGGCCTGGTCGTCGGTGGTGCAGGCGGCGCCGGGCCACGCGGCCCGCACGGCGGCCTCGACCGCCCCGGCCGGCACGCTGCCGGGCACCCAGATCGAGATGAGCAGCTGCCGGCCGGTCCAGGTGTACTGCCACACCACGTGCGGGCTGCCGTAGAGCAGCCTGCGCCGGCGGGACGGGGTGAGCGTGCCGTGCAGGTTCGCCCACAGCGCGGCGGCGCTGTGCGGGTCGACCTCCGGCGGTGGGGCGACCGTGACGAGGCGGGCGCCCTCGGTGTGGCGGCGGTGCCGCCACCCGTCGAGCAGGTTCCGCCCGGCGACGTAGACGACGAGCAGGGCGGCGGCGACGCCGAGCAGCCACGGCCGGTCGGCCGCCCACTGCGCGGCGTGCAGAATCCAGCGGGTGGGCGCGCCTGGCGGAGAGATGAGACCGGCGCCCGGCCCGGACGGGCTGGGCGCCGGCATCGGCGATAGGGCACGCAGGGGTGTCACAGGTCCTCCTCCCCATCGTCGGAGTCGAGGTCGGCGACGTCGGACGGCTTCGTGGTCGCGAGAAGGTGTTCGGCCTTGGAGGAGATCGACTCGAACGCGGTCCGGTTCGTGCCGGAGATCAGCAGGCCGTGCCCGACCCGGGCGGACAGCAGCATCCGCCGCTCGCCCGCGGTCAGGCCGAACGCGTCGGCGACCTGGTCGATGGCCTGCGGGGCCTGCTTGAGCAACACCTGCGTGGCCGCGTTCGACACGACGGCCTGGCCGAGGTCGGTGCCGAGCACGTCGGCGACGTCCTGGGTGATGACCGACAGGCCGGCGTTGCGTTTCCGGCCGGCCTTCGACATTTTGAACAGGAACCGGGCGCCCTCACCGTCGCTCATCAGCAACCACGCCTCATCCACCACCACCAGCCGCCTCGCCTCCGGCGAGGAGCTGGTGCGGTACTGCCGCGGCAGGTCGACCTGCCGCCAGATCTCGTCCAGGGCGAGCAGAGTGCCGACGGTCCGCAGCTCGTCCGGCAGGTGCCGCAGGCTCCAGACCACGAGGTGCCCGTCCGGGCGAGTCGTGGTCGGGGAGTCGAACAGGTCGGAGTACGAACCAGCCACCCACGGGGCGAGCCGGGCGGCGAGTTCGTGCGCGGCGGCGGCGTCGTCAGCTCGCAGCGTTGCGGCCAGATCCTTCAGCAAGGGCGCCGGCCGGTGGTGGGTGGCCGGGTCAGCGGTGATGCCCGCCTGCCGGTAGACGGCGAGGATCGCCCGGTCGAGGGCGGCGCGCTCGGCGGGCGGCGGCAGCTGCCCCACCAACACGCTGATCAGCGTGTGGAGGAACAGGCCGCGGCGGGTGAGCACGTCCGGGCGGGTGTCCCCGGCCGGCAGATCCAGGGGATTGATCTTCACGCCGGGTGCCCCGAGCCGCACGATGGTGCCGCCGACCGCGTCGGCAAGGCGGAGGTATTCGTCCTCGGGGTCAACCACGGAGACCTGCACCCCCTGGTACAGGTTGCGCAGCACGTCGAGCTTGACGAAGTAGGACTTCCCGGCACCGGAGCGGGCGAGGACGACGCTGTTGTGGTTCTCCTGCGCCCACCGGTCCCACCAGACGATGCCCTGCGAGTCCGGGTTGACCCCGTACAGCACCCCGCCTGTGGTGGCCGGGTCGCCGGGCAGCGGCGCCGGCAGATCCGCGCTGGCCAGGGGGAACGCGGCGGCCAGGGCCTGGGTGTCCATGGTGCGGCGCATCTGCAGGCTGTCCGTCGCCAAGGGCAGGGTGGTGGTCCAGCCGGGCAGATGCCGCCACGTCGCGGGCTGCACTTCGATCAGGGTGGACGCGGCGGCGGCCTTCACCTGCGCGCACGCGTCGAGGAGTTCGGTCTCGGTGCGGGCGTGCACGGTCAGGTACAAACCGACGCGGAACAGCTTCGCTGCCCCACGGGCGAGGCGCTCGGCGAGGTCGGCGGCGTCGTCGGCGGCGGCCTCCACGTACGGGTCGGTGAGTTTGCCCTTCTGCTCGTCGGCCCGACGGGACGATTCGAACCTGGCCCGCTGGTTCCGCAGCCGCGACGCCGCGACCGGCGCGGGAATCGGGTCGATGTGCAGGGCGAGGTCGAGGCGGCCCGGCCAGGACAGCAGCGGCTCCAGCCACGCCGGCCCGACCTCAGCTGGGTAGCCTGTGACCACGAGGGTGGCGGCGTAGCCGTCTCCGACCCGCAGGAACCGCGGCGTGACCTCCACCGAGGCCGGAGCTACCGTCGCCGCGAGTCCTGCGGATGCCGGGCTGGTGCTGTCGTCGTTCGGAGCGCGTCGGCGCATGACGGAGATCATGACGTCCTCCTGGTGCGTGGTTTCTTCGTCGGAGGGGCGGTAATGGTGGTGCCGGGTGCGGCGAGGCCGCCGGGGCGGGGCGGCCGGTAGGGGTCGGCCGCGGCGGCCAGGGCGGCGGTCGTGGCATGGCCGTCGAGGGCGCGGGTCGTGACGCCGAGCCCGGACAGGGACCGGACGGTCTGGTCGGCGCGGCGCCGGGCGGCGTGCTCGCCCCGCTCACCCGCATTGGTGCGGGTGACGATGAGGACCTGCCGGCGTAGCGGGTCCCGCCGTTCGGCGAGGTCGTCGAGGAAGCGTGCGTGGTCGGCTGCCGCGTCGGCGAGAGCCGGGTGCGGCATCCCGTCCGCCGTCTGGGCGAGGGTGCGGGCGGCGGAATGCAGGTCGACCGGCTGCGCCGACACCACGATCTGCGTCGGCGTCGACAGCGAGTTCAACCAGCGGCCGAAGGTGTCAACCAGGGCGGCCTGCTCGTCGGCGGTGCGCAGAGCCAGGTTGACGCTGGTCGCGGCGACCATCGCCGCCTTCACCCCGTCGAGGTTGATCTCCCCGTGGTCGTCGATGGCGTCGGCGGGAAGCTTCAGCGGCGCCGGCAGCATCACTCTCGACGCCGGGGCCTGCACCCAGTCGGGTGTCTTCGCGGTGGTGTCGGTGGTGGATAGCGCGCGTGGCGCCCGAGAGTGGCGGACCGCGGCCAGCAGCCACAGGTCCATGGGCAGTCCATCACGGCGGCCGACCGCGAGGCCGAACACCAGGCCGCCGAGCACGACAGCCGCGCCGAGCAGCACCGGCGCGGGCACGATCGCGTGGAGGGCCCGCCAGGCGCCGTAGAAGATGACGGCGGCGACGGCGAGGATCGCGAGTTGCCGGAACGTCAGCCCGTAGAGCACCTTGTCCGGGGCGTCCACGTCGGCGGGCATCCGGGCGGTGACCGGTTGTTCGTCGCGGCGGTCGCGGCTCATCGCCCCACCGCCCGAAGGCCGGGGATGCGCAGGCCGCGGGTGAGTTGCTGCACCACGACGACCCGCACGATCGCGCCGAGCGGGTTGCCGCCGCGTCCGCCGCCGCTGGTGGCATAGCGGCGCAGTAGCCCCGGCACCTTGAGCGTGGTCCACAGCAGGACCATCACCACGAACAGGTTGAGCACGCCGCCCGGTTCGACCGGTAGGCCGAGCAGCGGCAGCATGTTGCTGGTGTCCAGCAGCATCCACTGTCCGGCGAACAGGACGAACGCCTGCGCCACCGGGATGGCCAGCATGGCGACGTAGGAGCGCCACCACATGCGGGCCACCCCGTCGGTCTGCGGCAGGGCGTGACAGGCGAGGGCGATCGGGGCGACCGCGGTGAGGATCAGGGCGACCGCGAACCGGACGATCACACTGCAGGCCGTGGCGGCGAGCAGGAACACGATGATCGCCAGGCAGACGAGGAACAGCAGCCCGGCGGTCTGGTCCCGGGCGGCGAGCAGGTGGGTCTTGATCGCGTCGAGGGCGCTGTCGCCGTGGAAGTCCCGCTCGGTCAGGGCGGTGGTGAACGCGTTGGCCAGCGCGACGAGTTGGCCGGCGATCAGTTGGGAGAAGTGGGCGGTGACGAACCCGACGACACACCGCGGCATGAGGTCCTTGGCGGTGTAGCGGGCCCGTTCGTCGCCGCCGGCGACCATGGTCAGGACGCCGGCGGCGACGAACACCAGGACGAAGACGGTGTCGACGACCCAGATCGACCGTCCGGTCAGGGCCTGCACCTGCGGCAGGGCGGTGACGTCCGGGGTGATCAGCAGCGCGTGGGTGATCGCGGTGATCAACCCGTTGAGGCAGTCCAGGAGCAGACCGGCGAACCAGTCGAGGATCTGGTCGAGCGCCCAGGTCATCGTCAGCCTCCGACGATTCCCTTGACGACCTGCAGCAGGATCGGCGCGAGGACGGCCAGGCCGTAGCCGATCAGGGCGTTCTTCAACGCGCCCTTGGCCTTGTCTACCTGGGCCGGGTCGCCACCGGCGGTGGCCCAGTACACGCCCGCGAGGACCAGGAACAGGGTGGCGACGGCGGCGAGGATGCCCATCACCCAGGTCTGCAGGTTGGCGATGACGGTGGGTAGGTCGTTGGCGGCCAGGATGACCGGGCCGCCGGGGTCGGCGTAGGCGGCGGCCGGCACCGCCAGCAGCGTCACGGCCGCCGCGGCGGGCGTGGCGACGCGGGCGATGCGGCGAAGCGCGCGAGTGGTCATCGGCGGGTGGGACAGGGCGGTCAGGGCACGGGAACGTGCCCACAGCGGGCGGAACATGATGGCGGCACCTCCCGCCCCGGCTCGCGCCGGGGCGATTCGACGTGGGTAGGAGGCCGCCGCCGGGCTCGGGAGATGCCCGTCGGAGGGGACCGTGGTGAACCTCGGGAGGAGCTCGTCCTCCCGTTCGGGTAAGCGGTGATCGATGAGGTGTCAGCGCATCAACGTGGCGCGGCACCCGAGGCACCCGGTCCCGTACCGACCAGGCCTCCCGGCCCGGCGGCGGGCGGAACCACCCCCCTGCGTGACGCCGCAGTGGCGTCGGAGGAGTTCCGCACCCTCAAACCGGCGTTTGTGAGCCGTGGCGAACACCTGCCGATCCCACAGCACTCCGACGCGACCTCACAAACCTCTGACAGCCCGGGTCAGCGGCATTTCCGACGATCATGCCGCTGGTGGCGGACCTCGCCGTCGGCTCGGCCCCGAATCTCACAGCCGCCGAATCAACACCCCGTCAGCGCCGCTGTCAGATCCGCGAGAGATCCGTCAGGCCCGCTCGGCAGCGGCCACGGCGGTTCTCCCCCGTACCGGGTGGGGCCGGTCGCAGCGGTGGAAAGGGGCTGGGTTCGCCGGACGTGGTCGCGGGCCCGACCAGATGGTCGGGCCCGCGACCGGAGAGCCTGCGGAATGGTCGGCGGTCAGGCGGCTGCCAGCCTCACCCGCGCCGAGGCCGGCCGGGCGCCACCGCGGGCGGCCCGGATGTGCTGCCGTCGCTCGGCCGCAGCGGCGAGGTCCTCCCGCGCCCGGGGCGAGGTCGCCTCGGTGAGCATCCCGGCGGCGAGCGCGTCGGCAATGCGGACGTCGATGCGCTCGACGCGCCGCCGCAGCGTGTCGACCTCCAGGCCGAGGCGGGCGGCGATGGGTTCGATAGCCCGCCGGCCCAGCCGCACGTCGATGTAGGGCTGCTCGTCGCAGGCGTCGACGATGCCCAACTCGACCGCCCGGCGCACGAGAAGGTCCGGATGCCCGTAGGGACGCTTCGGGGTACGGGAGCCGGTGACATGGTCGAGGTCGTCCACCGGCACGGCCTCGGCGCCGTCACGCTGCCGCAGCTCGTGGCCGGCCCGCCACGCCGCCATGCACAGCGCCGCGTACGGCGCCGGCTTGGCCAGGTCGACCCGGTCCCGCAGAGCGCCGAGGAAGCCGGTGAGGATCTCGGCGTCCAGGTCGTGAGCGTCACCGGCCCAGCCGGTGTGCAGCCGGCCGGCGTAGCGGCGCAGCGCCGGCATCGCCAGGGCGACCGCGGCGATGACCCAGGCGGGACCGTCGAGACGGGCGCGGCGGACCAGTTCCCGCCACACGACGTCACGCGCCGTGTAGGCGCGGGGATGCTCCAGCAGCCACTGCCGCAACGTCGGCAGCGCGATGACACCGCCGGGCAGATCGCTGTCATCGCCGAGTTGGTCGGCCTGCGGGTCGAGGTCCAGTGACAACGGATTGGGATCACAGGTCAGGGCGGCGAACGCGGTGTCCACGGCGTCCAGCGGTGAGTCGGGCCAGTCCTTGGCGGACGCGGTCATGTCACGAACTCCCATGTCAGAGACGAATGTCGATGACGGGCCGGAGGTGTAGAGCCGGCGCGCCTGACCGCCATTGCGCCACCTCGGTCTCACCGGCCCCTGACAACGCAGGCCAGCAGGCATGAATCCTCGGCTCGACAGCACCAGCCGCCACCGACCACCCGCTGACTGACGACCGACGTTGGCGCGCGTCACCGTTCTGACAAAGCCTCGTTGACCTGCGCGTTGACACGACAGGAGGCGAAGGGCCCGGGACAAGGCCGCGAGGGACACGACACCGGCCGAGGGGTCTGACAACGGAGACCCAGCCGGTCTCACAGCGTCTAACAGCGCCCCGCGGGCGGCACGGTGTCAGATCGCGACAGGCTGACACTGCAGCCGAATGTCATCGTCAACCCTGCGCGCCGCGGTGGCGCGCCGTCTGACGGCGTTCGTCCGGCGTGGGGACGGTCTGACACGGCCACCGCCTCCGGTGACAATCCAGCACCGGCGTCCTCCGTGACGCCGCCGCCGTCGGGGACACCGGACGGCGATCTGACAAGATCAGCCAGCGCCCCTGTGTCATCGATGCAAGTCGCTGTAATGGTCGGGGTGGTCGTGACCGTGCGTGTCTGACAGCCGGGGGTGGCCGATCGCTCTGACGATCTCACGACGCCGACCCCAGCCCGGTCGAGCCGGCGACCGCCGGCTCATCCCGCGTTCCCGAGGCCCGCCGAGCGGATGTCCGTTCTCAATCAACCTGCTCCGGTCGCAGGGCG